>NZ_DATILJ010000324.1:0-33102 GCF_035476535.1 Aquabacterium sp.
TGGCCGTGATCGGCGATGGCAGCGAAGCACCGGAGAGCCCGGCGCGCTGGGCGGTCATCGACGGCCTGGCCACCTTGGCCGACCGCTCGCTGGTCACGGTCAGTGCCGACGACCCGCCGCGCTACCGCCTGCTGGACACGATGCGCGCCTTCGCCCGGCAGGCGATGGCCGAAACAGACGGCGAATTCGAGGCCGTGCGCCGGCAGCATGCGCGCGCGCTGACGGCCTGGTTCATGCGCTATACCCCCAGCGACGTGGCGACCCAGCTGTACATGGCCGACATCGAGAACGCGCGCGAGGCCATCGGCTGGGCACGGGTGCACGACCTGCACCAGGCGGCGCTGCTCACCGCGCGTGCCGCGCGCATCAGCACCTTCTACGTCTGGCGCAACGAGTGCACGCAGTGGTTGCGCGCGCTGCAGCCGGCCATGGTCTCGTCGGCCGGCCAGGCGCTGCCGGCCGAGGTGCAGGCCACCTGGTGGACCGAAATGGCGCGCACCGCTACCTTTCTCGGCGACCCGCAGGCCCGCACGGCGGCGCGCCGCGCACTGGCCCTGTGGCAGCCGCTGCAACAGCCGATGCAGGCCTTGTTCGCCGCGGTGGTCTGGGTGCGCAGCATCGAGCAGGCCGGCGACGAGCTCGACGAAGCCTGCGCGGCGCTGCAGGCGCAGGCCGCGGCCACACCGCCGCCGACGGCGCGTGAACGCTTCTGGCTGCTGGGCGCGCTGACCAAGGCCGCGCTGGTGCGCGGCGACGACGCCGCGGTGCTGGAAGGCCGCCTGGCCGAAGTGACGCTGGGACAGGAACTGGGCTCCGACGATCTGGTCGAGACGGCCGAATCGAATGTCGTCAACACGCTCAACGCACTGCAGCGGCATGCCGAGGCGGCCGAGCGCGGCCGGGTCTTGCTGAGCCGCATCGACCGCCGCAACCGCGACGAGAACGCCAACCTGCCCTGGGTGCTGGCCGGGCTGCTGGAAGCGCTGACCGATATCGGCCGGCTCGATGAGGCGCGCGCGCTGGTGCCGCGCGCGTGCGCCGTCAGCCGCCGCTTCAACGCGCTGGCACCGCTGCCCTCGATGCCTTGGCTGGCCGCGTCCCAGGGCCGCTTCGAGGCGGCCGCCCGCCTCGTCGGCCATGTGCGCCAGCGTTTCGAAGCCCGGGGGGCGACACCGGACCGCGGCGAGAACGGACTGCTAGAACGTGCCTGGCAGGCGGCGGAACAAGCGCTGGGCGCCGCGCAGGTCGACGGGCTGCTGCGGCTGGGGCGCGCACTCGACGAGGACGCGGCGGCGGCGCTGGCCGCGGGTTGAGCTCGGGCGGCAGGCGGGCACGACAAGGTGCCGGCGCCGGGCTACAAGAACTCGGGCCTGACCTTGCCGGCCTCGCTGGCGATCTGGATCAGCCGCGTGGCCTGCGCCATGACGAAATCACGGAGCCGGCCCGCGAAAGCGCGCTCACTGTCATCGATGTAGTCGTCCACCAGCGCTTGCGTCGGCGCGCATTCGATCGCCAGCCTGGCCAGCCGCGTGGCCTCGCGTTTGACAAGCAGCTTGTCCAGCCCGCAGCGCTGTGCAAAGTCGGCCAGCTGGAACGCCCCGACCTCCGCCAGCGAGAAGGCATCGCCCCAGGCCATGGCCAGCTCATGGTCGATGCCGGGGTACTGCGCGACGCTGACCAGGTCGTACCAGGGCGCCGGGTCGAGCCCCTGGCGACGCACGTAAAACGAGAAGTTCTTGCCGTGGGCATCGCTGTTGCCGATCAGGAACTGGAACAAGGCCCACCGCAGCAGGGTCATGCGGGCCAAGGCCTTGTTCACGGTCTGCGCCACGCGCGCGAACAGCACTTCGAAGCTCACCCCCTCGCGGATGTTGCGCACGTGTTCGCCGCTGCCGAGGTTGCGCTCGTACTTGCAGCTCGCGGGCAGGTCCGAAGCCTGGCAGGCGTCGATGATGTGCAGGCGTTGCACCTGAGGCCCTTCGCCGCCTTGTCCCGCGCCTTCGACGACAACGCGGTCGAATCGAGCGACAACCAGCACCGGCCTGGGTGTGCGAAGGATGCTCACCTCGGCCACCGGCAGCTTCATGCGTCGCGCCAGGGACATGCAGTAGTGTTCATTGACGACCAGATGCGGCGTCACCGGCCGGCCGGGCTCGGGCTTGAGGATGTGCGTCGACGCCAACGGCGGCTCGACCAGGAACAGGCGTCCGCCATCGTCGAGCGGGCGGTCCAGGTAGACCATCAGCTTGTCCTGCACGCCGGCGATGGACAGGCGGAGCTTGCCATCCCAGACCGCCAGCGGAACGTCGTCGCGCTCGGCCAGTCGTCTGTCCAGCTCCTCGCGGGTCACTTCCCGCGGTGGCACGGCGGCGACGCTGGGAGGCACTTCATCCGGACGCCAGAACCGGAACGCCCCGGTGGTTTCGGTCCCCAGCGCGCTGATCAGCGCATAGATGTTCAACTTCGACACGCGGTAGGTGGTGGCCGTGATGTCGAGCGCACGCCCCTCGGGCAGCAGGTTCTCCACGAAGCGCTTCACCGCGCCGGCGGCATAGCCTTCGGCCGCGGGATCGAACGGCAATGCAGGCGAGAGCGGAAACGCCTGCGGCATCGCAACCCAGCCCGCGTCGTAGTCCAGCGACCAGCGGTCGTTCAGGGCCTCGTGGCCCAGTGTCGCCACCTTTCGGTCGTCGGCCCAGAGATGGAGCACGTGGGGGGGATTCAGCGTGTCGATGGCGGGGCCGATTGTCGGGTTCATGGCTGGTCCGCAACGCCGCCGGGCGTCGAGGCGGACTGCATCCCAGGATGGTCCTTGGGGCCGAGCACGAGCGCGAGCCCCAGGCCGTCCAACACCGCCAGCAGCTTGTCCAGCCGCACCGAGCCCTTGCCGTTCTCGAGGCGAGAGAGCAGATCAACCGAGACGCCACTCAACGAGGCCGCGTCGTCGATGCGAAGCGACTGCCCACGTCGACGGGCTCGGATGGCCGGTCCGAAGGCGCTGGCATCGGTGATGCGCAGGAGTTCGGGCGCTGCGGCAGGGGCAGGGGCAGGACTCATTTCGGAATTCCCGGGATGGTGACCATCCGCTGATGCTTGGTAGGCCTATTTCTTGAATTCCGAAATCATGCCATATCCCTGACTTCGCCGCCAACAATTCATCAAACTCCGAAATTATCACCCTCCCCCCACGCCAAAGCATCCGAACATCCTGAATTCCGAAATACCACGCCTTGACCCGACGGCAGCGCTACAGCGTCTCCGACGCGTCGAAGTCCAGTTCGACCTTGGCCCCGTTCGGGTCGAAGGTGAACAGCTGCCAGGTGCCGGCGCCCGGCTGCTGGCGCAGGTCGTACTTCAGGCCGCGCTGGTCGAAGCGCGCCTTCACCGCGCGCAGGTCGGTGGCGGTGAAGGCCATGTGGTCGATCACGCCGGCGCGCTGGCTGGGCAGCGGCCGGCCGAAGTACATGTGCAGCACCGCTTGTGGTCCACCGGCGTAGAGCCAGGCGCCGGGGAAACCGAGGTCGGGCCGGTGGCCCACCGTCAGGCCTAGAAGGCCGACGTAGAAGTCCAGTGTCTTCTCTTCGTCTTCGGCGATCACGGTGAAGTGGTTCATGCCGACGATCATGGTGTTCTCCCGAGAGTCATGTGATCAGGATCAGCGCGCCGATCGTGGCGCGCGTTTCGAGCCGCGCATGGGCTTGCGCTGCGGCGTCGAGCGCGAAGTGTTCGATCGGCGGGACTTTCAGCGTGCCGTCGGCCAGCGCGTTCCACACGCGCTGCGCGCGTTCGGCCAATTGCCGCGGCTCGACCACGTAGTCGAAGACCACCGGCCGCGAGAAGCTCAGCGATTTGGCCACCAGCGCATCGGGTGCCAGCGGCTGCAGCGGCCCGCTGGCCTGGCCCAGGCTGATCCAGTGGCCGCGGCGGGCCAGCGCGGCCAGGTTCTCATCGCGGGCGGCATCGCCCAGGCCGTCGATCACCACATCGGCACCGCCGCAGGCACGCTGCACCGCGTCGGCGAAACGGTAGTCGCGCGTGACGATCACCTCGTCGCAGCCATGTTCGCGCGCGATGCGGGCCTTCTGTTCGGTGGACACCGTGCCCAGCACGCGCGCGCCCAGCCGCCGCGCCCAGGCACACACCAGCAGCCCGACACCACCCGCCGCGGCATGCACCAGCAGCCGCGTTCCGGGGCCGACATGGCCCAGGTCGCGCAGCAGCATGTCGGCGGTCAGGCCCTTCAGCAGCAGTGCCGCCGCCACTGGGTCTTCCACCGCCGGCGGCAGCCGCACGACCCAATCGGCCGGCACGCTGCGCACGCTGCAGTAGGCACCCGGTACGGGCCCGAGGTAGGCCACGCGGTCGCCGGGCAG
Organism: Aquabacterium sp.; assembly: GCF_035476535.1. Lineage (GTDB taxonomy): Bacteria > Pseudomonadota > Gammaproteobacteria > Burkholderiales > Burkholderiaceae_C > Pseudaquabacterium. The sequence goes on from NZ_DATILJ010000324.1 coordinate 4,374, forward strand.
CAGGCCGTTGACGTGGCTGCCGACATCGAGCACGGTGCCCGCAGCCTCCATGCCCGGCACCGCCGATGCGCCAGTCACCAGCGGCAGCATCGCCGGCATCCAGCCGCGCCGCAGGTAGACATCGATGAAGTTGATGCCGATCGCGCGCTGGCGGATGCGCACTTCGCCCTCCGCGGGCGGCTCGGCCATCGCGTCTTCGGGCTGCAGCAGCTCGGCCTCACCATAGCGCCGGATGCCGACGCGGCGCGTCGGCACCGGCAGGGCCGTGGGCATCGTGATGCTGCCGCGCGGCTGCAGGTCGCCACCCTGGCGCAGGTGGCGCTGCAGGTTCATGAAGCCGGTTTCGTAGACGCCTTTCGCCACCATGTCGTGCAGCTCACGCTCCTGCCCCGGCGGCGTCGCGAAGCTCGACTCCCAATGCCAGAAGGTGCGCCGGCCATCGGTCACCGGCTTCAGCGTGATCGTCGCGACATAACGCTGCAGCGGCACGGTGGCTTCGACGATGCAGTAGGTGCTGCGGTAGTCGGTGTCGGACAAAGTCAGCAACTGCTCGCGGATGCGGTTGCCGTCCTTCAGCGTGAAGTTGCGGATGCAGCCGACCTGGTCGCTGCGCTCGCCCCCTTCGATGCGGCTGGTCTCCACCGCGTCGTGCCACTGGTCGTGGCTGTTGAAGTCGCGCAGCACCGCCCACACGCGCTCGATCGGCGCGTCGATGATGGTCGAGCGCACGACGCGCTGCATGATCAGGGTGAGTCCCGGCCGGTCATCAGCGCGATCCGAAGTGCCGCTTCAGCGCGTCGAAGCCGCCTTGGAAGACACCGCCGCCGATCGCTTCGCTCAGCTCACGCTCGCGGTCCGGCGCGCAATCGAACTCCGCGCTCCATTCGGCAAAACAGCGGCCACCATCGGTCACCGGCGTCAGCTTCAGCGTCGCGATGTAGTGTTCGACGGCCATCGGGCTTTCGAGGATTTCGTAGACGCAGCTGTACTCGTAGTCCGACAGCGCCAGCAGCCGCTCGCGGATCATGCCGCCGTCGCGCAGATGGAAGTGGCGGATGCAGCCGACGCGGTCGCCCGGCTGGTTGTTCTCGATGCGGCTGTCTGCGATCAGCGGGTGCCATTGCGGCAGCGCATTGAAGTCACGGATGCGCGACCAAACACTGTCGGCGCTGGCGTCGATGACGCTGGAGGCATAGACCTGCACCATCGGCTATTCCTTCGTGGCCTTGGTCGGGGCCGGTGGCAGCGAGGCCTGCGCGCCGCTGGCGACGCCGGCCAGGCGCTGGATGTCGCCGCCTTCGAGGCCGATCTCGCGCAGCAGCTGGTCGACCAGCGGCGCCTGGGCGCGGAAACGCAGCGCCGAATTGACGACGCTGTCGGCGAAGTTGCCGCCGCCATGGGCACCATCCCCACCACCACCGCCACCCGAGCCGCCCAGCCCGTCGACATGCAGGATCTTGATGCCTTCGATGCGCTCCATCGGGCGCACCGATTCGCGGATGATCGCTTCGGCCTTCTCGACCAGCCGCATGCGCAGCGCCGACACGCGGGCTTCGGGCGATAGCATGTTGTGCGCCTCGTTCATCAGGCGCAGCCCTTCGGCTTCGATCTCGGCACGCACACGCATCGCCATCGACTTGATCTTGTCGGCATCGGCATCGGCCTCGGCCTGGGCGCGCACCGCGGCACCGCGGTCGGCGCTGGCGCTCTTCTCGGCCATCGCGGCCGAGGTCAGCCGCAGCGCATCGCGTTCGGCGATCTGCGCCGCGGCGATCAGCTCGATGGCCTTCCTGCGCTCGGCGGTTTCCACCTCGCGGGCGGTGAACACCTTCTCTTCGGCCGATACCGCCAGCGCACGGGCCACCTCGGCTTCGGCCTGGGCCTCGCTCTGCACCTTGCTTTCGCGGGCCAGGGCGATCGAGCGCTGCTGCTCGGCCAGCTCCAGCGACAAACGCCGCTCGATCTCGGCGCCCTGGATCGCGCGCTCCTTGCCGATGCGCTCTTCTTCCAGCGTCTGCTCGGAACGGATGCGCGCGGTGTCGATGCTCTGCTTCGCGGCGATCTGCGCGCCTTCGGCCGCCTGCTCCCGCTGCGCACGTTCGGTGGCCACCTCGGCGCGCTGCCGTGCGCGGGCGATCTCGACCTCGCGCTGCTGGCTCAGGCGGGCGTATTCACTCTCACGGTCGATGTCCAGCGACAGCTTCTCGGCCTCGAGGTTCTTGTTGCGGATGGCGATCAGCGTGTCCTGCTCGACATCGTTGCGCTGCTTCTTGCGGTGTTCGATCTGCTCGGTGAGCCGTGTCAGGCCTTCGGCGTCGAAGGCATTGCTGGGGTTGAAGTACTCCATTGCCGTCTGGTCCAGCTGCGTCAGCGAAGCGGCCTCGAGCTCCAGCCCGTTCTTCGTCAGGTCTTCGGCCACCGCCTCGCGCACGCGTTTGACGTAGGCGCCGCGCCGTTCATGCAGCTCTTCCATCGTCATCTCGGCCGCCGCGGTGCGCAGCGCATCGACGAACTTGCCTTCGACCAGTTCCTTCAGCTGGTCCGGCTCCATCGTGCGCAGGCCCAGCGTCTGCGCGGCGGCGGCCACCGCATCGGGCATCGCGGCGACGCGCACATAGAACTCGGCGATGACGTCGACACGCATGCGGTCTTTCGTGATCAGGGCCTTGTCACGCCCACGGCTGACCTCCAATCGCAGCGTGTTCATGTTCACCGGAATCACGTCGTGCACGATCGGCAGCACGAAGGCGCCGCCGTCGAGCACCACCTTCTGGCCACCGAGCCCCGTGCGCACGAAGGCCCGCTCCTTCGAGCTGCGCAGGTAGAGCCAGTGCATCAGCCAGACGACGATGCCGACGATGATCGCAACGACGATCAGGCCGAGGAGGAAGCTACCGAACTGCGAGCCAGACATGGTGTTTCCTTATCTTTTGATCTGCACGAAGCGCCGCGTGGTCTCGGTCAGCGCCAGCTCGGTCGGCAGGCGCTCCATCGAACTGGCGCCGTAAAAGCCATGGCAGGCCGGGCATTGCGCGAGCACCTGCTGCGCGTCGTCGGGCGTGGCGATCGGGCCACCGTGGCAGAGCACGATGACGTCCGGATTCACCGCCTTCGCGGCCGCGGCCCAGGCGTTGATGCGCGCGATGCAATCGGCCAGGGTCAGCGCGGTCTCGGCGCCGATGGCCCCGCCCGTCGTCAGGCCGAGATGGCAGACCACGATGTCGGCGCCGGCCCCGGCCATCGCCTGCGCTTCGGCCTCGTTGAAGACATAGGGCGTCGTCAGCAAGTCCAGCGCATGGGCCCGCGCGATCAGCTCGACCTCCAGTGCATAGCCCATGCCGGTTTCTTCGAGGTTCGCGCGGAACGTGCCGTCGATCAGCCCCACGGTCGGGAAGTTCTGCACGCCCGAGAAGCCCAGCGCGATCAGCCGCTGCAGGAACTGCTCGGGGATCATGAACGGGTCGGTGCCGTTGACGCCGGCCAGCACCGGCGTGTGCTTGACGACCGGCAGCACCTCGTGCGCCATCTCGCAGACGATCTCATTGGCATTGCCATAGGCCAGCAGGCCGGCCAGCGACCCGCGGCCGGCCATGCGGTAGCGGCCCGAGTTGTAGATCACGATCAGGTCGATGCCACCGGCCTCTTCGCATTTGGCCGACAGCCCCGTGCCGGCGCCGCCGCCGATCAATGGCTGGCCCGCGGCGATCTTCTTGCGGAAGCGTTCGAGCAAGGTGGAGCGGTTGATGCTAGGCATGATGGTGCGGTGAATGTGTGATTGTTCGATCAGGCACGCCGCGCGCTGGCAGTCGGCCGGCAGATGTCCTGCCAGGCCGCGACCAGCGCGTCGGCAAAGGCTTCGTCGTTGATGTGCAGCGGCAGGCGTTGCAGCTGGTGGTCGCTGCCGCTGCGAAAAGCCTGCTCGATGGCCGAGAACAGCGCGCGGTCGGCCTCGGGGTCGTGAAAAGCCTGGCCGGGTTTGTCGATCGCCGAGACGCCGCCTTCGGGGATCAGGAAGCGCACCGGGCCGCGCATCGCGTTGAGCTTGTTGGCGATGAAGGCGCCGATCGCGCGGCACTCGTCCACCGTCGTGCGCATCAAGGTGATCGTCGGGTTGTGGCGGTAGAGCCGGCGCGATTTGAACCGCTCGGGCACGCTGTCCCAGACGCCGAAGTTCACCATGTCCAGCGCACCGCAGGAGCCGACATACGGCAGTGCGTGGCGTGCAAAGACATCCAGCCGGGTCGGGCCGGCCGACAGCACACCGCCGGCGATCTCGTCGGCGATCTCGGTGGTCGAGACGTCGATCACGCCGGCCAGCAGCCCCGAGTCGGCCAGCTTCTCCATCGACTGGCCGCCGACGCCGGTGGCGTGGAAAACCAGGCAGTCGTAGGCGGCTGCTAGGCGTTTCGTCACCGCCTGCACACAGGGCGTGGTGACACCGAACATCGTCAGCCCGATCGCCGGTTTGGTGGTGTCGGACACCAGCGCCGGGTGGGCGATCATGCCGGCCAGCGCGTGCGCGGCATTGGCCAGCACCTTTTCGCTGATGCGGTTGATGCCCTGCACGTCGGTGACCGAATACATCATGCAGATGTCGCTGGGGCCGACGTAGGGCCGGGTGTCGCCGCTGGCCATTGTCGAGACAAGTACCTTCGGCACGCCGATGGCCAACGCGCGCATGCCCTGGCTGGCCATGGAGCTGCCGCCGGAGCCGCCGGCCGAGATCAGTCCACCGAGGTCGCGGCGGGTCTGCACATAAGCTTCGAAAGCGATGGCCATGGCGGCGATGGCCATGCCGCGGTCGCTGCTGAACACCGCGGCTTCGCCTTGGGGATGGTGGCGTGCCACCTCGCGGGGATGCACGCTGGCCGGTGATGGTTTGCCCGACGTGGACAAGTCCACCGTGACGACCCGCAGACCCAGCCGCTCCAGGCACTGGCGCAGGAAGAACAGCTCACGGCCCTTGGTGTCGAAGGTGCCGGCGACATAGGCCGCGCGCGCGCTGCTGGCGGCGACCGGGAAGTCGAAGACCTGCGGCGAGGCGGCGGCAGGCCGAGCCGGATGGACCGTCAGCGCTGCGGCGGTCGGCGCCACACGCACGATGTCGGTCATCGGCGCGGCGGTGCCACCGGCATTCCAGCGGGTGAAGCCGCGCACGGTGTTGGGCGCCAAGTCGTTCAGCGACGGCGCGCCATCACCATGCGCGCGCCGCACGGTCAGCACCTGCGTGGGTGCCCGCGCGTCGGCGTCGGCGCCTGTCATCGGCTCGGGTTCGTCGTCGGGTCCACCAGACCGTATGCCCAGCAATCTTTCCTGCAAGTCGCGATCGGCTGCCAGCTGCGTCGTCGGCATCTGCTGCGCGATGCGGCCGTTGACCATCACGCCGATGCGATCGGCCACGGCCATCGCGACGCCGAGGTTCTGCTCGATCAGCAGCACGGCGATCTCGCCTTCGGCCGCCAGTTCACGCAGCGCCTGCGCCACCTGCTCGACGATCACCGGCGCCAGGCCCTCGGTCGGCTCGTCCATCACCAGCAGCCGCGGGTTCAGCAGCAGCGCGCGGCCGATCGCCAGCATCTGCTGCTCACCGCCCGACAACTGCCCGCCGCCATGGCCGCGCCGTTCGGCCAGCCGCGGGAACATCGCATAGATGCGCTCGACATCGCGCTTGCGGCGCGCCACCAGTCGCAGCGTTTCGTCGACCGACAGCGACGGCCAGATGCGCCGGCCCTGCGGCACGTAGGCGATGCCGCGTTGGGTGATCTGATTCGGCGTGCGGCCGAGCACTTCTTCGCCTAGAAGCCTGACACTGCCCTGCGCCGGCACCAGCCCGGTGATGGCGTTGCACAGCGTGGTCTTGCCCATGCCGTTGCGGCCGACGATGCCGAGCACGCCGCGATCGATCTGCAGACTGACGCCTTGCAGCGCATGGGCGCGGCCATAGAACACATCGAGGCCTTCGACGACCAGCACCGGGCCGCGGGGCACGGTGTCGCCACGATCGTGCTGGCGCCCGAACCACGCCATCATGGCAGTCCCTCGCCGGCGGAGTACCGCGTGCGATCCCCGCATGAAACGGATCCCGTCCAAGGTCTTGCGCGGATCCGGCTCTGCCGGTCCGCAGCAAGGGCCCCCTCGGGGGGCCGAGCCCGGACAGGAAGAGTCCAGTGGACTCTTCCTGCCTGGCGAGGAGCCGGGCCATTGGCCCGGCGCGGCCTGCAAGGCGCGGACCGAAGGAAGCGTGGGGGCTTCATTTCAGTGCTTGCTCCCCATGTAGATCGCCTGCACCTGCGCGTCGCTCTCGATCTCGCCGGGGCTGCCGGTGCGCAGTTCGCGGCCGTTGTGCATCACGGTCACCCGCTCGACGACCCGCAGCGCGATGTCCAGATCGTGCTCGATCAGCACGAAGCTCATGTGCGCGGGCAGCGAGCGCAGCAGCGCCACCAGCTCGCGGCGTTCGGCCGGCGACAGCCCGGCGGCGGGTTCGTCGAACAGGATCAGCCGCGGCGCGCCGGCCAACGCCATGCCGATCTCCAACTGCCGCTGCTGGCCATGCGCCAGGTCGGCCACGCGCACGTCGGCGATGTGGCTCAGCCGCGCGCGGTCCAGCAGTTCCTGCGTCGCCCGCACCGACGCATGGCCCCGCGGCGCCCGCCACAGGCTGAAGCGGCCGCTGCTGACGCCGCGCACCGCCAGGAACAGGTTGTCGCGCACCGTCAGGTCGCGGAACAGCAGCGAAGACTGGTAGGTGCGCCGCAGGCCCTTGCGGATGCGCTCGTGCGGCGGCAGCTCGGTGATGTCTTCACCGAAGAACATGATGCGCCCGGCGGTCGGCGGATAGTCACCGGTGATGGCGTTGAACAGCGTGGTCTTGCCGGCGCCGTTCGACCCCAGGATCGCGTACTTCTGCCCCGCCGCCACCGACAGCGACACATCGTCCACCGCCCGCAAGGCCCCAAACGCCCGCGTGACGTTCACCAGCGTCAGCGCATCATTGCCCGCCAGCGCCCCGGCCGCCCCAACCAAGCCGCTCGCGCGGATCCGGCTCTGCCGGTCCGCAGAGAGAGCCCCCCCGGGGGGCAGCGACCGGTAGGGAGCGTGGGGGTCCACAGTCACGGGCAGCTGGGCACGTCGCGCGAGCCGATCTTGAACTCGTCGGGCTTCATGCCCAGCAACTGCTCGACGTTGTCGACCTTGCTGTGCACCTTGTTGAACAGGTTGCCCTGCGCGTCCTTCACGACCTCGGTGACGAAGGTGGTGCCGATGGCCTGGCGGTTGCTGTCGAGCTTGACCGGGCCGTTCGGCGTCTTCAGCACCATCTTCGACAACGTCTCGCGGTACTTGGCCTGGTTGTTCGACAGGTCGCCGTTCACTGCGGCCAGGCCTTCGAGCGCGGCCTTCATGTTCACGTAGTAGACATAGGCGAACAGGCTCGGGCTCGGGAAGCCGCCGGCCGAGACCGGGTAGGTCTTGCGGTAGTCGGCGACGAAGGCCTGCCAGTCGGCGCCGTCGTAGGCGTCGGCCAGCGGGCCGGCCGACAAGGTGCCGATCAGCGAATCGCGGCGCTTGCCCTTGTAGTTCAGCACGTCCTGGCTGACGGTGATCGAGCCGCCCAGCATCGGCTTGTCGCCGCCGGAGTTTTCGTACTGGGTCAGGAAGTTCACCGCATCGGCGCCGCCCAGCACCACCAGCAGCGCATCCACGTCCTTCGGGATCGTGGCGATCACCGACGAGTAGTCCTTGCCGCCCAGCGGCACCCAGGCCTTGGCCGGCACCTTGCCGCCCAAGCGGCAGTACTCAGCCATGAAGCCCTGCACCTGCGAGTACGGGAAGGCATAGTCCTCGGCGATCACCATCGTGCGCTTGTAGCCCTTGGCCAGCGCCGCCTTACCCAGGCCGACCATCCACTGCCCACCCTCGGTGTTGAAGCGGAAGAAATTCGCGCTGGGGTTGACCAGGGTCGTGGCCTGCGCGCCGGAGCCGCCATTGATGAAGGTCACCTGCGGCTGGGTCTTCGAGTAGTCCTTCACCGCGATACCTTCGCCGCCGGACAGCGGGCCGACCATGATGTCGACCTTGTCCTGCTCGACCAGCTTGCGGGTGGCGTTCACCGCCACGTCCGGCTTGGCGTCGGACGAGGCCTTGATGATCTCGATCTTGCGGCCGGCCACGACGCCGCCCCGTTCCTTGACCGCCAGTTCGGCGCCGCGCATGCCGTCGGCACCGCCGGCGGCAAACGGCCCTTCCAGCGTCGCCAGCAGGCCGATCTTCACCGGCTGGCCCTGAGCCCAGGCGCCGCCGGACAGTGCTGCCGCCGCAGCGGCACCCACGATGGAATGGATCCAGATTCGCTTCGTCGTCAGTTTCACGCTCGTCTCCTGTGGTGGGAAGTGATGGCCTGCCGTGAGCCGAAACGCGAGCGCAATTTCGCCCACAGTCCGAGCAGGCCGTCGGGGGAAAACAGCACGATGGCGAGGAACACGCCGCCGATCACGAGGTTGAAGCGTTCGCGGTCGATCACGTCGATCGCGAAGGTCTGCAGCAGCACGAAGACGATCGCGCCGAGGAAAGCGCCGATCGGGTGCTTGACACCGCCGAGCACGGCGATGACGAGGATGTTGATCAGCCAGCCGGTACCCACCGAGCCGGGCGACATCAGCGCGTTGTACCAGGCCAGCAGCACGCCGCCGACCGCCGCGATCAGCCCCGACAGCGCGTAGGCCGCGACGCGGTGCGCCACCACCGCGTAGCCCAGCGCGCCCATGCGGCGCGGGTTGTCGCGGATGCCTTGCAGCGCAATGCCGAACGGCGAACGCACGACGTAGGCCACCAGGCCATAAGCCGCCAGCGCACACACCAGCGACAGCGCGTAGAACGGCACCGGCGCGCGCCATTGCACGCCGAACACAGTGGGGGCTTTCAGTTCGCGCAGACCCTGGAAGCCGTTGAACACACTGTAGTTCTGCAGCACCAGGTAATAGAAAGCCACGCCGATGGCCAGCGTGATCATGATCGTGTAGATGCCCTCGGTGCGCACCGACAGCCAGCCGATCAGCGCCGAGCTGAGCACCGCGATGACGATCGCCACCGGCACTGCCAGCCACCACGGCCAGCCCAGGCTGATCTCGGCACTGCTGCTGTGGCCGAACACCGCCAGCGCATAACCGGCAATGCCGGCCACCGTCATCTGCGCCAGCGAGACCATGCCGCCGTAGCCGGCCAGGAAACTGAGCGACAACGCGATCATGCCCAGCACCAGCGACTGCGCGCCGACCTGGAAGGTGATGAAGGGCGAGGCGATGAACGGAAACACCAGCAAGCCGATCATTACCAGCCAATGACGCGGCGCGGGGCGTGGCCAGCGGAAGCCGGGGATGGCGGTGTCGTTGGCCGGCGTGCCGGGAGAGGTGGCAACCGGCAGGACCGAACCACCGCGCTGGCGCATCGCGGCGGCGGCTGCCTGTGAGTTCATGGCTTTGCGCCAGTGTGCGGCGGCCATGTCAGATGTCCTTTGCGCTTCGCACGATCTGCGATGCGCGAAACGGGTCACCGTTAGGTGGCCGGTTGCGGCCCGCTGCGGACGTTGGCATCAGATCGAAGCGGACGTTCGACGTGTAGCGCGACAAAGGCGCGGGTGGGCAGGCCGCATCGCGCGAGTCCGGCGGTCGGCCCTGGGGGCCGACTTCCCGGCCTTGGCCGGCCCGGGGGGCGCGCCGTCCATTTAGCTCCGCCCGCTGCGCGGGCTGCGCACAGCGCCGGCGAGTCAGTCTACGAAGCGTGCCCTGCGGGCCCGCCGCCCCCCGAACCGCCCAAGCCCGGCGCCTCCCACGCGCGCTGCAGCCTGCCCGCCCGCGCCTTTGCGAGACTGCGGTGGACTGCGAAGTGCCGCATGCCACCAACCCAGCAGGAGAGCGGCTTGGGGTGCGGGCGCGGCGGGACCGTGGGAGGCGGCGAGGATCGCAGGCCTGGGGGCGGCGCGCGCAGCGCGCTTCGTAGACTGACTCGCCGGCGCTGTGCGCAGCGCACGGAGTGCGCGGAGCTAAGTGGACGGCGCGCCCCCAGGCCGAGAACCGCAGCGTAGTCGGCCCCCAGGGCCGACCGCCGGACCCGGCCCGCCGCGCCTGCACCCCAAGCCGCTCGGGCGCTCCACACCGCGAACGTCGGCTTTCGGAACTCCTACCGAACGACCGCAATGGGCCGTGACTCGACATCAGAACGCGCCTCATCTCAAGCCGCCTTGCCCAGGATGCCGCGTGGCCGGAACGCCAGCACGCCGATCAGGATCACGAAGGTCAGCACCACGCTGTAGGTTGGCGCATAGGCCAGCCCATAGGTCTCGGCCAGACCCAGGATCGCCGCGCCCAAGGCCGCACCGACGACGCTGCCCATGCCGCCGACGATGACGACGATCAGCGAAGCCAGCAGCAGCCGCGTGTCTTCACCCGGCACCATCGACAACTCCACCGCACCGATCACGCCGCCCAGGCCGGCCAGCCCGGCGCCAAGCGCAAAGGTGATGGCGAACACCAGGTTGACGTTGACACCGGCGGCCGCGAGCATGCCGCGATCGTCCACGCCGGCACGGATCATCATGCCCACCCGGGTGCGGTTCAGCAGCAGCCACAGCAGCACGCCGATGACGATGCCCATCACCAGCAGGCTCAGCCGGTAGGCCGAGTAAGCCTTGATCAGCGGGATGTTCCGGATCGGCCCCTGCAGGAACTCCGGCGCTTCCATCTGATGCACCTGGCCGGTGAAGATCCACAGCAGCACGTCGGCGATGACGATGGCCAGCCCGATGGTCACCATCGTCTGCCGCAGTTCCTGGCCCTGCATGTGGCGCAGGATCAGCCACTGGATCAACAGCCCGGCCAACGCAGCGGCCAGGAAACCGGCGGCCAGCGCCAGCGGCCACCAGCCGGTGTTGGTGGCAACGACGTAGCCGATGTAGCCGCCCAGCAGGTACAAGGAACCGTGCGCCAGGTTGACGTTGCGCATCAGGCCGAACACCAGCGTGAAGCCGCTGGCGACGATGAAGTACAGCGCGGCCAGCGTCAGGCCGTTCAGCAGCGTGACCAGGTAGAGCCGCGGGTTGTCGAACAGCGCCCACACCGAGAACAACACGATCGGCCCGCCGACCAGCAGCCAGGCAGCCAGCCTGCCGCGCGTGTGCCGCGACATGCTTCTCATGCGGCGCGCCCCCAGGCCCGTTGCGATGCGATGTCCGGCGACTTGACGAAGGCGCCGTCCTTCATCACCGCCAGCAGGCGCTTCGGCTCGCGCAAGATCGACAGGTTCGCCAGCGGGTCGCCATCGACCAGCAGCAGGTCGGCGAGATAGCCGTCCTTGATCACACCCAGTTCGTGCGGCCGCATCATGATCTGGCCGCCGTACAGCGTGGTCGAGCGGATCGCCTCCATCGGCGTGAAGCCCAGGTACTTGACGAAGAACTCCAGGTCGCGCGCGTTCTGGCAATGCGGCGTGAACGCAAAGCCGTAATCGCCGCCCGGCAGCACGCGGATGCCGCGCTTGTGCATCTTCGACAGGGATTCGAGCGCCGCGTCCCACTCGATCTGGTAGCCCATGTCGACGGCCATCGCGTGCGTGATGCCAAAGGCCTCGGCCTCGTGCAGCATGGCGTACAGGATCGCGATGCCGGGCGCGACGAAGACGCGGTCTTTCGCGGCTTCCAGCATGTCCAGCGCCTCGTTGTCGACGAAGCTGGCGTGGTAGATCAGGTCGATGCCATGGCGCAGCGCCTGCTTGACGCTCTCGGACGATCGTGCGTGGGCAATGCCGCGCTTGCCGCGCATCTTGACTTCGCGCATCGCCGCGGCGACTTCTTCGTCCAGCATCCAGGTCGTCTCGGCTGGCGACTGCGGCGTGAAGTTGTCGCCGGAGAGGTTCAGCTTGATCGAGTCGACGCCGTATTTGAGGAACAGCCGCACGGCCTTGCGCATCTCGTCAGCGCCGTTGATGTTGACGCCGAAGCTGAACTCCGGGAATGGCAGGTGCGGCAAGGTTTCGTCGCCGAGGCCGCCGAGTACGGTGATCTCCTGGCTGGCGGCGAGGTAGCGGGGGCCGGGGATCTGGCCGGCATTGATGGCATTGCGGATCACGACATCGAGCCGCGGCTTGGCGCAGGCCGCCCCGACACACGACGTGAAACCCGCCTGGAGATACCGCCGCGCCACCTTCGCGCACCACAGCACATGCTCTTCCAACGGCATGGTCTGGATCGCCGACAAGGTGGCCGCGTCGTTCCACGAAAAGTGCGTATGGGCTTCGCACATGCCCGGCATCAGCGTGGCGCCGGCGCCGTCGATCACCATCGCACCACCCGAGGCGATCGGCGCCGTGCTGCGGCCGACCTGGCGGATGCGTTGGCCCTGCACCAGCACGCTGCCGGCGTACGGGTTCTGGCCGCTGCCGTCGAGGATGCGCACGTTGGTGAAAACGACATCGCTCATCGCTGCTCTCCTCACGCCGCCCAGCGCGTCGTGCGTGCGCCGCGCACAGCGGGCGCACGATGGAACTCACCATCCTTCATCACCGCCAGGATGCGTGCCTTGTCCTGCAGCACGGTGATGTCGGCCAGCGGGTCGCCGTCGACCAGCAGGATGTCGGCCAGGTAGCCCTCGCGGATGTAGCCGAGCACCTTGCCCAAACGCATCATCGGACCGCCCCAGGCGGTGGCCGACAGCAGCGCTTCCATCGTGCTCATGCCCACGACCTTGACGAAGTACTCCAGGTCCTTCGCATTCGTGCCATGCGGCGTCCAGGCAAAACCGTAGTCGCCACCGGGCAGGATGCGCACGCCTCGCTTGCGCAACGCCTGCATGCTCTCGACAGCGGCTTCCAGCTCGCGGTGGTAGCCCATCTTCGTCGTCACCTCTTTCGTCAGCCCCCAGGCGCTGGCGTGATGGCAGGTGTTGATCAGCCAGGCCAGGCCTGGCGCGATGAAGTGCTCGGTCTTGTGCGCCTCCAGCAGGTCCAGCGCCTCGGTGTCGGTGAAGCTGGCGTGGTAGATCACCTCGATGCCCTGCTTGACACACTGCTTGATGGCCCAGGTGGAGCGCGCATGCGCCGCGACCCGCTTGCCCCAGGCCTTGGACTCCTGCACGCACACCGCGATCTCTTCCTCGGTGAACTGGCTCATCTCGCTGGGCATGCCGGTGATCGATTCACCCGACAGATTGATCTTCACCGAGTCGACCCCGTACTTCGCGAACATGCGCACGCAGCGGCGCATCTCCTCGGCACCGCTGACCACCGCGCCGAACGCGAACTCCGGCTGCGGCAGGTGCGGTTGCGTGGTGTCGCCCAGGCCGCCGGGCACCGTGATCTCCTGGCTGGCGGCCAGGTAGCGCGGACCGACGATGGTGCCGTCGTTGATCGCGTTGCGGATCACCACGTCGAGCCGAGGTTTGGCCGCCGCCGCCCCCACACAGCTCGTCCAGCCCATGTCCAGATAGCGCTTCGCAACCTCGGCACACCACAGGATGTGCTCCTCCGGCGGCATGCGCTGGATCGCGTCCAGCGACGGCTGGTCGTTCCACGAAAAATGGGTGTGCGCTTCGACCATGCCCGGCATCAGGAAGGCGCCGGCGCCATCGATCACCTGGGCTCCGATCACCGGCGCGGAGCGGGCACCGAAGCCGGTTCGGGCCACACGCGTGATGCGATTGCCCTGCACCAGCACATCACCGGTGAACGGCGCTTCACCGCCGCCATCGAAGATGCGCACGTTGGTGAACATGACATCTGCCATGACTAACCCCTTGGATGTGCGGCCAGGAATTCACGCAACTCACGCTGGCACTCTTCCGGCCGCTCGACCGGTGTCCAATGGCCGCAGCGCGGCAGCACCACCACGCGCTTGCTGGCGGCGTTGTGCAGCCGGTCGGCCATCGCGCGCACGGCTTGGGGCGGCGCCACGCCGTCTTCGTCGCCGGTGACCAGCAGCACCGGTGCGGCGATGGACTCCACCGCCGCCGCCGGTGCGCCGGCCAGCGCTTCGCAGCTGCGGGCATAGGCCTCTCCGTCCTGGCGCATCAGGCTTTCGCGCACGAAGGCCACGGCCAGCGGCAGGCGCTGCCGCGTGTCGGCCGAGATCGCGGCATTCAGCAGCGCCAACGTGATCTCGTGCATGCCGGCGGCGCCCTCGCGGGCCTTCTGTGCACGGGCGCGCATCGCCGTGCGCGCGGCGTCGGGCGGCGCGATCAGCGGGCCGAACAGCGCGACGCTGGCCACGCGCTTCGGGTGCGCCGCGGCGATGTGCTGCACGACGATGGTGCCCATCGAATGGCCGAGCCAATGCGCCTGCGTGACATTCAGCCGCTCGCACACGGCGAGCAGCGTTTCGACATAGCGCGCGATCGACAACTCGCCCTCCACGCGCTGCGACCGCCCGCTGCCCGGCAGGTCGATGCGGATCACGCGGTGGCGCGCGAGCGCCGGCATCAGTGGCGTCCAGCTGTTCGAGCTGCCGCCCAGGCCGTGCACGCAAACGATGGCAGGACCTTCGCCTTCGTCTTCCACCGCCACGCGGTCGATCAGCTGGAAAACCATGGCGCCGGTCAGTCGAAACCGAAGCGGTTTTCGATCGCGCCGATGCCGTCGATCTCGATGCGCACGACGTCCCCGGACTTCAACCACTGCGGCGGGTTCAAGCCCATGCCGACACCGGCCGGCGTGCCGGTGGCGATGACGTCGCCGGGGTACAGCGTGATGCCGCGCGAGCAGGTCTCGATCAGCGTCGGGATGTCGTGGATCATGTCCTTGATGCGACCGTCCTGGCGCAGCGCGCCGTTGACCCAGCCGCGCAGCCGCAGCGCCTGCACATCGAGTTCGTCGGCCGTCACCAGCCACGGCCCCATCGGGCAGAAGGTGTCGAAGCTCTTGCCCAGGTCCCATTGCTGGTGGCGCATCTGCACATCACGTGCCGTGACATCGTTGACCAGCGTGTAGCCACAGACATGGTCCATCGCGCGTGAACGCGGGATGTCGCGCCCGCCGCGGCCGATGACCACCGCCAGTTCCGATTCATAGTCGATCTGCACCGACACCCCTGGCGACGGCAGCCGCACCGTGTCGAACGGGCCGATCACGCATTCGCCGAGCTTGCCGAAGACGATCGGCCAGGGGTCGTGCTTGGGCATGGTTTCGGCGAACACCGTGGTGGCCAGCTCGGCCGCATGCGCGTGGTAATTGCGGCCGACACAGAACAGGCTGCGCAGCGGACGTGGCAGCGGTGCGCGCAGGCTGATCACATCGACCGGCAGGCGCAGGCCGGAGGTCTGCGGCAGCGATTCACCACGCGCCAGCGCCTGGATCAGCGCCAGCACGCCGCGCGAGGCATCGGCCACCGCCAGCGGCGTGGCTTCGCGTCCGTCGGCCGAGATCAGGCCCACGTGTTCGCGTCCACCCCAGGACCAGCTGGCCATGCGCATCGACGGTGTCTCCTTGCCTTGCGCGGGACCTTGGCGAGGCCCCTGCCGGGCCTTTCAGGAGGCCCCTCGTCGAAATTGAGACTTGCGTCTCAATTCGGGATGCGTGCATCATACGTGCCGACATCCGACCCTCACAAGTGAAGCAATCGCGCTCGCACCCCGGACAAACCCGATGGCCCGCCTGAAACACAAGCTGAGTGAACCCCCGGTGCCACCGGCACGTGGCGTCAAGGCCGCTACCTTCCGCCTGCTGCTGGACACCGCCATGGCCATCATCCAGACCAGCGGCCACATTCCCTCGGTGGCCGAAGTGGCGGTGCGTTCGAAGGTCTCGCGGGCCACCGCCTACCGCTACTTCACCAGCCGCAGCGCGCTGGTCACCGCGGTGATCGACAGCTCGCTCGGGCCGGTGCGCATCCTGGCCTCCGACAACCCCAACGGCCGCCAGCGGGTGCATGAACTCTTCGTGCAGACCTTTCCGCGCTTCAAGGAGTTCGAACCGCAGTTGCGCGCCGCCGCGCAGCTGTCGCTGGAGCAATGGGCGCTGGAGCGCGCCGGCCTGCTGGAGGAGGAACCCTACCGCCGCGGCCACCGCGTGCGCATCCTGCAGCACGCCATCGAACCACTGGCCCCGCTGATGACACCGGCGGTGCGCGACCGTCTGCACCGCGCGCTGTCGATCGTCTACGGCATCGAGCCCTATGTGATCCTGAAGGACATCTGGGGCCTGCCGGACCGCGAGGTCGAGCGCATTGCGCTGTGGATGGCCGATGCCTTGATCGACGCGGCCTTGCGTGAATCAGACAAGCCGCCGGGTCGGGCCGGGCGCAAGCGCGTTGGCGCGCAGGCACCCGGTTCGCCAGCGCCCACTCGAAAGCCGCATCCCGTCCTATAGTGGCTTGTCCCCAGCCAGCCGGGCCGCTTGCCATGACCGACGTGAATGCCTCGTCCGCTGCCCTGCCCGCCGCAGCCGCGCCGGACCCGTCGCTGGATGTGCTGATCGTCGGCGCCGGCCTCTCCGGCATCGGCGCGGCCCACCTGCTGCAGCGGCGCTGCCCCGGCAAGCGCTACGCCATCGTCGAAGCGCGCGACGCCATCGGCGGCACCTGGGACCTGTTCCGCTACCCCGGCATCCGCTCGGATTCGGACATGTACACGCTGGGTTATGCCTTCAAGCCCTGGCAGGACGCGAAGGCGATTGCCGACGGCCCGGCGATCCTGCGCTACATCCGCGAAACGGCCGATGAAGCCGGCATCACCCGCCACATCCGCTTCGGCCACCGCGTGACCAGCGCCGCCTGGTCCAGTGCCGAGGCCTGCTGGACGGTGCAGCTGACCCGCGGCGAGAACGCCGAGCCGGTCATGCTGCGCACCCGCTTCCTGTACCTGTGCAGCGGCTACTACAGCTATGCCCAGGGCCACCGGCCGGCCTTCGAAGGCGAAGCCGACTACCGCGGCACGCTGGTGCAGCCGCAGTTCTGGCCGCAGGATCTGGACTACAGCGGCAAGCAGGTGGTGGTGATCGGCAGCGGCGCCACCGCGGTGACGCTGGTGCCGGCGATGGCCGAGCAGGCCGCTCATGTCACGATGCTGCAGCGCTCGCCCACCTACATGGTCACGCGCCCGTCGCAGGACAAGCTGGCGCTGTGGCTGCGGCGCTGGCTGCCCGGCATGCTGGCCTACGGCCTGACGCGCTGGAAAAACGTGCTGCTGGGCATGTTCTTCTTCCAGCTGGCGCGCCGCCGCCCGGCGCTGGTGAAGCAGCGCATCGTGCAGTTCGCGCAGAGGCAGTTGGGCGCCGACTACGACGTCAAGACCCATTTCACGCCGCGCTACAACCCGTGGGACCAGCGCATCTGCCTGCTGCCCGACGGCGACCTGTTCCGCGCCATCCGCCAAGGCCGCGCATCAGTCGCCACCGACACCATCAGCCGCTTCACCGCCAGCGGCATCCAGCTCGCGTCGGGCCGGCACCTGCCGGCCGACATCGTTGTCATGGCCACCGGCCTGCAACTCAACACCATGGGCAACATGGCGGTCAGCGTCGACGGCCGCACCCTCGTGCCCGGCGAGCTGATGGCCTACAAGGGCATGATGTTCAGCGACGTGCCGAATCTCGTGCAGACCTTCGGCTACACCAATGCCTCGTGGACGCTGAAGGCCGACCTCACCGCCGAATACGTCTGCCGCCTGCTGCGCCACATGGACCGCCACCACGCGGCCATCGCCGTGCCGCGGCGCGACCCCACGGTGCAGGTCCAGCCCTTCCTCAGCTTCACCTCCGGCTATGTGCAGCGCGCGCTGCCCAACCTGCCCAAGCAGGGCCACCGCCGGCCCTGGCAGGTCTACCAGAACTACCTGATGGACATGCTGGCCATCCGCCACGGCCGCATCGCCGACGGTGTGATGCAGTTCGCCGCGGCCGGCGCCGCAGCGGGCATCGCGACCCCACAGCCCACCACTACCGCCGCTTCCACCACCGAGGCCCACGGATGAACGTCCCCACGCCGGCCCGCTGCTTCCCACTGCTCCGGCGCGCGGCAGGGCTGCTGCATGTGGCGGCGCTGGCCGCGGCAGCGCTGATCGCTGGCCCGGCCCAGGCCTGGAGCAACCACGCACTGTGCACCTGGCCGGCGCTGTCGGCGATGCCCGAGCTGGCGAGCCACGCACCGGTGAAGGTGGAGCGCCTGGAAACCTTCCTGGCCGCCGACCCCGCCGGCCTGGCCAAGCTGCTGCAGGACGAAGAAGCCTGGGCCCGCGCCCATGTCCCGAACTACCCGCCGCGCCCCGACGCGCTGGCCTTCCAGCCCGACAGCGCCAATGGCGCCAGGTTGCTCGCGCATTTCCTGAAAGCCGTGCGCGTGAACCCGGGCGCGCGGCTGGCGCTTTACCTGCAGCTGCCACCCGGCCAGGCCGCCGGTGCGCGCACGGTGCTGGCCGAGGCCGATGTCACCGTGATGAAGACCGACGAGGCGGCCAAGCTCAACAGCTTTGTCGCGCTGCGCGAAGGTGAACTGGTCAGCGTGAACGACGTGATCGCCAGCGCCACCGACGAGCCCGACTACGGCCTGGACTACGGCCTGTGGCAGGACAACGGCACCGCGCACGGCGCGCTGTACGGCTTCGGCAAGCAGCCCTTCGGCAACCCGGCGGTGGAGTGGTCCAGCCAGGGGCCGCTGCACCTGGGCTACTTCCACGAAGCCGGCATCATCTACCGCGCCGCGCCCTTCCTGAAGCGCGCCTACCCGGAGTACCGCATCCACCTGTGGCGCTCGCTCGCGGCATTCGCCCTGCGCAGCGGCCACGACTACTGGGGCTGGCGCTTTGCCGGCTGGGGCCTGCACTACCTGCAGGATCTGACCCAGCCCTACCACGCACGCGTGCTGCCCGGCGTCGGCGTGATGCGCATGCTGGGCATCAATGCGCTGGACATCGTGGGCGTGCACGGCCCGAAGGACCGCCTGATCCAGCTGGTGACCAACCGGCACTTCGCGCTGGAGAACTTCGAGCGCGGCTGGATGCGCGCGGCCTACGGCAGGGGCTTCGAGGCCGATGTCGGCATCCAGGCGCTGCGCAACACCGCACTCGATGGCAAGACGCCCTATGCCGACGACTGGCCACGCCGGGTGGTCTCGGCCCACGCCAACGCCGCGGCCGATGCGGTGGACGCGTCGCTGCTGCGCTGGTTCCAGCCCAAGTACATGAGCGACCCGGCCTACGTCTTCGGCGTCAGCGAGGCGGGCGTGGACACCCATGCCGAACTGGCCAAGACACCGGCAGCACACGAAGGCCTGAAGCACGACCTGGCGCCGCTGCTGGGGCAACTGGGCGCCACCTCGCGGGCCTTCGTGCGCAGCCTGATCGCACGGTGAACCGCAGCGAGCAGGCCCTTGCACTGCGGTACAAAGCCGGCAGCCCCACTTGCTGCCACCCCCATGCGCCTTGCCCTGGAATCCCCCGACCAACCCGACGTCATCGCGCTGATCGACGCGCTCGACGCCTACCAGAAGCCGCTGTACCCGCCCGAGAGCCACCACGGCATCGACATCGCGGCGCTCAGCCGGCCCGGCGTGCTGTTTGCGGTGGCCCGCAGCGACGCGGGCCAGGCCCTGGGCTGCGGCGCCATCGTCATCGGGCCGGACTTCGGCGAGATCAAGCGCATGTTCGTGCAACCTGCGGAGCGCGGGCAGGGCCTGTCGAAAGCCTTGATGTCGTTCCTGGAAGTCCAGGCGCTGGAGCGCGGCTGCCGGCTGTTCATGCTGGAGACCGGCCCGCTGCAGGCCGAGGCGCTAGGCCTGTATGAGCGCATGGGCTACCGGCGCTGCGGGCCGTTCGGCAGCTATGGCGAAGACCCGCACAGCGTGTTCATGGTCAAGCCGGTCGACACGCCCTCGGAGATCACCTGCACCGTGCACGACGAGTTGCCGCCGGACGACGCGCGCCTCGTCGACGACGGGCTAGTCGAGGCCAACGACCGCGCCGCACCGCTGCACGAGGTGCGCCCGCTGGCCTGCTTTGCGCGGCTGCCCTCGGGCCAGCCGATCGGCGGCGCCGTCGGCCGCACCTGGGGCCGGTGCTGCGAACTGCAGCAACTCTGGGTCGACCCCGCCCTGCGCCGCCAGGGCCTGGCGACGCGCCTCGTCCAGGCCTTCGAAGCGCGGGCCACGGAACGCGGCTGCCACCTGTTCTACCTGGAGACCTTCAACTTCCAGGCACCGGCGCTGTACCGATCGCTCGGCTACCGCGTGGTGCACGAGCATGCGGTGTACCCGCATGGCATCGTCAAGGTCCTGATGGTGCGCGACGGCGCCGCGCCCGCCGCGACATCCTGATCGGGAAAAAGGGCGGCCTCCGAAGAGCCCGCCCGAACGAGACCTACGCGCGCGCCAGTGCGGCCCGCTCGACCACCGGCGCCATCGCATAGTGGTCCAGGTGCATCGTGTACTGCGCGCGGCCCGAAGACAGCGCGCGCAGGCTGCCGATGTAGCCGAACATCTCCTTCAGCGGCACCTGCGCATTCACCACCGCGGCGTTGCCGCGCATCACGTTGCCATGCACGACACCGCGCCGGCGGTGCAAGTCGCCGATGCAGTCGCCCAGGTAGTCCAGCGGCGTGATCACTTCCACCGCCATCACCGGCTCCAGCAGCACCGGGCCGGCCTTCAGCGCGGCTTCCCTGAACGCCGCGGCCGCCGCCAGTTCGAAAGCCAGCGTCGACGAATCGCGCTCATGGTGGCTGCCGTCCAGCAGCGTGGCCACGAAGTCCACGCAAGGGTAGCCCGCCAGCACGCCGGCCTGCGCGGCACGGCGGATGCCGGCTTCCACCGCGGGGATGAATTCCCGCGGTATCGCGCCGCCCACCACCTGGTTCTCGAAGCGCTGGCCCTCGCCGCGCGGCAAGGGCGCAAAGCGCAGCTTCACCACGGCAAACTGCCCTGGCCCGCCGGTCTGCTTCTTGTGCACATGATTCACCTCCACTTCCTTGCTGATGGTTTCGCGGTAAGCCACCTGCGGCCGCCCCACCGACACCTGGATGCCATGCCGCGCGCGCAGCTTCTCGATCGACACCTCGAGCTGCAGCTCGCCCATGCCCGACAGGATCGTCTGGCCTGATTCGGCGTCCTGCCGCAGGTGCAGGCTGGGGTCCTCGCGCAGCAGCCCCTGCAGCGCCTGCGACAGCCCTTGCTGGTCGGCCTGCGCCTTGGGCTCGATGGCGACATCGATCACCGCGTCCGGGATGCTGATCTGCTCCAGCTGCAGCGGATGTTGCCGGTCGCACAGCGTGTGACCGGTCAGCGTCTCCTTCAGGCCGACGATGCCGGCGATGTCACCGGCCACCAGTTCGTCGCGCTCGACGCGCTGGTCGGCATGCACCTCGTAGATGCGTGCGATGCGTTCCATCTTGCCGGTCGTCGCGTTCAGCACCGCATCACCGCGCCGCAAGCGGCCGCGGTAGACGCGCACGAAGACCATCGCACCATGGTCGTCGGTGACCACCTTGAAGGCCAGTGCGGCGAACGGTCCGGCCGGGTCCGCGGCGGGCTGCTCGTCGACGCCCTGCACGTCCCCTGGTTGCGGCAGCCAGGCCACCACTGCATCCAGCAAGGGTTCGATGCCGCGGTTCCTGAAGGCCGCACCCGCCAGCACCGGCACGAAGGCGCCGGCCAGCACGCCGCGGCGGATGCATTCGCGCAGCAGCGCCAGCGGC
Source organism: Aquabacterium sp. (assembly GCF_035476535.1). Lineage (GTDB taxonomy): Bacteria > Pseudomonadota > Gammaproteobacteria > Burkholderiales > Burkholderiaceae_C > Pseudaquabacterium. Next base: position 26,034 of record NZ_DATILJ010000324.1, read on the forward strand.
ACCTCCTGGCCATGCAGGTAGGCGTGCAGCGCCGCCTCGTCCTGCTCGACGGCCAGCTCGACCAGGCGCGCCCGCTGCAGCGTCGCCGCCTCGACCAGCTCGGCCGGGATCGGCAGTTCTCGCGGCAGCTCGCTCGCGTCGTCCTTGTCCCAGACCAGCGCACGCATCGCCAGCAGGTCGACCACGCCACGGAAGTCGCCCTCGATGCCGATCGGCAGCTGCACCGCCAGCGTCTGCACGCCCAGCCGTTCTTCGATCATCGCGACGACACGCTGGAAATCCGCCCCGGTGCGGTCCAGCTTGTTGATGAAGGCGATGCGCGGCACGCGGTAGCTGTCGGCCAGCCGCCAGTTGGTTTCGGTCTGCGGCTCGACACCGGCGACGCCGTCGAAGACCACGACGGCACCATCGAGCACGCGCAGCGAACGCCGCACCTCGATGTTGAAGTCGATGTGGCCGGGCGTGTCGATCAGGTTGATCTGCACGCCGTGCCAGTGCACCGTGGTCGCGGCGCTGTTGATGGTGATGCCGCGCTGGCGTTCCTGCGGATCGAAATCCATGCGCGTGGTGCCGTCGTCGACGTTGCCGATGCGGTGGGCCTCTCCCGTGTAGAACAGGATGCGTTCGGTGGTCGTGGTCTTGCCGGCGTCGACGTGGGCAATGACGCCGATGTTGCGGAGGTTTCTGTTGTTCGAGTTCATGGCGAATCGTTTTCAAGGGTGCCCGTCGGGCGAAGGCCAACCCCAGGCTCGATTCGCCTGCGGGCTAGCGTCTTAAGTGTGCGGGAATGCCGAAGCACGGGCGCGTGCGGTCCACGCTCCGGCGGTCGGGAATCGTCGCGATCAACTTGTCGTAGGTGCGCATGGGAAGCCTGGAAAAACAAAACCCCGGAAAGCGCGCGCCTTGCCGGGGTGGGGGGCCGGAAGGCAGCACGCCTTCCGAATGAACTCGAAAGGCGGTGTCAGGTGGCGAAACTCGCCGTGCTCACTTGCAGGATGCAATACATGGTCGGGATTGTCCTCTCCCGTTCCTGGCGCCGCAAGCCTGCACGAGGCGCAGCCCCACGCAGCCAAGGGATTCCACGGACCCGCATCAGGGGCCCCTGGCGCGACTATTGCAAGGCCTCCGTACCGACCCCGATAGGAAGTTTGGAGCCAGGCTTTAGCATGAATTCGCGGGCCGACCAGGCCCCAAGCCCAGGCTTTATTACCCAGATGCCGCCCCCAGGAGAACCCTGCAATGCAAGAGAAACAACTGCGCACCCTGATCGAAGACGTGCGTGAAGGCAAGCTGCCACGACGCGGTTTCATCCAGCAGATGGTGGGCCTTGGCCTCAGCGCCCCGATGGCCTCGATGCTGTTGATGCACGCCGGCGTCGCGAACTCGCAGGCCATCGTCAACTACAAACCCACCAAGCGCGGCGGCGGCGGCACGCTGAAGGCCTTGTGGTGGCAGGGCACCACGCTGCTGCAGCCGCACTTTGCCAGCGGCACCAAGGACCAGGAAGGCTCGCGCATCTTCTACGAGCCGCTGGGCTCCTGGGACGCCGACGGCAACCTGGTGCCCATCCTCGCAGCGGAGGTCCCCACGCGCGAGAACGGCGGCCTGTCGCCCGACGGCAAGGTCGTCACCTGGAAGCTGAAGAAGGGCGTCACCTGGCACGACGGCAAGCCCTTCACCGCCGACGACTGCGTGTTCACCTGGGAATACGCCCGCGACCCCGCCACTGCGGCAGTGACCAGCGGCACGTTCAAGGACGTCAAGGTCGAGAAGGTCGATTCGCACACCATCAAGGTCATCTTCCCCAAGCCCACGCCGTTCTGGGCCACGGCCTTCTGCGCCGCAGAGGGCATGATCATCCCCAAGCACCTGTTCGCCGACTACATCGGTGGCAAGTCGCGCGAGGCGCCGACCAACCTGAAGCCGGTGGGCACAGGCCCCTACAAGTTCGTCGATTTCAAGCCGGGCGACATGGTGCGCGGCGAGATCAACATGAACTACCACATGCCCAACCGGCCGTTCTTCGACGCCATCGAGATGAAGGGCGGCGGCGACGCGGTGTCGGCCGCGCGCGCAGTGCTGCAGACCGGCGAGTTCGATTACGCCTGGAACCTGCAGGTCGAGGACGAAGTGCTCAAGCGCATGGAAGCCAACGGCAAGGGCAAGGCCTACATCGTGCCCTCGGGCGACATCGAATTCATCCAGCTCAACCCCACCGACCCGGTGACCGAGGTCGATGGTGAGCGCTCCAGCATCAAGACCACGCACTTCGCCTTCAGCGACCCCAAGGTGCGCGAAGCAATGGCGCTGCTGGCCGACCGCCAGGGCATCCAGGAATTCGTCTACGGCCGCACCGGCGTGGCCACCGGCATCTTCCTGAACAACCCGCCGAAGTTCAAATCGCCCAACAACAAGTTCGAATACAACGTCGACAAGGCGATTGCCATCCTCGAAGCCGCCGGCTGGAAGAAAGGCGCCGACGGCATCCGCGAAAAAGGCGGCAAGAAGATGAAGTTCGTCTACCAGACCTCGATCAACGGGATCCGGCAGAAGGAACAGGCCATCGTCAAGCAGGCCGCGCAGAAGGCCGGCATCGACCTGGAACTGAAGTCGATCACCGCCTCGGTGTTCTTCTCGTCGGACGTGGCCAACCCGGACACCTACGGCAAGTTCTACGCCGACATGCAGATGTACACCACCACCATGACGCAGCCCGATGCCGAGCGCTTCATGGACCAGTACCGCACGAACGAGATCTCGTCCAAGGCCAACAAATGGCAGGGCCGCAACATCGTGCGTTTCCGCAGCGAGGAATACGACAAGCTGTTCAGCGCCGCTGAAGCCGAACTCGACCCGGTCAAGCGCGTGGCGCTGTTCGTGCAGATGAACGATTTGGTGATCAAGAGCGGCTACATCATCCCGCTGATCAGCCGGCCGCGCGTGCGTGGGGCCGCGCTGAAACTGGTGACGCAGCTCACCGGCTGGGACCTGGACTTCTCCGGCCTGCACAACTGGTACCGCGAGACCTCGGCCTGAGCGTTTCACGCCGCGCGCCGGACACGGCGAGCCCGGCGTGAGCGCGGACCGTGCCCGGTTCGTGCAAGACCTGTGATTCGGGAGGGAGTCGATGAACGAGCGTGAATTGCGCGCCTGGATAGAACAGGTGCGCGACGGTGTGTTGCCACGGCGCAGCTTCGTGCAGCGCCTGGCCGCGCTGGGCTTGAGCACGCCCATGGCCGGGGTGCTGCTGATGCAGGCCGGCGTCGCTTCGGCGCAGGTGGCCGCCACCTCGGTGGCGCCGTACAAGCCGAGCAAACGCGGTGGCGGTGGCCCGCTGCGCTGCCTGCTGTGGCAAGGCCCGACCTTGCTGAACCCGCATTTCGCCGCCGGCACCAAGGACGAAGAAGGCTGCCGTGTCTTCTACGAAGGCCTGGCCCGCTGGGATGCCGAGGCCAACCTGGTGCCGATGCTGGCCGCCGAGATCCCCAGCCGCGACAACGGCGGCTTGAGCCCCGACGGCAAGACGGTGACCTGGAAGCTGAAGAAGGGCGTCACCTGGCATGACGGCCAGCCCTTCACCGCCGACGACGTGGTCTTCAACTGGCAGTACGCCACCGATCCCGCCACCGCAGCTTTCACCGCTGGCCAGTTCGCCGACCTGAAGATCGAGAAGATCGACTCGCACACCGTGCGCGTGGTCTTCAACAAGCCCTCGCCGTTCTGGCCCGGTGGCTACGGCACGGCGATGATGATCCCGCGCCATCTGTTTGCCGCCTACACCGGCGCCAAGTCACGCGAGGCACCGGCCAACCTGAAGCCGGTGGGCACCGGCGCCTACAAGTTCACCGACTTCAAGCCCGGCGACATGGTGCGCGGCGAGCTGAACCCAACCTACCACCAGCCCAACCGCCCGTACTTCGATTCGATCGAACTCAAAGGCGGCGGCGACGCCCCATCGGCCGCGCGCGCGGTGCTGCAGACCGGCGAGTTCGACTACGCCTGGAACCTGCTGGTCGAAGACGAAGTGCTCAAGCGCATGGAAGCCGGCGGCAAAGGCCGGGTGATGATCTCGCCCGGCGGCTCGATCGAAGCGCTGTTCCTGAACTGCACCGACCCGACGGTGGAAGTGGACGGCGAACGCTCGCACATCTCCACCCGCCACCCGGTGTTCAGCGACCCGGCGGTGCGGCAGGCGATGTCGCTGCTGGTCGACCGGCAGGGCATCCAGGACTTCATCTTCGGCCGTGCCGGCATCGCCACCGCGAACTTCATCAACAACCCGATGCGCTTCCGCAGCGCGAACCGGCGCTTCGAGTTCAACGTCGACAAGGCCAATGCGCTGCTCGACGGCGCCGGCTGGAAAAAGGGCGCCGACGGCATCCGCGAGAAGAACGGCCGCAAGCTGAAGCTGCTGTACCAGACCTCGATCAACTCGTCGCGCCAGAAGGTGCAGGCCATCATCAAGCAGGCCTGCCAGAAGGCCGGCATCGACCTGGAACTGAAGTCAGTGGTGGCCAGCGTGTACTTCTCGTCGGACGTCGGCAACCCCGACACCTACGGCAAGTTCTACGCGGACATGCAGAGCTTCAACACCTCGCAGGGCCGGCCGGACCCCGAACGTCACCTGCAGCGCTTCACCTCCTGGGAAGTGGCCAGCAAGGCCAACAAATGGCTGGGCGTGAACCTGGTGCGCTGGCGCAACGACGAGTACGACAAGCTCTACCGCGCCGCCGAAAGCGAGCTGGATCCGGTCAAGCGCGCCGCGCTGTGCATCCGCATGAACGACATGGTCTGCAACGACAACCATGTGATCCCGCTGCTCAGCCGGCCCGCGGTCACCGGCATGAGCCACCGTCTGGTCGCCACGGTGTCCGGCTGGGGCAACGACCTCGACTCGGTGGCCGATTGGTACAACATATGACCCCCCCCGAAGCGCCTTCGGCGCATCCCCCCAGGGGGCCGAGCCCGGACACAAGAGGTCCAGTGGACCTCTTGTGCCTGGCGAAGGGCCGGGACCTTGGGCCCGGCGCGGCCTGCAGGGCACGCCAACGGCCCGGCAGAGCCGGATCCGTGGCGTTCGCTTGGCCAGACTCGACTTTCGGCGGCACTTGATGGGTTCCTACATCCTCCGCCGCCTGCTGATTGCGCTGCCCAGCCTGCTGGGCATCAGCGTGGTGCTGTTCACCGTGCTGGCGCTGGCGCCCGGCGACCCCTTCGAAGAACTGGCCACCAACCCCAACGTGCCGGCCGAGGTGCGGCAGATGCTGCGCGTCAAGTTCGGCCTGGACGACCCGGTCTGGCAGCGCTATTTCCGCTGGCTGGCCGCGATGCTGCAGGGCGACTGGGGCTTCTCGTTCATCAGCCGCGTCGACGTGGACGTGCTGATCCTGCAGCGCGTTCCGGTCACTTTGGCCGTCATCGGCGCGTCGCAGCTGCTGGCGCTGGCCGTTGCGCTGCCGGTGGGCATCTACTCGGCCGTCAAGCCCTATTCGTGGTTCGACCGCATCGCCAGCACGCTGGCCTTCATCGGCTTCTCGCTTCCGACCTTCTTCACCGGCCTGCTGCTGATCCTGGTGTTCTCGATCAAGCTCGACTGGCTGCCCTTCGTCTACCGCGCCGACATCGCTGCCACCGGCGGCCAGTGGTGGTGGGAACACCTGAAGCAATCCATCATGCCGGTGACGGTGCTCGGGCTGTTCCAGGGCGCCAGCTGGACGCGTTATGTGCGCTCGGCGGTGCTGGACGTGGTGCGGCTGGACTACGTCACCACCGCGCGCAGCAAGGGCCTGAAGGAGCGCGTGGTGGTGATCAAGCACGTGGTGCGCAACGCGTTGATCCCGGTGGTCACGCTGGTGGCGCTGCAGATGCCGGCGGTGTTCGGCGGCGCCATCGTCACCGAGCAGATCTTCCGCATTCCCGGCATCGGTTCACTGCTGATCGACGCCATCCTGCGCAACGACACCCCGGTGATCATGGCGGTGACCTTCGTGTTCGCCTGCCTGGTGATCATCTTCAACCTGATTGCAGACCTGCTGTATGGCTGGCTCGACCCAAGAATCTCTTACCGCTGACGTGGCCTTGCCGCGCCGCCGCAGCACCTCGCCCTGGGCCGAGGCCTGGCGGCGCTTCAGGCGCCACAAGCTGGCCTTGTACAGCCTGGGCCTGCTCGGGTTGATGGTGCTGTTCGTCGTTGCCGGGCCGTGGCTGTGGCCGCTCACTGTCAGCGATATCGATTTCAGGGCCCGGCTGGCGCAGCCCTCGCTGACGCATCCCTTCGGCACCGACGACCTGGGCCGCGACCTGATGGCGCGCATGATCTACGGCGGCCGCATCTCGCTGGCCGTGGGCCTGGCGGCGATGATGATGGCGGTCACCGTCGGCATCGTCATCGGCGCCATTGCCGGCATCTCGCGCGGCAGCATCGATGCCGCGCTGATGTGGCTGACCGACCTGTTCCTGTCGCTGCCGCAACTGCCCTTGCTGCTGCTGCTGATCTACCTGTTCCGCGATGCGCTGAAGAACACCTTCGGTCCCGAGGTCGGCGTGTTCATCCTGATCGTCGTGGTCATCGGCGGCTTCCGCTGGATGCCGGTGGCGCGGCTGGTGCGCGCGCAGTTCTTCAGCCTGCGCGAGAAGGAATTCGTCGAGGCCGCACGCGCGCTCGGCGCCTCGGTGCCGCGCCAGGTGGTGCGGCACATCCTGCCGAATTCATTGGGCCCGGTGATCGTTGCCGGCACCATCGACGTGGCCGCGGCGATCATCGCCGAGAGCACGCTGTCCTTCCTGGGCCTGGGCTTTCCGCCGGACATTCCCACCTGGGGCCGCGTGCTGTTCGACGCGAAGGACTACCTCGACATCGCGCCGCACTGGGCGCTGTTTCCCGGCGCCGCGATCTTCATCGCAGTGCTGACGATCAACTTCATCGGCGACGGGCTGCGTGACGCGCTCGACCCCAGGCGCGTGCTCTGATGGCCCTGCTCGACATCCAGGGTCTGAAGACCCATTTCAAGACCGACGACGGCTGGTTGCATGCGGTCGACGGCGTCGACATCTCGGTGAATGCCGGCGA
>NZ_DATILJ010000325.1:0-55351 GCF_035476535.1 Aquabacterium sp.
GCGCTGGCCGAGACCTTCTGGCTCAACCACAGCGGCTTCCTGACGCCGGACACGCTGTACATCGCCGAGGCCGCACGGGACACGCTGCAAGCGGTGAAGTCACTGCCGGCATTCTTCGACGCCAGCGGGGCACGCGTCGAACAGCGCTTTGCGAGCTCGAAGGACGGCACCCGCGTGCCCTACTTCATCGTCTGGCCGAAGGATGCGAAGGCCGATGGCAGCACCCCGACGCTGCTGTACGGCTACGGCGGCTTCGAAGTCGCGCAACTGCCGCGCTACTTGCCGACCTATGGCAGCGCATGGATTTCACGCGGCGGCGCCTTCGTGCTCGCCAACATCCGGGGCGGCTCGGAGTACGGCCCGGCCTGGCACCAGGCGGCCATCAAGGCGAACAAGCAGAAGAGCTACGACGACTTCGCGGCGGTCGCCGAAGACCTGATCGCCCACCGCGTGACGAGCCCGCGCCACCTCGGCATCGAAGGCGGCAGCAATGGCGGGCTGCTGGTCGGCGCGGTGATGCTGCAGCGGCCGGAGCTGTTCAACGCGGTGGTCTGCCGCGTGCCGCTGCTGGACATGAAGCGTTATCACAAGCTGCTGGCCGGCGCCTCGTGGATGGCCGAGTATGGCAACCCCGACAAGCCGGATGAATGGGCCTGGATCTCGGCCTACAGCCCCTACCAGAACCTCAAAGCCGGCGTGAAGCTGCCGGCCACGCTGTTCACCACCTCGACACGCGACGACCGCGTGCACCCCGGCCACGCCCGCAAGATGGTGGCGCGCATGCTGGAACAAGGCCACGCGCCGCTGTACTACGAAAACATCGAAGGCGGCCACGCCGGCGCGGCCGACAGCGCGCAGCGCGCCGAGTTGCTGGCGCTGGGCTACGCCTTCCTGTGGCAGCAGCTGGGCCGCTGACGAGGTTTTGGCGCCCGGCCGCACAATCGCCGCCATGCGCGCCAACGCTTTGCCCAGCACGCTGCCGCCGGATGCCCGGGCGGTGCTGGACTTCTGGTTCGACCCGCCGGATGACCCGCAGCATGGCCAGCCGCGCGCCGAATGGTTCCGCAAGGACGCGGCCTTCGACGCGCAGATCCGTGAGCGCTTTGGTGCACTGATCGAATCGGCGCTAGCGGGCCAATTGAGCGGCTGGGCCGCCAGCGCGCAGGGTGCGCTGGCGCAACTGATCGTGCTGGACCAGTTCACGCGCAACAGTTTTCGCGACACGGCGCGTGCCTTCGCCGGCGATGCCCGCGCGCTGGCCGCCGCACGGGCCATGGTAGCCAGCGGCCAGGACCGCCAGCTCGGCGGCGTGCAGCGACAGTTCGTCTACCTGCCCTTCGAACATGCCGAGGACCTGGCGGCACAACAACAGTCGCTGCAGCTCTTCGGCCAGCTCGAGCAGGACGAACCGACGCTGGCCGGCCTGCAGGACTGGGCGCACAAGCACCAGGTGATCGTCGCGCGCTTCGGCCGCTTCCCGCACCGCAACGCCGCCCTCGGCCGGCCCAGCACGGCCGAGGAACTGGCCTTCCTGCAGACCCCGGGCTCGGGGTTCTGACCCGTATGGCCTCAGCACCATCAACCTGGCTCAGCCGCCGCCCGGCGCCGCCGCTGGGCTGCTTCGTCGACACGCTGTGGACCAGCGAACGCCTCGCCGCGCTGCCGCACAGCCGGGAATGGAACCTGCCCACCGGCAGCGCCGACCTGATCGTGCCGCTGACGCAGGACGCCCTGCGCCGCTTCGACAGTGCCACCGACCGGCACGGCCGCCAGCTCGCCGGCGGCCTGCTGCAAGGCGCGCAGCAGGGCCCGACGCTGCGCGACACCTCGACCCCGCTGTGCGTCGTCGGCGCTCATTTCCGACCCGGTGGCCTGGCCGGCTTCTTCGCACCGCCAGCCGACGAGTTCACCGATCGCAGCCTGCCGCTGGAGGCGCTGTGGCCGGGCTTCACCGACCAGTTGCGTGAGCGCCTCATCGGCCCGGCTGGCCTGGCCTCGCCCGCCCTGCGCCTGCAGGTGCTGGAGAGCGCCTTGTGCGCGCGCCTGCGGCTGCAGGCCCCCGCCGATGCGATGGTGCAATGGGCCCTCAGCCAGCTGGCCGGTGGCCACGTGGCGATCGGCAGCCTGCAGCGCGCCAGCGAATGTTCGCCGGCCCGCTTCATCGCGCGCTACCGCGCGGTGTGCGGCCTGTCGCCCAAGCGCCACGCCGCACTGATGCGCTTCAATGCGGTGCTGGACCATTCACCGCAGCCGCACGGCTGGGCCGCGGCCGCTGCCGATGCGGGTTATGCCGACCAGGCCCACCTGGTGCGCGAATTCCGCCGTTTCGCCGGTTTCACGCCGGGCGAGTACCTGCGCAACGCCACGGCGTTTGCGAGCCACGTGGCCTGCCGCTGAAGCGGCGAGGCGCGGGCCCGGAAATTTTGTTCAAGACAGGGGCTTGGTGCCGCCCCTAAGCTGCAGGCCTTCCTTGGCTTTGGAGCGAACGATGAGCCCCCCACCCCCGGTGATCCACGAAGTGTTTGCCTACCTGCGCGTGAAGGGCGCAGCGCAAGCGATCGCGTTCTATGCGCAGGCCTTCGGCGCGGTGGAGCGCTTTCGCCTGGTCGAGCCCGACGGCCGCATCGGCCATGTCGAACTGCAGCTGGGGCCGACGGTGCTGATGCTCAGTGAGGAGTACCCCGAGTACGGCCTGCTGGCGCCGCTGGGCGACACGGTGCTGGGCGCGTCGATCCACCTGCATGTGGACGATTGCGACGCTTGCGCCGCACGCGCCGTGGCCGCCGGCGCCACGATGGAGATGACGCCGACCGACCAGTTCTATGGCGAACGCAGCTGCCGCGTGCGCGACCCCTTCGGCCATCAGTGGCTGCTGGGGCATGAGATCGAGAAACTCGATCCGGACGAAATGCAGCGCCGCTACACGGCGCTGATGCAGGGCACTGCCTGATCGGCAGGCCGGGCAAGGCGAAGCCGGATCGGCAAGCCGGCGGCCGCCCAGCGGCCGGCACCGCATCAGGTCTTGCTCTCCTTCTTCTCGCCCGCCTGCTTGGCGAGGTCGGCCTTGCACTCGCTCGACATCTGGTCCTTCTTCTCCCTCATGCAGGCCGCGATGCGGCCGCCGCCCGGCTTGACGTCCGGACACAGCTTCTTGATGTCGGCCTTGCAAGCGTCGGTGATCTTGGCGCGGTCGGCGGCCATCGCGGCCGGGCCGGCGAGCAGCGTGGACAGCGTGAGCAGCAGCGCGGAAGCGGCATGCGTCGGTTTCATTCAGACACTCCAAGGGTTGAACGGGATCTGTCCTGAACGCCAGCAAACGCCAGGCCGCCGACCGCGGCGAGGTAAAGGCTTGTGAACCGGGCCGGCGGGCTCAGCGCGCTTCGCGCTCTTGCAACTGCCGCCACATCACCTTGCCGGAGCCCGATTTCGGCAGCGCATCGACGAACTCGACGATGCGCGGCACCTTGTAGGCCGCCATGTGGTCGCGCGACCAGGCGATGATGTCCTGCTCGCTGGTCTTGCCACGCGCGTCGGCGCGCAGCACCACCACGGCCTTCACGGTTTCGCCACGGTACGCGTCGCGGCTGGCGATCACGCAGGCCTCCTGCACCGCCGGGCACTTGAACAGCAGCAGTTCCACCTCGCTGGGCCAGATTTTGAAGCCGCTGGCGTTGATCATGCGCTTGAGGCGGTCGGTGATGAAGAAGTAGCCCTCCTCGTCCATGCGGCCCAGGTCGCCGGTGCGGAAGAAGCGCTGGCCTTCCAGCTCGAAGAAGGCCGCGCGCGTGGCCTCCGGGTGGCCCCAGTAACCCTGGAAGATCTGCGGCCCGCTGACCACGATCTCGCCGGTCTCGCCGATCGGCAATTCCTGCAGCGTTTCGGGGTCGACGATGCGGGCGTCGGTGCCGAAGACCGGGATGCCCAGGCACTGCAGCTTGGCGCGCTCGGGCGGGTTGGCATGGGTGGGCGCGGCGGTTTCGGTCAGGCCGTAGCCTTCGGCGAAGGTGATGCCGAACTCGGCCTTCAGCCGCTCGGCCACGGCTTGCGGCATCGCCGCGCCGCCGCCGGACAGGTAGCGCAGGCTGGACAGGTCGAAGCTGGCGTAGTTCGGGCTGCCGAACAGATCGATGATCATCGTCGGGATGCAGGTCCAGTGCGTGACCTGGTGGCGCGAAATCAAGCGGCCGGCCAGCTCGCGATCCCAACGCGGCAGGATCACCGTGGTGCCGCCGCCGGCCACCGAGGCCATGCAGCCGTAGATGAAGCCGGTGATGTGGAACATCGGCACCACGCCCAGGCTCACCGTCTCGGGGCCGCCGTGGCCCCACTGGCCGGCACCGCTGACGTTGTGCATCAGCGTGCGGTGGGTGTGCATGCACCCCTTGGGCATGCCGGTGGTGCCGGAGGTGTAGGGCAGCAGCGCCATGTCGTCGGGCCGCGCGGTGTGCGGGCCCGGCCGATGGCCGCTGTCCAGCACCTCGGTCCAGCGCTGCGCGCCCGGCGGCAGCGGCGGGTGGGCGCGCAGCCAGGCCAGGACGGCGTCGTTCGGTGCTTCGGCCGGGTCCAGCGGGCCCTCCGGCAAGGCATCGGCGAAGCGCGTGGCGACGATCTGCCGCAGGCGCTTGGCCGCGGGCAGCTGCGCATCGGCCTCGGCAACGATGCCGGCCAGGTCCGCCGTGGTCAGCACGAAGCGGGCGCCCGAATCGCTGATGTAATGGCCGAACTCGTCGACCTTGTTCATCGGATTCACCGGCACCACCACCGCGTCGGCGCGCAGCACGCCGTGCACCGCGATGACGAACTGCGGGCAGTTCTGCATGAACACGATGACGCGCTCGCCCTTGGCCAGGCCCTGGGCTTGCAGCCAGCCGGCCAATGCTTCGGCCTGCTGCCTGATCTCGGCATAGCGGGTCGGCCTGCCGAAGAACAGGTAGGCCGCGCGGTCCGGGAAGCGGGTCGCCGAGACCTCGAGGTTGAACCACAGGCTGGTGTCGGGCAACACCAGGGAACGCGGCAGGCGCTTGGGCCAGATGGCGTGATGCAGGCGAGTGGCAGACAGGGGCATGGTGCGGGCTGGACCGTGAGCCGATGACAGCCCCGGTGTAGCCGATGCCCCGCCGCAGCCGCAACGCGGGGAACCCGCGAACTGTCACGCCCGAGACGGCTGCGCCACCCGCAGGGCGCGGGCGCGCCGCCGCCGCTTCGACCTACGGGCTGTTGCGCACGCGGGCGCGCTCTTCGATCGCGCGCACCTGCACGCATTCACCGTGGTCGTAGAACTGCGGCTTCACGCACTCACGCACCAGGCACTTGTGCAGCGCCAGCAGCATGCGGCCGCCGCATTGTTCGCGCGGGTCGCGGCCGGCGGCCGGCACGGCTGTCAGGGCACCGTCGTTGCTGCGCTCGGCCGGCGGGCTGGCCGGCGACCGGGCTGCTGTTTCCGCCGGTGCGCGTGGCGGCGAGCTGTCGGCAGCCGGGCCGGGCAGCACCGGGGGGCGACGCTCGTTGACGGCTGCAGCGGTCCGGTTGTTCGGCGTGCTGCGCGGCGCCGCCGAAGCCGGCGCGGCGGCCGAAGCCGGCAGCGGTCGCAAGGCGGCGCTCTCCACCGTCATCGGGGCCGTCCCGGGCGCGGGGGTCTGCGTCGCCGGGCCACTTGGCGCGGCAGGCACGCGTGCGGTCGCCGGTGCAGGCGCGGCAGGGGTGGGTGCAGGGGCCTTCACCACGGCCGGTGCCGGTGCCGGCACCGGGCTGGACGCCGCAGACAAGGCCACCGGCGCCGTTGCGGCCGGCAGCGACGCGGCCGTCTCGACAGCCGAAGCGGCTGGCGCCGGCGCGGCCGACGCCGCCACCGAGGCGGCCGGCGCCGCTTGCGCCGGGCGCGGCCCTTCGGCGGGCGGCCGCTGCAGGTACCAGATCAGCAGGCCGACGATCAGCAGCACGGCGCCGCCGCCCACGAACATCGGGGCCAGCGAGCGTGCGGGCAGACCGGACGGGCGCGGCGGCAGCACCCGGTCTCCGGTGGCCGACCAGCCTTCGCCGTCATCGTCCTGCCCGTTCGGGGGCACGGATGCCGGCGGATGCGAGGCCCGCACAACGGCCGGGCGTGGCATCGGCGGTGCCGGGCGGGCTGCAGGCTGTGGGGGTCGGGTCACCGCAGAGGCCGGGGGCGGCACCGACGCTTCGCCGAGGTCGATGTCGGCATCAGGATCAGGATCGGGCTTGACGGTGATCTGCGCCTCGGTGCGCTGCCAGGCCGTAGGCGAAGCCGGGACCACAGTGCGCACCGGCACCGGCAAGCGGCCGGACAGCACCTCGCGCAACTCCGCCACCGACTGCGGGCGGTCCGCCGGGCGCGGCGCCAGCATCCAGTCGACGGTGCGCAGGAAATCGTCGGACACCCCCGGCCGCGGCATGGTGGCCAGCGGCGCGGCATCGTCGCTCAGCGTGCGCACCGTCGCCGGCAGCGGCGGTGATTCGGTGATCAGGAAATGGAAGGTGGCGCCCAGCGCATAGAGGTCGGTCCAGGCCCCCTGGCGCAGGTTGGCGGCTTCGCCGTACTGCTCGATCGGCGCGTAGCTGGGCTTGAGAATGGCCGTCAGCGTCTGGCTGCGGCCCTGGATCACATGGCGCGCGGCGCCGAAGTCCAACAGCATCGGCACGCCGTCGTCGCCGATCAGGATGTTGTCAGGCGCGATGTCGCGGTGGAACACGTCCTCGCGGTGCAGCACCTCCAGCGCGCCGAGCACCGGGTCGAGCACGCCGCGCAGCCAGGCTTCGGTGGGCGGCACGCCCATCCCCCGCCGGGCTTCGCGCAAGGTGCGGCCGCGCAGCAGCGGCATCACCATGTAGGCGGTGCCGCGCTCTTCCCAGAAACGATGCACCTTGATCAGCGAGCGGTGATCGAAGCGCGCCAGCATCTTGGCCTCGTTCACGAAGGAGCGCAGGCCGAGCTTGAACGTTTCTTCGTTGTTCGGCGAGCTCAGCGAGACATGCAATGTCGCCGTGCGCGAGGCCAGCGACGAGGGCATGTATTCCTTGATCGCCACCTCGCGCTCGAGCCCATGGTCGAAGCACAGGTAGACGATGCCGAAGCCGCCGACGCCGATGACCCGCCGCACCTCGAATTCATTGAGCCGCGTGCCCGGCGGCAGGGCATTGGTGTGCCCGTCAGTGGTGAAGGTGCCGGCGCTGGACATAATCCAAAAGCTTAACCTACGGCACCGCCGCTTCCCAGCGTGGCCGCCCTCATTGTGGTGAACAGCCTCACGGGCAAGCCTTCGGGGGGCGGTTACCATAGTCACTTTCTTCAGGCCATCCCGCTTTCACTGCCACGATGCAACGCCGCCACCTGCTGTGTCTGGCTGCCCTGGGCTCGATGGCCGCACGCTCCGCGCACGCGCTGGAGACGCCCGATGGTTCGGTGGTGCTCACGCTCACCGGCCGGGTGCGATCGCCCAACCACCAGGCTCATGGCGAACCGCAGGCGCTGTTCGACATGGCCATGCTCGAGCGCCTGCCGCAGCAGAGCTTCAGCACCCGCACGCCCTGGTACAGCCAGCCGCGCAAGTTCACCGGTCCGCTGGTGCGCGACGTGCTTTCGGCCGCTATGGCACAGGGCCAGTCGCTGAAAGCCACCGCGTTGAACGACTACCGCGTCGACATCCCCGTCGACGACGTGCAGCGCTACGACGTGCTGCTGGCCCGCCTGCTCGACGACAAGCCGATGTCGGTGCGCGACAAGGGCCCGCTGTTCATCATCTACCCCTTCGACAGCAACAACACGCTGCGCCGCGCGCTCTACTACACGCGCTGCGCCTGGCAGCTCAAGGCCATCGATATCCAATGAGCCCCCCCCCGAAGCGGCCTAACGGCCGCCTCCCCCCCAGGGGGGCAGCGCCAGCGGACCGGCGGAGCCGGATCCGCGGCCCTCGCTTGGTTGGACTGCGACGTGTGGGGGGCATGTCGTGAATCAGCGGGTCACGCCGTGGTTCGGCGTCACCGGGCTGCTGCTGCTGGCCACGCTGCTGGCCGCGGCCTTCGTTCAGGTGCGCCAATACGCACTGCTGAACCTGACGGTGCAGAACCAGAACGACTACCTGGTGCTGAGCCTGTACCAGCTGGAAACCGAATACCTGCGCCTGCGTGAGCAGTGGCGCATGGACCTGGACACGGCCGCCGGCAACCCGGCGCCGCTGCAGCTGCGCTACGACATCTTCCTGTCCCGCGCCGCGCTGCTGCGCGCCGAGCGGGCCCAGCAGCTGATCGGCCGCGTGCCCAATGCCCAGCAGGTGCTGCGCCAGATCGACAGCTTCAGCAGCCGCGCCGACCTGTACCTCAGCAGCGAACCGCGCGGCCCCTTGAGCCCGCAGGCCGCGCGCGCGCTGCTGGCCGACCTGATCGGACTCGGCGACCCGATCCACCAGCTGCTGCTGGATGCCACCCACCAGGTGGCTTCGCAAGTCACCGAGCGCCAGGACAAGGTGCGCCAGCACAACGAGATCGGCCTCGGGCTGACCGGCTTCCTGTCGGCCATGGTGCTGGTCTTCGCGCTGATCGCGCTGCGCCAGATGCGCAAGCTGGAGCAGCGCCGCCAGCACCTGGAAACCTTGGCCGACCAGCTGCGCGACGCCCGCATCGAGGCCGAATCCGCGAGCAATGCCAAGAGCGAGTTCCTGGCCGACATGAGCCACGAGCTGCGCACGCCGCTGCATGGGCTGCTGGGCATGCTGTCGCTGCTGAAGGAGGCGCCCGGCGACCCGCAGGCCGGCGACTGGCTGACCACCGCCGATGAGTCGGCCACCCATCTGCTGCACCTGCTGGACGACATCCTCGACCTGTCCAAGCTCGAATCCGGCGCCCTGGCGCTGCAGACGCGCTCGGTGGCGCTGCGCGGGCTGGTCAACGAGGTGCATGCGCTGATGCAGCCGCAGGCCCAGGCCAAGGGGCTGACGCTGGAGCTGCGCTACGACGAGTCCCTGCCCAGCCATGTGCGCCTGGACCCCACGCGCATGCGCCAGGTGCTGTTCAACCTGCTCAACAACGCGATCAAGTTTTCCGACCACGGCAGCGTGATCCTGCGCTGCGCCCAGGTGGCGGGGCCTGAGGGCGCGCCGCAGCTGGAGTTCGATGTCAGCGACACCGGCATCGGCATGGACCCGCACACCGTTTCGCGGCTGTTCCAGCGCTTTGCCCGGGCCGACGATCCCCGCGCCCGGCGCCAGGGCGGCACCGGCCTGGGCTTGGCCATCTCGCGCAACCTGGCGCGCCTGATGGGCGGCGAGATCGTCGTGCGCAGCACGCCCGGCGCCGGTAGCGTGTTCAGCTTCCGCAGCGCGTTGGTACCCGATGCGCCACCGGCCGACGAAACCGGCCCGGCCGCCTCGGCCGGCAGCGCGACGGCCGACGGCAGCGCCACAGCCCCGGCCGCCGGTCCGGTGCCGCCCCCCCTGGCGCCGCCGCAGGACGGCCTGCGCGTGCTGGTGGCCGAAGACCATCCGGTCAACCGCATGTACCTGGCCGCGCTGCTGGAGCGGCTGGGCCACCATGGCCACCATGTCACCAACGGGCTCGAAGCGGTGCAGGCCATGCGCGAGCGCAGCTTCGACCTGGTGCTGATGGATGTGCACATGCCGGTGATGGACGGCGTGGCCGCCAGCGAAGCCATCCGCAGCCTGCCGGCGCCGGCGTCGCGGGTGCGCATCATCGCGCTGACCGCCGATGTGTTTGCCGAAACGCGTGAGCGCTGCATGGCCGCCGGCGTCGACGAGGTCATCACCAAGCCGGTCAGCCTGCCGGCCTTGACCACGCTGCTGTCTCAGCAGTTCGGCCTGCCCGCCGCGGCGGTGCCTGCCGGCGCCCATGCCGTCGCTCACGTCGGCGCGGCCGCGGCGCCGGGTAGCCCGCCGCGCGAGGCCATGCTGATCGACCATGCCGCGCTCGCCGATGTCACCGAGCTGATGGGTGCCGGCCGCTCGCCGGCGCTCTATGGCGGCTTCTTCGAACAGGCCAGCGACACCGCCCGCCGCATGCGCGAAGCGATGCGCGATGCCGACACCGAAAGCCTGCGCCGCGCTGCGCATGCGGTGAAGGGCGCGGCACTGAACCTCGGCCTGCCGGCGCTGGCCGATGCCGCCGCCACGCTCAACCGCGATGGCAGCACGCTCAGCGCAGCGCAGCTGGCGCTCGCGGTGCAGCGTTACGAAGAACTGGTCAACGCCACGCGCAGCCTGTGCGCCGCCGAAGGCCTGATCAGCGAATGACCGGGTGGTGACACAGCGGCGGCGCCACCGCGCCAGAGTCGGCCTCTGTCAGCTCAGATGACCACCGGCTCCGGCTCCAGCCGGATGCCGAAGCGGCCGTAGACGCTCTCCTGGATCGCCTGGGCCAGCGTCACCACCTCGGCGCCGCTGGCGCCGCCGCGGTTGACCAGCACCAGCGCCTGCTTCTCGTAGACCCCGGCGCGGCCGATCGACTTGCCCTTCCAGCCGCAGGCGTCGATCAGCCAGCCGGCAGCCAGCTTGAAGCTGCCGTCGGCCAGCGTGTAGTGCACGATGTGGGGGTCGCGCGCGATGATGTCGCGGCATTGTTCGGGGCTGACCACCGGGTTCTTGAAAAAGCTGCCGACATTGCCGATCTGCCCCGGATCCGGCAGCTTGGCGCGGCGGATCGCACACACCCAGTCGAAGATCGTGCGCGCATCGGGGGCATGGTTGCCGGTTTCGGCCATGCGCCGCTCCAGATCCAGGTAGCCCAGCACCGGGCTCCAGGGCCGGGGCAGGCGCAGCCGCACGCGGGTGATCAGGCTCTTGCCCGCCAGACCGCCGAAACCGCTGCGTTTGAACACGCTGTCGCGGTAAGAGAAGGCGCAGGCCTGGGCATCCAGCGTCACGCAGCGGCCAGTGACCAGACCCACGGCATCCAGCGATTCGAAGCGCTCCTGCAGTTCCAGCCCGTAGGCGCCGATGTTCTGCACCGGCGCGGCGCCCACCGTACCGGGGATCAGCGCCATGTTCTCCAGGCCCGGCCAGCCTTGCGACAGCGTCCAGTCGACGATGTCGTGCCAGGTCTCGCCGGCGCCGACCTCGACGATCCAGGCGTCCGGCCGCTCTTCCACCAGCCGGCGGCCCGTCACCTCCACCTTCAGCACCACGGCCTGCGGGTCGCGCGTGAGGATCAGGTTGCTGCCGCCGCCCAGCACCAGCTTGGGCGCGCGGCCGAGGTCGGGGTGGTCGAGCACGCGCCGCACATCGGCGTCCCCGGCGATGCGCACCAGCGTGTGCGCAGTGGCCGGCAAGCCGAAGGTATTGAACTCGCGCAGGCTGGCGCCGTGTTCAATCGCCAAAGCGGACGAGGTGCTTGCCATCCGTCGATTTTCACCGAACGCCGGCTTGATATGTCACCCGAGTGCAGGCAGCATCGGCATGGCAGAATTTTTCTCCCGCCTTTGCACCCTTTCCGACTCCATGCCGAGCTTCGACACCGTCCTTGAACCCAACCTGGTTGAGCTGCGCAACGCCGTCGAGCAGTCCAACAAGGAGATCGGCACGCGCTTCGATTTCAAGGGCTCGTCGGCCCACATCGAAAGCGTCGAAGCCGCGAAGGAGCGTTCGCTGCAACTGCTGGGCGACAGCGATTTCCAGATCGCCCAGGTCAAGGACATCCTGCTGGCCAAGCTCAGCAAGCGCGGCGTCGATGCGCGCTTTCTCGATTTCAGCGCGAAGTTCGAGAAACTCGGTGGCGACAAGGTGCGCCAGACCGTGCCGGTGAAGATGGGCATCGACAGCGACACCGCGAAGAAGATCCAGACCCTGGTCAAGCAGAGCAAGCTGAAAGTGCAGGCCGCCATCCAGGGCGACAGCGTGCGCATCACCGGCGGCAAGCGCGACGAGCTGCAGGCCGCCATCGCGCTGCTGCGCAAGGAAGTGGCCGATGTGCCGCTGGCCTTCAACAACTTCCGGGATTGAGCTTGCACGCGCACCGCCTGGGCTGGCCGCTGTTGACGCTGACACTGACACTGACGCTGACGCTGGCCGGTGGTGCGGGAGCACAAACCGTCAGCCTCTCCGGCAGCCTGGGATCGAGCAAGGCGCTGCTGCTGATCGATGGCCAGCCGCACACGCTGGCCGTGGGCAGCAGCGTCAAGGGCGTGACGCTGAAGCGCGTCGGCGATGGTGAGGCCGAGGTCGAGATGGCCGGCCGCTCCAATGTGCTGCGCCTCGGCGCGGCGCCGGCCAAGGTCGGCGGCGGCTCGGGCGGCGGCGGTGGCAACGAAATCGTGCTGCCGGCCGGTCCGGGTGGGCATTTCATGGCCACGGGCAGCATCAACGGCAAATCGGTGCAGTTCATGGTCGACACCGGCGCCACCGTGATGGCGATCAGCCAGACGGATGCCGACCGCATCGGCATCGACTGGAAGCGCGGCCGGCGCGGCGTGTCGCATACCGCGGGCGGCGTGGTGCCGGTCTACGGCGTCAACCTCACTTCCGTGCGCATCGGTGACGTCGAGGTGTTCAATGTCGAGGCCGTGGTGCTGCAGGCCGACATGCCGATGGTGCTGCTGGGCAACAGCTTCCTGTCGCGCTTTTCGATGCGCCGCGACAGTGACGTGATGCGCCTGGAAAGAAAGTAGAGCACCGGCAGTCTCTCGCGGCAGTCGGGCGCGCCGAGACGATGGCGCGAAATCCGGACCGGAAGAAGTCATCAAGGCGCACTATCCGAGCGTGCACCCGGCCTCTGTTTGTCGCGGCAGGGACAAGCCGAAAGCGAACGGTCGTGCTAAAAAGCAGACGCTGCTGTCATAGCCCTGGAGACACACCAACATGGACCTGAACTTCACCGCGGAAGAGCTGAACTTCCGAGCCGACATCCGGCAATGGGTGGCCGAGAGCCTGCCCAAGGACATCAGCCACAAGGTGCTGAATGCGCTGCGCCTGTCGCGCGACGACATGCAGCGCTGGGCCAGGATCCTCGGCGCCAAGGGCTGGCTGGGCTACGGCTGGCCCGCGCAGTTCGATGGCCCGGGCTGGAATGCGGTCCAGAAGCACATCTTCGAGGAAGAGTGCGCCAAGGCTGGCACGCCGCGCATCGTGCCCTTCGGCCCGGTGATGGTGGCGCCGGTGATCATGAGCTTCGGCAATGCCGAACAGCAGAAACGCTTCCTGCCCGGCATCGCTTCCGGCGAGGTGTGGTGGAGCCAGGGCTACAGCGAACCGGGCTCGGGCTCGGACCTGGCCTCGGTGAAGACACGCGCCGAACGCAAGGGCAACAGCTACCTGATCAACGGCCAGAAGACCTGGACCACGCTGGGCCAGTACGGCGACTGGATCTTCTGCCTCGTGCGCACCAGCAACGAAGGCAAGCCGCAGACCGGCATCTCGTTCATCCTGGTCGACATGAAGTCACCCGGCATCACCGTGCGCCCGATCATCACGATGGACGGCGAGCATGAGGTCAACGAAGTGTTCTTCGACAACGTCGAAGTGCCGGCCGAAAACCTCATCGGCGAAGAGAACAAGGGCTGGACCTACGCCAAGCACCTGCTGGCGCATGAACGCACCAACATCGCCGACGTCAACCGCACCAAACGCGAACTGGAACGGCTCAAGCGCATCGCGCGCGCCGAAGGGGTCTACGACGACCCGCGCTTCCGCGACCAGATCGCACTGCTGGAAGTAGAGGTGGTGGCGCTGGAGATGATGGTGCTGCGCGTGCTATCGGCCGAAAAGAGCGGCAAGCAGAGCCTGGACATCGCGGGGCTCCTGAAGCTGCGCGGCAGCGAGATCCAGCAGCGCTACACCGAGCTGATGATGCTGGCCGCCGGCCCCTACAGCCACCTGTGCGTGCACGAGGCGATGGAAGCCGGCTGGCAAGGCGACTTCGCCGGCGCCGCGGTGTGCGCGCCGCTGGCGACCACGTACTTCAACTATCGCAAGACCACCATTTACGGCGGCAGCAATGAAGTGCAACGCAACATCGTTGCGCAAACTGTCTTGGGAGCCTGACCATGGACTTCAACTTCACCGACGATCAAATCTCGCTGCGTGACGCGGTGGCCCGCTGGGTCGAGAAGGGCTTCGCCTTCGAACGCCGGCATGCGCTGGCCAAGGCCGGCGGCAAGACCCGCGCGGTATACGGCGAACTCGCCGAACTGGGCCTGACCGGCCTGGCCGTGCCCGAAGCCCAGGGCGGCATGGGTTTCGGCGCTGTCGAGGCCATGGTGGTGATGGAAGAGCTGGGCCGCGGCCTCGTCAATGCGCCCTATGCCGCCGCTGCACTGATGGCACCGGCGATGCTGCAGGCCGCGCCGGCCGAGGTGCAGGCGGCTTGGCTGCCGAAGATCGCCGATGCCACGGCGCTGGTGGTGCCCGCCTGGCTGGAACGCGGAGCGCGCTACCAGCATGCACGGGTTTCGACCACGGCCACGCCCTCCGGCAGCGGGTGGACCATCAGCGGCCAGAAGAGCGTCGTGCTGGCGGCTGACGAGGCCGATGCCTTCATCGTCTCGGCCCGCACCGGCGCTGCCGATGCCATCGGCCTGTTCCTGGTGGAAAAAGGTGCCGACGGCGCCACCGTCGCCGCCTATCCGACGCAGGACGGCGGCCGCGCCGGAGAACTGAAGCTGGCCAACGCAGCGGCCACGCTGATCACCACGGACGGGCTGGCCGCGCTGGAGCTGGGCCTGGACGTCGGCATCGCCGCGCTGTGCGCCGAAGCGGTCGGCGCGATGGACAAGCTGGTGGCCATCACCGTCGAGTACATGAACACGCGCAAGCAGTTCGGCGTGGCGATCGCCAGCTTCCAGGCACTGCGCCACCGCATCGCCGACGTGAAGATGCAGCTCGAACTGGCGCGCTCGATGAGCTACTACGCCAGCCTGAAGCTGGGCGAAGCGCCCGCCCAGCGCCGCCGTGCGCTGTCGCAAGCCAAGGTGCAGCTGGGCCATTCGATGCGCTTCGTCGGCCAGCAGTGCGTGCAACTGCACGGCGGCATCGGCGTCACGGACGAGTACATCGGCAGCCATTACTTCAAGCGCCTGACGCTGCTGGAAACCACGCTCGGCGACACGCAGTACCACCTGGGCGAGGTGTCGGCGCGCATGCAGGATTCGGCCGGCGTGTTTGCATAGAACGTTTGCCCCGGCCGCCTGGCGGCCGTCCCCAAGGGGCTGACGAAACCGGACCGGGCCAAGCTGGAGCCCCGGCTCCGCGGTGGTAGGCTGCGGCCTCGCTCGCTGCCCCAGGCGCCATGCATCCCGGATCCATCACCGACATCGCCGGCCTGAAGGTCGGCCACTTCACCGATTCCCGCCGGCCCACCGGCTGCAGCGTGCTGCTGTGCGAACAGGGTGCCGTATGCGGTGTCGATGTGCGCGGCGCCGCGCCGGGCACGCGGGAAACCGATCTGCTGGATCCGCAGAACATCGTCGAGCAGGTGCATGCCGTGCTGCTGTGCGGCGGCAGCGCCTTCGGCCTGGCCGCCGCCGACGGCGTGATGCGCTGGCTGGAGGAACATGGCCATGGCCTGCCGGTGGGTCCGGCGCGGGTGCCCATCGTGCCGGCCGCCGTGCTGTTCGACCTGTGGGTCGGCGATGCCCGCATCCGGCCCGATGCCGCGGCCGGCCATGCGGCCTGCGTGGCCGCCAGCAGCGAGCCGCCGGCGCAGGGCAGCGTCGGCGCCGGCACCGGCGCGACGGTGGGCAAACTGTTCGGCATCGAACATGCGATGAAAGGCGGCATCGGCACCGCATCGATGCGCGTCGGCGCCATCACCGTCGCCGCACTGGTGGCGGTGAACGCCATCGGCGATGTGGTCGATCCGGCCACCGGCCGCGTCATCGCCGGGGCCCGCGCCGCCGATGGCCGCACGCCACGCGACAGCATGGCCGCCATCCGCCGTGGCGAGCTGCCCGAGCGGCTGCAGGCCGGCATGGCCACCACCATCGGCATCGTCGCCACCGATGCGCAGCTCACCAAGGCACAGGCCAACAAGCTGGCCTCGATGGCGCACGACGGCCTGGCACGCAGCATCAACCCGGCGCACACCCAGCACGACGGCGACACGCTGTTCGCACTGGCCACCGGCGGCAGCGGCAAGCCCGGCAACCTGACGGTGCTGGGCGCGCTGGCCGCCGAAGTCACCGCACGGGCCGTGCTCAATGCCGTGGGGTCCGCCCAGGGCCTGAAAGAGCCCGCACTGCCCTCGGCCGGCGATCTCGGCCTGGCCTGATTCCACAACAACCAGGAGACACCCCATGCGTTTGCAACGCCGCGCCTTGTTGGCGTTCGCTTCCGGCCTGCTGCTCACCGCCTGCGCCAGCACGCCGGGCACGGCGCCGCCGCCCATTGTCTTCGTGCACGGCAATGGCGACACCGCCGCGCTGTGGACCACGACGCTGTGGCGCTACGAAAGCAACGGCTGGCCGCGCGAGCGGCTGCATGCGGTGGACTTCCCGCTGCCGCAAGCGCGCGACGACGACACCAAGCCGCAGGACGGCCGCAGCTCGGCCACCGAACAGCGCGAGTTCCTGGCCGCCGAGGTGCAGCGCGTGCTCCAGGCCACCGGCGCCAGCCAGGTGGTGCTGATCGGCAACTCACGCGGCGGCAACGCCATCCGCAACTACATCCAGAACGGCGGCGGCGACAAGACTGTCTCGCACGCCCTCCTCGGCGGCACGCCCAACCATGGCGTGTGGGCCAACCCTGGCTTCCGGCCCAACAACGAGTTCAACGGTGCCGGCGCCTTCCTGACGGGCTTGAACGCGCCGAAAGGGCCCAACGCCGACGAGGTCACGCCCGGTCTGCGCTGGATGACCACCCGCTCGGACAGCAACGACAAGTTCGCGCAGCCCGATGGCGTGTGGATCGGCGCCAAGGGCACACCGACCCACGTCACCGCCGAGGGGCCGGCGCTGAAGGGCGCGCACAACGTGGTGCTGCCGGGGCGCGACCACCGCGAGGTCAGCTACCACCCGCAAGCCTTCGCCGCAGCGTATGAATTCATCACCGGCCAGGCGCCGGCGCTCACGACGGTAACGCCAGAAGCGAGCGTCCTGCTCGATGGCAAGGTCTCGGGCATCGGTGCCGGTGGCCCGACCAACCTGCCGCTGGCCGGCGCCCAGGTGGCGGTGTATGCGGTGGACGCCGCCACCGGCGCGCGGCGTGGCGCGGCGCTGGTCGACAAGGCGGTCGGCGCCGATGGCCGATGGGGACCGCTCTCCACCGACTCGGCGACGCCGCTGGAGTTCGTCATCAGTGCACCCGGCTACGCCACGACGCACATCTACCGCGCGCCATTTGCGCGCTCGTCGGCCATCGTGCACCTGCGGGCCGAGCGCCTGGCCGAGGCCGACAAGAGCGCCGCCTCGGTCGTCACGCTGACCCGCCCCCGCGGCTACTTGGGCCTACCGCGCGACAGCATCAGCTTCGACGGCCTGAGCCCCGCGCCCGGCATTCCGCCCGGCGTGGCCGGCGTCTCCAGCAGCAAGCTGAAGCTGCAGGTCGGCCCTGGCCGGCCGGTGGTGGCCGAGTACCGCAGCGGCGAGCTGGCCGAGCGCATCGTCGGCATCGCCTGGCCGGCCCGGGACAACCATGTCGTGACGATCGAACTCCACCCATGAGCCTGAAGAAGAAGCCCCAGCGCATCGACGAGATCCTGTTCAACCAGGGCTTCGGCACGCGCCGCGAATGCGCCGGCCTGATCGAGGTCGGGCTGGTGCGCGTGGGCGGCGCCACGGTCAGCGATCCGGGCGAGACCTTCATGGCCGATGGCCTGGGCATCGAGGTCGAAGGCCGGCCCTGGGTCTGCCACGACCTGGCCCTGGTGCTGCTGCACAAGCCGGCCGGGTATGAGTGCTCGCAGAAGCCCTCGGCCTGGCCCAGCGTCATGCTGCTGCTGCCGGCCGCGCTGCGCCGCCGCGGCCTGCAGCCGGTGGGCCGGCTGGACCAGGACACCACCGGCCTGCTGCTGCTGACCGACGACGGCGGCCTGATCCACCGATTCACGTCGCCGAAGAAGCAGGTGCCCAAGGTCTACGAGATCAGCACCGACCGGCCGGTGGATGCGCGCCAGGTCGAGCAGTTGCTGTTCGGCGTGATGCTGGACGACGAGCCGATGCCGGTGCGCGCCGAAGGCTGCGAGATCACCGGCACCCACGCGCTGCGTTTGACGCTGGTGCAAGGCAAATACCACCAGGTCAAGCGCATGGTGGCCGCGGTGGGCAACCATGTCACCGCGCTGCACCGCAGCAGCTTCGGCAAACTGGTGCTGCCGACCGACCTGGCGCCAGGGCAATGGGCCTGGGTCGAAGGACCCCAGGCCATCACGGGTTGAAGAGCGCCGGCTGACGATAATCCGCCGCATGCAGGTTTTCCGAGGCTTTCACCATCCCGGGCTGGCGCCATCCTGCGCGCTGACCATCGGCAACTTCGACGGCGTGCACCGCGGCCACCAGGCCATGCTGGCGCTGCTGATCAATGAAGCACGGCACCGCGGCCTGGCCAGCTGTGTGATGAGCTTCGAGCCGCATCCGCGCGACTACTTCGCGGGGCGTGCGGGCCAAGCTGCCAGTGCCCCGGCGCGCATCGCGACGCTGCGGGACAAGCTCTCCGAGCTGGAGCGCTGCGGCGTCGACCAGGTGGTGGTGCTGCGCTTCGATGCCGCGTTTGCCGCGCAAAGCCCGCAGGCCTTCATCGACGATGTGCTGTTGCAGGGCCTGCATGCACGCTACGTGCTGGTCGGCGACGACTTCCGCTTCGGCGCCAAGCGCGCCGGCGACTACGCGATGCTCGACGCCTCCGGCCAGCGCCAGGGCTTCGATGTCGCCCGCATGATGAGCTACGAAGTGCACGGCCTGCGCGTCTCCAGCTCGGCCGTGCGCGAGGCGCTGGCTGGCGGCGACATGGCCCGCGCCAGCGCACTGCTGGGCCGGCCCTACAGCATCAGCGGCCATGTGGTGCATGGCAAGAAGCTCGGCCGCGAGCTGGGCTTTCGCACGCTGAACCTGCGCTTCGTGCATCCGAAGCCGGCCGCGATGGGCATTTTCGTCGTGCAGGTGCACGGCCTCACCGACAAGCCCGTGCCTGGCGTCGCCAGCCTGGGCGTGCGGCCGACGATCGAAGACGCCGGCCGCGTGCTGCTCGAAACCCATTGCCTCGAATGGCCGGCTTCACTGGGCCCGGAAGCCGGTTATGGTCAGGTGCTGAAGGTCGAGCTGCTGCACAAGCTGCACGACGAACTGCGCTACGAATCGTTGGACGCGTTGCGTGAAGGCATCGCCCGCGACACGGCTGCGGCGCGGGCCTGGTTCACCCAGCAGGCCTAGAACCGCCAGGCCAGGCCGCCGCCGACACCCCAGGTATCGCGCCGGCGGGTCAGCGGGCTGTCCAGCGTCGGCCCCTGCAGGCGCGACGTGCTGGCATTGACGAAGCCCAGCCAGTGCGGGCCCAGGTCAGCTCGCAGGCCGAAACCGAAGCCCAGGTCGCGCAGGCCGGCCGAGGGCTCGTAGACCGGGTGGCCGGAGCGCTGGCGCTGTTCGGCGGTCACGCCGAAATAGCTTTGCATGTAGCGGCGGTCGCCTGCCGTGAGCGACACCCCGGCATTCGCGCGCAGCGTCGGCGACAGCCGCCATTCGTAGCTGAGGCTGCTGTCCAGCACGATGCCGCCGTCGCGACCCAGCACGTCCGGGCTCAGGCCGGCACTGAGCTTCCAGCCCGATCCGAAGTCTTTCACCGCCGACAAGCGCCCACGCACCGTGGCCCGCACATTGCCCAGCCCCTGCAGCATCGGGTCGTCGCCGTCGTCGCGGCCACCGTCCAGCCGCAGCGACAGGCTCACGCGC
Source organism: Aquabacterium sp. (assembly GCF_035476535.1). Classification (GTDB taxonomy): domain Bacteria; phylum Pseudomonadota; class Gammaproteobacteria; order Burkholderiales; family Burkholderiaceae_C; genus Pseudaquabacterium. The sequence goes on from NZ_DATILJ010000325.1 coordinate 19,835, forward strand.
AGGTCGTCGCGGGCCACCAATTCGGCCGACACACCTCGCGGCACCTCGTCGTTGCTGCGCGTCACGAAGCCACCGGTGGTCGTCGCCGAGTAACGGCCATAGCGCAGGAACAGGCCCGGCCGCAGGCTCAGGCGGCTGGATTCCGAGCCCTGGTAGGCCGGCCCGTACCGGAACAACACACCGACCGCGCCCTCCCACACCGGCTGTGCCGGCGCGGGCTCTTGGCCTTCAGCAGCGCCGGCGCCCAGCGCCACGCCCAGCAGCAGCGCGACAGCCGGCAGGCAGCGGCTGCGAAACGCCAGCCGGGCCCGGGGCACTGCTTCAGTAGAATCCATGGCATGGCATTGTGCTGGTTTCATCGTCAAGGCCCTCGCGGGCACGCCGCCACGCGGCGGCAGACCACGCGCGACCGAATTCAGCGCTCGGTCCACTGACACCTGCCCGCTGCCGCCGCCCCCGCGCCGCGGCACGCCTTCTTCCCCGTCTTTTCTTCATCCAGCGACGAGCGCGCCGCCAACGCGGCGCGACAGGCCATGACCGATTCGAGCACCCCCGACTACCGCAGCACGCTCAACCTGCCCGACACCCCGTTCCCGATGCGCGGCGACCTGCCCAAGCGTGAACCGGGCTGGGTCAAGGACTGGGACGCACAAGGCCGCTACAAGCAGCTGCGCGACGCACGCTGCCACGCGCCGAAGTTCATCCTGCACGACGGCCCGCCGTATGCCAATGGTCAGATCCACATGGGCCATGCCGTCAACAAGGTGCTGAAGGACATGATCGTCAAGGCCCGCCAGCTGGCCGGCTTCGACGCGCAGTACGTGCCGGGCTGGGATTGCCACGGCCTGCCGATCGAAAACGCGATCGAGAAGAAGCACGGCCGCAACCTGAGCCGCGACGACATGCAGGCCAAGAGCCGCGCCTACGCCACCGAGCAGATCAACCTGCAGCGCAGCGACTTCAAGCGCCTGGGCATCCTGGGCGACTGGGATCATCCCTATCGCACGATGGACTTCGCCAACGAGGCCGGCGAGATCCGCGCCTTCAAGCGGGTGATCGAGCGCGGCTTCGTCTACCGCGGCCTGAAGCCCGTGTACTGGTGCTTCGACTGCGGCTCCTCGCTGGCCGAGTTCGAGATCGAGTATGCCGACAAGAAGAGCCAGACGCTGGACGTCGGCTTCCTCTGCGCCGAGCCGGACAAGCTGGCCGCCGCCTTCGGCCTGCCCGGGCTGCAGAAAGACGCTTTCGCGGTGATCTGGACCACCACCGCCTGGACCCTGCCCGCCAACCAGGCGCTGAACCTGAACCCGGCGCTGGAGTACGCGCTGGTCGACACCGAACGCGGACTGCTGCTGCTGGCCGCCTCGTTGGTGGACGCGTGCCTGACGCGTTATGGCCTGCAAGGCACCGTGCTCGCCACCACGCTGGGCGAAAAGCTCGGCGGCCTGAACTTCCGCCACCCGCTGGCCCATGTCGACGCCGGCTACGACCGCCTGAGCCCCGTCTACCTGGCCGACTACGCCACGGCCGACGACGGCACCGGCATCGTGCACTCGTCACCGGCTTATGGCGTGGACGACTTCAACTCCTGCATCGCCCATGGCGTCAGCTACGACGAGATCCTGAACCCGGTGCAGGGCAACGGCAGCTACGCGCCGGACTTCCCGCTGTTCGGCGGCCAGAACATCTGGAAGGCCGTGCCGGTGATCATCGAGGCGCTCAAAGATGCCGGCCGCCTGTTTGCCACCCAGACCATCACCCACAGCTACCCGCACTGCTGGCGCCACAAGACGCCGGTGATCTACCGCGCCGCCGCACAGTGGTTCGTGCGCATGGACGAGGGCGACGGTGTCTTCACCAAGGACAAGGCCCCGAAGACCTTGCGCCAGATGGCGCTGGAGGCCATCGACCACACCAGCTTCTACCCCGAGAACGGCCAGGCCCGCCTGCGCGACATGATCGCCAACCGGCCGGACTGGTGCATCTCGCGCCAGCGCAGCTGGGGCGTGCCGATCCCGTTCTTCCTGCACAAGGATTCGGGCGAGCTGCACCCGCGCACGATGGAGATCCTGGACCAGGCCGCCGGCATCGTCGAGGCCGGTGGCATCGAGGCCTGGAGCCGCGTGACGGCCGAAGAGATCCTGGGCGCCGAAGACGCGCCGCACTACACCAAGAGCAGCGACATCCTGGAGGTCTGGTTCGATTCCGGCTCGACCTTCCGCCATGTGCTGCGCGGCACGCATCAAGACCAGTACGGCAGCCCCGGCCACCACGACGAAGGCCCCGAGGCCGACCTCTACCTCGAAGGCCATGACCAGCACCGCGGCTGGTTCCACTCGTCCTTGCTGATCGCCTGCGCACTCGAAGGCCGTGCGCCTTACCGCGGCCTGCTGACGCATGGCTTCACGGTCGACAGCCAGGGCCGCAAGATGAGCAAGAGCCTGGGCAACGGCATCGAGCCGCAGGTGGTGAGCCAGAAGCTGGGCGCCGAAATCATCCGCCTGTGGGTGGCGGCCAGCGACTATTCGGGCGACATCGCCGGCGACGACAAGATCCTGGCCCGCGTCGTCGATGCCTACCGCCGCATCCGCAACACGCTGCGCTTCCTGCTGGCCAATACCAGCGACTTCGACCCCAAGACCGATGCAGTGCCAGACGATCAGCTGCTGGCTATCGACCGCTGGGCCTTGTCGCGCACCGCGCAGTTCCAGGCCGAGATCCTGGCGCACTACCAGGTCTACGAGTTCCACCCGGTGGTGGCCAAGCTGCAGGTGTTCTGCTCGGAAGACCTGGGCGCGTTCTACCTCGACGTGCTGAAGGACCGGCTCTACACCACCGCGCCAAAGAGCCTGGCGCGGCGCAGCGCGCAAACCACGCTGTGGCACATCACCCAGGCCATGCTGCGCTGGATGGCGCCCTTCATGAGCTTCACCGCCGAAGAGGCCTGGGCGGTGTTCGACGGCGGCGGCCGCAGCATCTTCGTCGAGACCTACTGGCCGCTGAAGACGCCGGACGACGCGCTGCTGAGCACCTGGGGCCGCATCCGCGAAGTGCGCGAGGCCGTCAACAAGGCCATCGAGGACGTGCGCAGCACCGGCGGCGTCGGCTCGTCGCTGCAGGCCACCGTGCGCGTCACCGCGCCGCCGGAGACCCACGCGCTGCTGGCCGAACTGGGCGAGGACCTGAAGTTCGTCTTCATCACCTCGGCCGCCGAACTGCTGACGGGTGAAACACTCGGCGTCGAGGTCACGCCCTCGGCGGCGCAGAAATGCGAGCGCTGCTGGCACTGGCGCGACGACGTCGGCCACGACGCGGCGCACCCGTCGATCTGCCGCCGCTGCACCGACAACCTGTTTGGCGATGGCGAGGCGCGCGCCCACGCATAAGATGGGGCATGGATCCCCGGCAGCGCCCCTCGATGCTGGACCGCGTCGCGGGCGAGCTGGGGATCGCGCTGACACCGGCGCTGCGCATGCAGGTGGCGCACGAGCAGCTGCGCATGGTGCTGACGCACACGCGCGCCGGCACCCTCGCCGCCACGCTCTTCGCGGTGATGATGGCCTGGCATTTCCGCGACCGCGTGCCGCTGCTGCAGGTGGGCGCCTGGATCGCTGCCAAGCTGCTGGTCGCCGGCGCCCGCATCCTGCTGGCCCAGGCCTACCAGCGGCACAGCCGGCGCTTGTCCCAGGGCCCGGAGACGCTCAGTTCAGGCGATAGCGACGGCCGGCGCTGGCAGCGATGGACGCTGTGGCTGCTGGTGCTGGACGGCGTGGTCTGGGGCATCGGCGCGATGCGCATGATGGGCGAACCGGTGGCCACCACCGCCCTGGTGATGGCCGCGGTGGACGCAGTGAGCTGCGTGGCCACCTTCGGGCTGCAGGTGCACCTGGCCTCCAGCGCCGCGTATGTCGCGCCGATGCTGCTGTTCAGCACCGTCGGCCTGGCGATGCGCGGCGACGACGTTGCCGGCATCACCGCCAGCAGCCAGCTCATCCTGCTGGCGCTGCTGCTGTCCACCGCGCGCGGCACTTCGCGCCGGCTGGCCGCCGGCATGCTGCTGCGGCTGCAGGCCCAGGACCTGGTGGCGCAGAAGGACGCCGCGCTGCAGCTGGCGCAGCAGCAGATTGCGCTGCGTCAGCAGTTTCTGGCCAAGCTCAGCCATGAGCTGCGCACGCCGCTGCACGGCATGCTCGGGCTGGCGCGGCTGATGCACCTGGAGTCCCGCGATGCCGAGCTCAGCCACCGGGTCGAGTTGATCGAATCCTCGGGCACGCACCTGCTGGGGCTGATCAACGACCTGCTGGATGTCTCGCGCGCCGATGCCGGCCGCTTCGTGCTGCACGCCGAGCGCTTCGATCTGGTCTCGCAGGTCGAGCAGGTGGCCGAGGTGTTTGCGTTGCGCGCCGCCGATGCCGGCCTGGGCTTCCATTGGCACTGCAGCGTGGGCCGCCCGCATTGGGTGCAAGGCGACGTGGTGCGGCTGCGCCAGGTGCTGCACAACCTGCTGGGCAACGCGATCAAGTTCACGCCGCAGGGCGAGGTACGCTTGAGCCTGTCTTGCGACGGCGAGCACATGCGGCTGGAGGTGCGCGACACCGGCCCCGGCATCGGCGAGGCCGAGCGCGCGAGCATCTTCCAGGCCTTCCACCAGTCCGAGCGGGACGGCGACATACCGACCGACGGTGTCGGACTCGGCCTGACGATTGCGCGCGAGATCGCGCAGACCATGGGCGGCGACATCGTGGTGCACAGCGAGCCCGGCCGCGGATCGAGCTTCGTCTTCAGTGCGCTGCTGCCGGTGGTGGCCGACGTGCAGGCCGAGGCCGCCGGCCCGCCCGACCCCGGCACGCTGCCGGGCCGGGTGCTGGTGGCCGAAGACGACGAGGTCAACGCGATGATCGTCTGCAGCTTCCTCGACAAACTCGGCATCCCGCACGAACACGTGCCCGACGGCAAGCAGGCAGTGAGCCGCGCCTTGCGCGAGACCCAGCGGCCGCAGCTGGTGCTGATGGATTGCCGCATGCCGGTGCTCGACGGCCTGGCCGCCACGCGCGAGATCCGTGCGCAGGAACGCACGCTGGACTTGCCGCGCATTCCGGTGATCGCGCTGACGGCCACGGCCACCGCGGCGGACCAGGCCGAATGCCTGGCCGCCGGCATGGATGCGGTGGTGCCCAAGCCCTTCACGCTGGAACAGCTGGCCAAAGCGCTGCGGCTACAGTAGCGGCCCACCCGCACCGTCACAGCCCTCGTCTCCCCGTCATGCCCTCTTCCAAGTCTTCCGCCACGCCGCTCGCCTTGTGGCTGGGCCTCGCCTCGGTGGTGATCCTGCTCGACCAGTTCACCAAGGTGCTGGTGATGGGCGACTTTCGGCTGCACGACAGCCGCACCGTCACCTCCTTCTTCAATCTGGTGCGGGCCCACAACACCGGCGCGGCGTTCTCCTTCCTGGCCGACGCCGCCGGCTGGCAGCGCTGGTTCTTTGTCGGGCTGGGCGTGTTCGCCTCGGTGTTCATCGTGTGGATGCTGCGCACGCATCCAACGCAGAAGCTGTTCTGCTTCGCAGTGACGATGATCCTGGGCGGCGCGCTCGGCAATGTCATCGACCGCCTGCTGCATGGCTACGTCGTCGACTTCCTGCAATTCCACTGGAGCTGGCTGGCGCCGATGTTCCCCGGCGGCTATTTCCCGGCATTCAACCTGGCCGACAGCGCGATCACCCTCGGCGCCATCTGCCTGGTGATCGACGAGCTGCGCCGCGTGCGGCGTTCCTGACGGCGCCCTCAGCTCCCGCCGGCAATGACCGCGCTGCAAGCCGTGCTCAACACCCGCGACCTGGGCCGGCTGCAGCACATTGCCGCGGTCTTCGTGCGGCATGGCCTGGGCGACATGGTGCACCGGCTGGGCTGGGCCGACGCGCTGGACAAGGCCGGCCAGGCGCTGCACCTGGCCCATGCTGCCGACCTGGCGCGGCTGAGCCCGCCGGAGCAGCTGCGCTGCGCACTGGAAGAGCTGGGCCCCACCTTCGTCAAGCTGGGCCAGATCCTCGCCGGCCGTGCCGACCTGATGGGCCCGCGCTGGATCGCCCAGCTCGAGAAGCTGCACAGCCGCGCGCCACCGGTGGCCATGGCCGCGCTGCGCGCGCAGCTGAGCGACGACCTGGGTGCGCCGCCCGAGCAGGTGTTCCTGCACTGGGACGATGCGCCGCTGGCCGCCGCGTCGATCGCCCAGGTGCACGCCGCCACGCTCGTCGACGGTACCGAGGTGATCGTGAAGGTGCGCCGGCCCGGCATCGAGGCCACCATCGACGCCGACCTGCGCTTGCTGGAACGGCTGGCCGGCATGGCCGAGCGCCACTGGCCCGAACTGGCGCCCTACCGCCCGGTGGAGCTGGCGCGCCAGCTGGCCCGCTCGCTGCGCCGCGAGCTGGACCTGGCCACCGAATGCCGCAACGCCGAGCGCATTGCCGCGTCGTTTGCCGGTCAGCCGGAGATCGTGATCCCGCGCGTGTACTGGCAGCACACCAGCCGGCGCGTCAATGTGCAGCAGCGCATCCGCGGCGTGCCGGCCGAAGATCTGGCCGGGATCGACGCCGCCGGGCTGGACCGTCGGCTGATCGCGCAGCGCGGCGCCAACGCGGTGCTGAAGATGATCGTGCGCGACGGCTTCTTCCATGCCGACCCGCACCCCGGCAACCTGTTCTTCCTGCCCGGCAACCGCATCGCGTTCATCGATTTCGGCATGATCAGCCGCGTCTCGCCGCAGCGCCGCGACGAGCTGCTGACACTGATGCTGGGCCTGGTACAGCGCGATGCCGGCGCGGTGGCCGAGGTGCTGGTGGACTGGGCCGGCGACGAGATGCCGGTCGACGACGCGGCGTTGCGCACCGACATCGAGGCCTTTGTCGACCTCTACCACGGCGTGCCGCTGGCCGAGCTGAGCCTGGGGACCATGCTGGGCGATGTCACCGCCATCCTGCGCGGCCACCAGCTGGCGCTGCCGGCCGACCTGGCGCTGCTGATCAAGGTCTTCATCACGCTCGAAGGCCTGGGCCGCAGTCTGGACCCGAGTTTCCACATGGCCGCCGAGGCCCAGCCGCTGCTGCGCCAGGCGCTGCAGGACCGCTATGCGCCGCAGGAGCTGGCCCGGCGCAGTTGGGGCTCGCTGCGCCGCGTCGCCACGCTGATCGGCGGCCTGCCGCATGATCTGGCGCAGTTGCTGCGCACGGTGCGCCGCGGCCGCATCCAGGTGCAGATCGACGTCACTGACCTGCGCCCGGTGGTCGACCAGCTGGACCGCGCCGCCCAGCGCATCGCCGTCGGCCTGGTGGTGGCCGCGCTGATCATCGGCTCATCAATAGTGATGACGGTGGGCGGTGGCCCCCAGCTGCTCGGATTGCCGGCTTTCGGGCTGATCGGCTATGTCGGCGCGGTGCTGGGAGCCCTGTGGCTGGTGTTCAAAGGACGTGGCCGGAACGGCCGCTGAGCGGCCGCCGCCTCGGGACAGCCCGGGTGGACGCCGCGACACCAGCCGCCTAGGCTAGGCGCCGATGAACACCGCTGCGCCATGACACCGGAACACGGGGCCTCGCTGACCGAGCCGGAGGCCCTGGCGCCCATGCTGGACGCCGCCGACCTGCCGCACTACGCCTGGCTGAACGTGCCGATGTGGGTGTTCGATGTCGACCGCCCCGGCATCGTCTGGGCCAACACCGCGGCGCTGGGCTTCTGGCGCGCGGATGACCTGGCCGAACTCACCACACGCGACTATTCCGACATCTCGCTGCCCGCCCGGGCCCGGCTGCTGGTCAGCATGCAGCAGCATGCGATGGGCCGGCTGGTGCGCGAGGCCTGGACGCTGTACCCGCGCGACGAACCGATGACCTCGCAGCTGCTGTCGCGCGGCATCCGGCTGGGCAATGGCCAGCAGGCGATCCTGTTTGCGTCGGAGCCGCTGGCCGCGAGCTACGACCCGGCGATGCTGCGCGGCATCGAGGCCATGCGCCACACCCCCGTGCGGGTGGCGATGCACCGCATCGACGGCGGCCCGGCGCTGATGCGCAACCCGGCCGCGGTGGCGGCCTTCGGCGGCATCGAGACCGAGGCAGCGGACGACTTTGCCGACCTGTTCGACGATGCCGAACTGGCCGGCGCCATCGTCGTCACCGTGCGCGCCGGCCGCGGCCATGCCGGCGAAGCGCTGCTGCGCACGCGCCAGGGCCAGCGCTGGCACGCCATCGACGCGCGTGCGGTGCGCGACCCGGTCACCGGCGCGGCGATGCTGCAGTTCAATGCCCGCGACATCAGCGACCTGAAAGCCGCACTGGCGGCACTGGAAGCCGCGCGCGACGCCGCCGAAGCGGCCAACCGCGCCAAAAGCACCTTCCTCGCGAACATGAGCCACGAATTGCGCACGCCGATGAATGGCGTGCTGGGCCTGACGCGGCTGCTGCTCAACGGCGAGCTCGACGAGCGCCAACGCCACTACCTGGAGCTGGTGCTGAATTCGGCGCAAGGGCTGATGCAGATCATCGACGACGTGCTGGACCTGTCCAAGGTCGAGGCGGACAAGCTGACCTTGCAGCCGCTGCCGATGTCGCTGGCCGAGACGCTGCACCAGGCGCTGGCGCCCTTGCAGGTGCAGGCCCTGCAGCGCGGCCTGGACTTCGACTGGACGATTGCCGCCGACGTGCCCGACGACGTGATCGCCGATGCGCCGCGCTGGCGCCAATTGCTGCTGAACCTGGCCGGCAACGCGCTGAAGTTCACCGCCATGGGCGGCATCCAGGTGCATGTGGAACGAGTCACCGGCGACGCCCACCACCTGCTGCTGGCCTGCAGCGTGCGCGACACCGGCATCGGCATGACGCCCGATCAGCTGGCCATCGTCTTCGAGCCCTTCACGCAGGCCGACGGCAGCGTGACGCGGCGCTACGGCGGCACCGGCCTGGGCCTGGCCATCGTGCGCCGGCTGGTGCAGCTGATGGGCGGGCGCATCGAGGTCGACAGCCAGCCCGGCCAGGGCAGCTGCTTCCGCTTCATCGTGCCGGTGGATCTGCCGGGCATCGGATCGACAGGCTGAAGCCAGCCGGTCGCTGACCCATCGGCCTGAAACCGCACGCGGCATCGGGTTTCGCCATCTGTGCGAACCTGCGCGGCCCGCACCCGCCAACTTTCCGAGGTATGCCTTGAGCGCCCTGTCCGCCGATCGTGCCCACCAGCTCTCAGCCTTCCCGATCACCCGGAAGTGGCCCGCACGCCACCCCGAGCGCCTGCAGCTGTATTCGCTGCCCACGCCGAATGGCGTGAAGGTCTCGATCATGCTGGAGGAAATCGGCCTGCCCTACGAGGTGCACCGCGTCGCCTTCGATCGCCAGGACCAGCTGTCGCCCGAGTTCCTGTCGCTGAGCCCGAACAACAAGATCCCGGCCATCCTGGACCCCGACGGCCCCGGCGGCCGGCCGCTGCCGCTGTTCGAATCCGGCGCCATCCTGCTGTACCTGTCCGAGAAGACCGGGCAGCTGATCCCGCCGGACGCCGCCGGCCGCTACGAAGCGATCCAGTGGCTGATGTTCCAGATGGGCGGCATCGGCCCGATGTTCGGCCAGGTCGGCTTCTTCCACAAATTCGCCGGCAAGGCCTACGAGGACAAGCGGCCGCGCGACCGCTACATCGACGAATCCCGCCGCCTGCTGGCGGTGCTGAACGGCCAGCTGGCCGACAGGCGCTGGCTGCTGGGCGACGCCTACAGCATTGCCGACATCGCCACCTTCCCCTGGGTGCGCAACCTGATCGGCTTCTACGACGCCGGCGAGCTGGTGCGCATCGCCGAGTTCCCCCACGTCACGCGGGCGCTGGCCGACTTCATCGCGCGGCCGGCGGTGGCGCGCGGCCTGACGATCCCGGCCGCCGGCTGATCAGCCCGGCCGGTGGCTCAAGGCAACAGGATGCTGCAACCGGTGGTCTGGCGCGCTTCCAGGTCACGGTGAGCCTGCGCCACCTCGGCCATCACGAAGCGCTGGTCGATGCGGATCTTCACCGCGCCGCTGCTGACCACGCCGAACAGATCGTCGGCCATGGCCTGCGTGGCCTCACGCGTGGCGATGTGCGTGAACAGCGTGGCCCGCGTGATGTACAGCGAGCCCTTGGCGGCCAGGATGCCAGGCGAAAACGGCGGCACCGGCCCCGAGGCATTGCCGAAGCTGGCCAGCAGGCCGAAGGGGCGCAGCACATCGAGCGAGCCTTCGAAGGTGTCCTTGCCCACCGAGTCGTAGACCACCTTGACGCCGGCGCCGCCGGTCAGCGCCTTGACGCGCTGCACGAAGTTCTCGGTCCGGTAGTTGATGGCATGGGCCGCGCCGTGCGCCAGCGCCAGCTGGCACTTGGCATCGCTGCCCGCAGTGGCGATCAGCTGCAGCCCCATCGCCTTGGCCCACTGGCAGGCGATCAGCCCGACACCGCCGGCCGCGGCATGCCACAGCACGTGATCACCGGCCTGCAGCCCGCCCTGCGGCTGCGTCTTCTTCAGCAGGTACTGCGCGGTCAGGCCCTTCAGCATCATCGCCGCGCCGGTTTCGAACGAGATCGCATCGGGCAGCTTGCACACGCACTTGGCCGGCATCACGCGGGCCTGCGCATAACTGCCGGGCGGGTTGCTGGCGTAGGCCGCGCGGTCACCCACCGCCAGGTGCGTGACGCCTTCGCCCACCGCCTCGATGACGCCGGCGCCTTCCATGCCGAGGGTCAGCGGCAGCGGGTTCTGGTACAGCCCCGTGCGCTGGTAGACATCGATGAAATTCAGGCCGACCGCGTGATGACGGATGCGCACCTCGCCCGGTCCGGGCTCGCCGACGGCGACATCGAAGAGCTGCATGACCTCGGGGCCGCCGTACTGCTGGATCTGGATTGCTTGCACCATGTCGCTTGCTCCGCCGCGTGTTGTGGATGAATGCCGCGCAGCCTACGTGAAGTTCGAAAAACCCTGGGCCGGCATCCGGCCACTGCCCTGGCCTCACTGGCACCTGCGCGACTGCACCCGGCGGCATTGACGGCGATGATCGCCGCCAGTCCACAACAAGCCTTCGGAGACTCTGCATGTCCACCCTCTTTTCGCTCGCCGGCCGCACGGCCCTGATCACCGGCGGCTCGCGCGGCATCGGCCGCATGATCGCCGCCGGCTTCCTGCAAGCCGGCGCCCGGGTCTACATCTCGGCGCGCAAGGCCGAGGCCTGCAACGCCGCCGCGGCCGAGTTGTCGGCGCTGGGGCCCTGCGTCTCGCTGCCGGCCGATGTGTCGACAGCCGCCGGCGTGAAGCAGCTGGCGGCGGCCTATGCCGAACGCGAATCGCATCTGGACATCCTGGTCAACAACGCCGGCGCAGCCTGGGGCGCGGCCTTCGACGAGTTCCCGGAAAGCGGCTGGGACAAGGTGGTGAACCTGAACCTGAAGACGCCCTTCTTCCTGACCCAGGCCCTGCACGCGCTGCTGATCAAAGGCGCGCAGGCACAGCCGGCCAAGGTGATCAACATCGCGTCGATCGACGGCCAGTCGGTCAACCCGCAGGAAACCTATTCGTACGCCGCCAGCAAGGCCGGCCTGATCCACATGACCCGGCGCATGGCGCTGCGCCTGGTGCAGGACAACATCGTCGTCAGCGCCATTGCGCCCGGCGCGTTTGCGTCGGAGATGAACCGCGACGCGCGCGACCACGGCGACGAGATCGCCGAGCACATTCCCGCTCGCCGCATCGGCAATGACGACGACATGGCTGGCGCGGCGATCTACCTGGCGTCGCGCGCCGGAGACTATGTGGTCGGCACGACGCTGACGGTCGATGGTGGCGTGACCCTGGCCCGATGAGGCCTTGCGCCGCTGACGCCAGTAAGTGCTCGCGAGCGAGCTGGTGCGCGCGGTGCAAGCGGCTCTTGACCGCAGGCGTCATGCGCCGGCAAAAATAGTTCGGCACCCCACTGCCGCGCGCACGCGCTGAAGGACTTCGAATGACGCTGCTGCTGATCCGCCATGGCGAAACCCTGCTGAATGCCGCCCGCGTGCTGCAACCGGCCGACACCCCGTTGAGCCCACGCGGCCTGGCCCAGGCCGAAGCGCTGGCCCAGCGCCTGGCGGCGCAGCCGCTGGCCGGCATCCTGGCCAGTGACCTGCCGCGTGCGCTGCAGACCGCCGCCGCGCTCGGCCGCCTGACCGGCTTGCCCATCAGCACCTCGGCGCTGCTGCACGAACGCAACTACGGCGAGTTGCGCGGCCAGGCCTACGACGATCTGGGCTTCAACCCGCTGACGATGGTCGAAGCGCCACCCGGCGGTGAATCGCAGGCCATGTTCAGCGAGCGCTGCGCGCTGGCCTGGGCCGAGCTGCTGGCCTTGCAGCAGCGCCTGGGCGGGCCGCTGGCCGTCGTGACGCATGGCCTGGTGCTGCGCGAATGGCTGCAACACCCGCTGCAGCTTCCGCTCGGCATGGCGCTGCCGGCGCGCCTGTCGAATGCCTCGGTGACCGAGGCCGCGGCAACGCCACCCCATGCGGTGGACCGGGTGGATTGCACCGTGCACCTGACCGGCGCCTTGCGCGACGATCACCACAGCCTGTCCGGCGGCTGAGCCTGAGCGCCCGCATCACGACCAGAACGGCGCTATGAGCTCCCCAAGAAGGCCAGCGCCTGACGGCCGTGCTCAGGCCGCCGGCGGCCAATGCCGCGCGAACACCGGTGCCAGCACCGCATGCTGTTCGATGCGAGCCAGCACCTGCGAAAACGCGGGCCGCGAGGCCGCCAGGTGCTTGCGCGTGCCCGACCATTTCGAGACCACCGCCGCCAGCACATCCAGCGCGTTCGGCGCGGCGCCGCCGAGGAAGGGCGTGGCCGGAAACTGGTCGGCGAACTGGTCCCACAGCTCGTGCAGCCGGGCGCGGCTGCGCTGGATCACGCGCTTGTTCTCGCCTTCGCTGGGTTCGGCGAGCACGCGCTCGGGGTAGTCGATGATGCCGATCATCGCGTAGCAGTTGGCGGCGATGTAGACCAGCCCGCGGATCACGCGCCCGCGCTCGGCGGGCTCGGTGGGCAGCAGGCCGCTGTCGGGGTAGCGCAGGCCCAGCTCGATCAGGATCGCGGCGCTTTCGGTCATCACCGTGCCGTCGTCCCACACCAGCGTCGGGATCTGCGCCAGCGGGTTGACGCCGCGCAGTTCGGCCAGCGCCGACTTTTCATCCCAGCTGGCCGCCTGGACCGAGCGGAACGCCAGGCCGGCCAGCAGCAACCCCGCCTCGGCAGCCGCGGAGCCGCTGCCGGTGTAGCCGTAGAGGGTGAGTGCCATGGCGGGATGCTAGCGAGAAGCGCGCGCGCTGGCCATCGCCTCGCCCAGCTGGATCGCCTGGCCCGGCGCCCAGGCCGGGTTGAAGGCCAGCGGTGCGCCGGCCCATTGCTTGGGGAACAGCATCACCACTGTCGAGCCCAGCAGGAAGCGGCCCATCTCGTCGCCCTGCTTCAGCGTGATGGCCTGCTCACCGGTGTAGACCCAGTCGCGCAGCCGGCCCGGGCGCGGCGGGTTGACCACCCCATGCCAGACGGTGGCCATGCTGCCGACGATGGTGGCACCCACCAGCACCAGCACGAAGGGCCCGGCGGCGCTGTCGAAGACGCAGACCACGCGCTCGTTGCGCGCGAACAGGCCGGGCACGCCGCGCGCGGTGCTCGGGTTGACCGAGAACAGCGCGCCGGGCACGTGGATCATGCGGCGCAGCCGGCCGTCGCAAGGCATGTGGATGCGGTGGTAGTCCTTGGGGCTGAGGTACAGCGTGGCGAAGTGGCCGTCCTGGTAGTCGGCCGCCAGCGCGGCATCGCCGCCGACCAGTGCGGTGGTGGTGTACGCATGGCCCTTGGCCTGGAAGATCTGGTCGCGCGCGATGGCGCCGAACTGGCTGATCGCCCCATCCACCGGGCAGATCAGCGCGGCGTCGGCGAGCGGCCGCGCATCGGGTTTCAGCGGCCGCGTGAAGAAGGCGTTGAAGGTGGCGTAGCTGGCGATGTCGGGGTTCGCCGCTTCGGCCATGTTCACGCCATAGCGGCCGACGAACCAGCGGATCTTGCGCGTCGTCAGCCCGCCCCAGGGGCGCGAGGCGATCGCTCCGGCCAGCGCGGTGAGGGCCTGCTTGGGCAGCAGGTATTGCGGCAGCACGGCAAGGCGGTCGGACACGGCGGCGGGAGCGGTGGTCTGGGAGGGCCGCAGTGTATCGACAGGCGGCGGCCCGGCCGCCGGTGCGACAGGCGGCGGCCCAGCCGACCGTGCGACAGGCGGCGGCTCAGTGAACCGTCTCGGCCTTCAGGCGCGCCAGCTTCGCCGCGTACAGGGCTTCCTCCTCGCCGGAGTTGCTGTTGTCGCGGGCCGCGGCCAGGTGGCGCGCGGCGCGGCCGCTGTCGCCGAGCTTCAGGTAGGCCAGGGCCAGCCAGAAGTGGAACTCGTGGTAGTCCGGGTCACGCGCCAGCTCGCGCTCGAAGAGCGCCTTGGCCTGTCGGTACTCACCCTGCTGCATCGCCGTGCGGCCGAGCTCGAAGAACTTGAACGGCGGGTCGGGCTGCAGCCGCGCCAGCCGGGCGAACAAGGGCTGCGCCTCGGTGCTGCGCCCCTGGTCGGTGAGCAGCTGCGCCAGGTTGCCCACCACCTGCACGCTGTCAGGGTCCCGCGCCAGCGCGAAGCGCAGCGTCTGCTCGGCCTGCGCCAGGTTGCCATGTCGCTGGTAGATCACGCCCAGCGTGTTGTAGGCAAAGAGCAGTTGCTTGTCCTGCTGCAGCGCGGCCTTGATCCACCAGTACGCGTCATCCAGTTGGCCGGCGCTCAGCGCTTCGGCGGCCTTGTTGTTCATGTACATCGCGATCAGTGTCGGCTCTTCGATGACCTGGAAGCGCTGGCCCAGCAGGTCGCGCTGCGGCAGGAAATCGACGGTCACCCAGTCGGCCGAGTCGCCGAATGCACGCGTCAGGTCGCGCGGCCGGCCCACCGACAGGTTGATGTGGCCGATCGTGAAATAGAGGTTGCCGCGGCGGCCCCAGTTCGGATCGGTGTAGACGCTCTGGTAGCGCACCGGCAGCCCCAGCTCGCGGGCGAATGCGGCCGTCATGATCACCAGCGACATGCAGTTGCCCGCGCGCGCGTCGAAGGCTTCGACGGCATTGCGGGTCATCGTCGTGTCGTAGCGCAGCTTCAGCTGGTTGCGGGTGTACAGCGCATCCAGCAGCACAAGGTTCGGCGCCCGGCGTTGAGCGCCGGCGCCGATGTCATGCCGCAGGAAGCTCCGCATCGCCGGGCTCAAGCGCAGCACCTCTTCGGCGGCGATGGTCACCGTGGGCGGCTTGAACAGCGCATCAGCAAACAGGTGATCGCTGTTGATCACCACCGGCGGGCTGGCGCAGCCCGCGAAACACCACGCCAGCAGCAGCATCACCCAACGCGCCATGATCGGCCTCCATCGCAGCATCGCGGCACCGCCACCCGTGCCGCGCGAGTACAGATCCGAAGCTTAGACCTTCTCAGCGCCCTGTGGCCCTGCCACTTTCCTGGATCCCTCGGCGGACGGCTGGCCTCGGGCCTTCTCAAGCAAATGTGGCTCTGCCACTTTGCCTGACCTCATCGGGGGCCTGACGCGAAGCGGCAGGTTTGGGGGTGCTCAGAACGTGCCCGGATAGGCGCCGCCATCGATCAGCAGGTTCTGGCCGGTCAGGTAGCCGGCCTGGCGGCTGCACAGGAAGGCGCAGAACTCGCCGAACTCGGCGGCGTTGCCGAAACGCCCGGCAGGAATCGTGCGCCGGCGGCGCTCGACCAGCTCTTCGATCGCCTGGCCGGCGTTCGCCGCACCACCGCGGAAGCTGGCTTGCAGTCGATCGGTGTCGAACGAACCCGGCAGCAGGTTGTTGATCGTCACGTTGCGCCCGGCCAGGCGGGGCTGGCGCGACAGCCCGGCCACGAAGCCGGTGAGGCCGCTGCGCGCGCCGTTGGACAGGCCCAGCGTGTCGATCGGCGCCTTCACCGCGCCCGAGGTGATGTTGACGACGCGGCCGAAGCCCCGCTCGGCCATCGCGTCGACGGTGGCCTTGATCAGCTCGATCGGCGTCAGCATGTTGGCGTCCAGCGCCTTGATCCAGGCGTCGCGGTCCCACTGGCGGAAATCGCCCGGCGGCGGACCACCGGCGTTGTTGACCAGGATGTCTACCTGCGGGCAGGCGGCCAGTGCCGCAGCGCGGCCTTCGGGCGTGGTGATGTCGCCCGCCACCGCGATGACCACGCTGCGCGGATGCGCGAGGCGCAGTTCGTCCGCAGTGGCTTCCAGCGCCTCGACGCCCCGCGCGGTGATGACCACCTGCGCGCCCTCGCGCACCAGCGCCTGCGCGCAGCCCTTGCCCAGCCCTTTGCTCGCCGCGCACACCAGCGCCCACTTGCCTGCAATGCCCAGATCCATGCTCCTGCTCCTTGTTTTTGCGTCATCGCCAGCGCGCCAGAAACCAGACGCCCATCAGCACACACAGCGTACCCGCCGCGGTCCATGCGGTGAAGGGCTCGCCGAGCAGCCACACGCCCAGCAGGATGGTGCTGACCGGGCCGACCATGCCGATCTGCGAGGTCAGCGCCGAGCCCAGGCGCTCGATCGCCATCATCATCAGCAGCACCGGCGTCACCGTGCACAGCACCGCATTCAGCACCGACAGGCCGATCACCGGCGCCGCCACCCGCGCGTCGCCCAACGGCCGCAGCAGCAGGAACTGCACGATGCACAGCACGCAGGCCACCGAGCTGGCCAGCCCGGTCATGCGCGCGGCGCCCAGGCGCAGTACCAGCTCGCCGCTGTACACGAGGTAGACCGCGTAGCTCAGCGTGCTCAGCAGCACCAGCGTGGCGCCGATCGCGACATGCGGCCGCTGCAGCGCCAATTCATGACCGAACACCAGCAGCACGCCGGCATAGCTGATGGCCAAGGCCAGCATCTGCCGCCCGCTGACCCGCCAGCCGTGGCGCAGCCAGCCGATCAGCAGCACCAGCGTGGGCGTCAGGTACAGGATCAGCCGTTCCAGGCTGGCGCTGATGTACTGCAGGCCGATGAAGTCCAGGTAGCTTGCGAGGTAGAAGCCCGAGAATCCGAGCCAGGCCACGCCCAGCAGGTCGCGCCGGTCCAGGCGCGGCCGGCCGCGTCCGGCCCACCAGGCCAGCAGCACGAACAGCGGCATCGCGAACAGCATGCGGTACATCAGCAGCACCACCGCATCCACGTCATGCCGGTAGGCCAGCTTGACGATGATGGCCTTGCCGGAGAACGCAATGGCGCCGCCCAGCGCCATCGGCAAGCCCGGCCACAGGCGCACGGCGGGACGGGCAGGCGCCGGATGGCCCGGCTGGGGTGAAGTCATCGGGGCATTCTAGGAAGGGCGGCCTGCAGCCTCCCGCAATCCGGGGGCCGCTGGCACGGCATTCGCTGGGTACTGCGGATGCGGGTCGTGCGCTGCAAGTGCTAGGCTCCCGCGTTCTCCCGTCGCGCCATCTTCTTCGCGCCAGCGCATGCCGATCTCCTCCGCTTCCCCCGCCCCACTGCCTGTCCCCGCCAACGCCCGACGCTGGCAGCGCTATGGCCTGATGCTGCTGGTGCTGCTGGGCCTGCCGCTGCTGTGGCAGCTCACGCCGCAGTACGAAGTGGCCAACACGCTGATTCCGCCGCTGATGCCGGCTCTGGCCCTGGCGCTGGCCGCCACCGCCCGCATCGGCTGGCGTGCGCTGCCTGCGGTGGCCGTGGGCGCCGCGCTGGGCGCCTGGGCCTGGCCCTTCGGCGAGCCCAGTGCCGGGCAGTTCTTCGACGCCCTGGTGCTGCTGTCGCAAGCGGCTTTCGGCGGCCTGTTGATGCGCCGGTCCGGCCGGCCGGACGACCTGGCGCTGGACACCGACCCGGCCATCCGCCGGCTGATCGCCGTGGCGCTGGTCAGCGGCATGATGGGTGCCGTGGCGGAGTTGGCCGCCGACCTGCTGCTGGCCTCGTCGGCGGTGACGCGGCCGGTCGTCGCGGCACTGGTGCGTGGCACGGCCGATGCCGCCACGGTGCTGCTGCTGGTGCCGGTGATCCTGGCTTTCACCGCGCCGCAGCGTGCGCGTTGGCTGGCACGGCGGCGATCGGTGGCGCTGCCGCTGGGCCTGTCGTCGTTGCTGCTGCTGGCCGCACTGGCCGCGGTGGACGAGCGGGATCGCCAGAACGCCCTGGCGCGCTTCGAACGCGACGCCGATGTGGTGTTTGCGCGCACCCAGGCCTTGCTCGATGCACCGGTACAAGCCGTGTTGGCCGTGCAGGGTGCGATGCAGGCCAGTGCTGTGCCCTTGTCGGGTGCGCCCTTCGATGCGCTGGCGCGGCCCTGGCTCACCCGGACCACCGGCGTGGCCGAGATCGGCTGGCTCGAGGCCGCGCGCGGTGATAGCGGCACCGTCAACGCCCCTGTCCGACACCTGCTCAGCGCGCTGACGGCTGCGGCCGGCGCACCGGCCGGCGCCGGCGAAACGCTGGCCAGCTCCGCGCAGTTGCGCGCCACGCTGAACAAGGCCTTGGCGCAGGACAGCGCCGTGGTCTCGCCGGTGATCACACCCGACGGTGCCGAGGGCCGCACCGCCTTCGTCGTCTACCAGGCGCTGATGGCCGACCCCGGCGCGCCGCAGCGCCAGGTGGTGTTTGCCACGGTGCTGGTCGACCGCCTGCTGACCCCGCTGATGGCCGCACGCACCGATGCGCTGCAAGCCTGCCTGTTCGACGCCGACCCGCGCGTCGAGCGCCGCCGCCTCTACGGCCCGAACGGCTGCGAGACCGCCGGTGCGCGCGACAACAGCTTCAGCCGCCAAGGCGGCTTCGAGTTCGCGGGCCGCAAGTGGGCCATGCGCATCAGCCAGCCGGTTCGCACGCAAGGCGGTGTGTGGCTGTTTGCGTTGCCCGCCTTGGCCGGGGGCGGCCTGCTGGCGGCGCTGCTGCTGACGGTGACCGGCCGCGTGCAACGCATCGAAGCCGAAGGGCGGCAGCGCAGCATGGACATGCAGCGCGATATCGACCAGCTGCGGTCGCAGCTGCAGCGTCAGGAACGATCGCTGGATGGCGTGTTCGACACCGTGCAGAGCGGTCTCGCGCTGATCGATCCCGATGGCCGCATCCAGCGCGTCAATGCGGCGTTTGCCGACCTCGTCGGCAGCACGCCGGCCGAGCTGCGGCGACGCACGATCGACGAGTTGCTGCAGGACGAGGACCAGCCCGTCCCGAACCGCATCGTCGGGTTGATCCAGCAATCCGGCGACGAGCTGCAGCACAACTCGCTGCGCCTGCGCCTGGCCGGCGGCCGCGTGGTGCCGGCACTGCTGACGCTACGGGTGCTGCGGGAACGGGACGGCCGCGCCAGCGCTGCGGTGTGTGCGCTGCACGACCTCAGCGAGAGCCTGCGCCGCCGCCAGGCCGAACGGGTGCTGGGCAACGTGCTCGACCTGTCGCGAGCCGAGCCGGCCACGGCCAGCAGCCCGCTGCCCGGCCCCTCGACCAGCCCGGCGAGCAGCGGCAGCACCGGCACGGTGGCCGTCGCGGCGCCGCAGCGCATCCTGTGCATCCACGCCGATGCGGGCCGCGCCGATTTCCTGGCCGAAGCCTTGCACGACCGGCCGCAGGTCCAGCTGCGCCATGCCGGCAGCGCCGCTGAAGGCCTGGTGCGCGCCGAAACCGATGCACCGCACCTGGTGCTGCTCGACCTGGCGCTGCCTGACGGCGACGGGCTGGAAACCCTGAAGCAGCTGAGCCGCGACCCACGCACGCGGGCGATCCCGGTGATCGTGCTGTCCGACGACCCCCGGCCCGACCGTATCGACGCCGCGTTCAGTGCCGGCGCCCGCAGCTACCTGTCGCAGCCGCTGGATGCACGGCAGTTGCTGGCGGCGATCGACGAACTGATCTGATCCGCCCCGCCTCGCCACGCCCCGCGGCGGAGGCCGATCGGCGAGATCAGAAGCCGGCCACCTGGCCGTCACGCCGCGGATCGCTGGCGGCCACGTAACCTTCACGGGCCGGCTCGCCCAGGCGCCAGATGAACTGGCCAGCGCCGAAGTCCTGGTAGCTGTCCTGCAGCACCTCCATCGCATGGCCGCGCTCGGCCAGCGCTGCCACGGTGGCGGCCGGCATCGCCGATTCCACGTTGATCGACAGGCCTTCGTTGAAGCGCCAGCGCGGCGCATCGCAGGCCGCCTGCGGGTTCTGGCGGTGATCGATCATGCGCACCAGCGTCTGCAAGTGGCCCTGCGGCTGCATGTTGCCGCCCATCACGCCGTAGCTCATCAGCGGCTGGCCCTGCTGCATCACGAAGGCCGGAATGATGGTGTGGAACGGCCGCTTGCCCGGCGCCACGACATTCGCACTGCCGGCGTCGAGGCTGAAGCCGTGGCCGCGGTTCTGCAGCGACACGCCGTACTCGGGCACCACCACGCCGGAGCCGAAGCCCATGTAGTTGCTCTGGATGAAGCTGACCATCATGCCGCGTTCGTCGGCCGCAGTGAGGTAGATGGTGCCGCCGCGCCGGTGGGCATCGGCCGGGCTGCCGGCCTCGAAGGCCTGGGCGCGTTTCGGGTCGATCCGCTTCGCGCGCTGGGCCAGGTAGGCCGGGTCCAGCATCTGCGCCGGGGTCACGCGCATGCTGGCCGGTTCGGCCACGTAGCGGTAGACATCGGCAAAGGCCAGCTTCATCGCTTCGATCAGGATGTGCTGCGCCTCGGGGCCATCGATGGGCAGAGCGGCCAGGTCGAAGTGTTCGGCGATGCCCAGCGCGATCAGTGCGGCGATGCCCTGCCCGTTGGGCGGAATTTCGTGCAGCGACACATCGCGGTAGTTCTGCGCCAGCGGCGTCACCCATTCGGGCTGATAAGCGGCCAAGTCAGCGAGTGCATGGGCGCCGCCTTGGGCTTGAGCCTGGCGCACCAGGGCGGCTGCGATCTCGCCGCGGTAGAAGGCCTCGCCGCGGGTCTCGGCGATCAGGCGCAAGGCCCGCGCGGCGCCCGGCATGCGGAACAACTCGCCCACCGCCGGCGCGCGGCCGCGCGGCAGAAAGGTCTCGGCAAAACCCGGCTGCGCGGTCAAGGCTTCGACCTGGGCCGCCGCGGCCCACTTGTCGCCCACCACCACCGGCACCATGTAGCCGCGCTCGGCGATGTCGATCGCCGGGGCCAGCAGGTCGGCGAAAGGCAGGCGGCCGAAGCGCTCGCTCAGCGCCGCCCAGGCCCCCACGGCGCCGGGCACGGTGACGCTGTCCCAGCCGCGCACCGGCATCTGCTGCACATCGGCACCGTGCTTGCGCCGAAAGTACTCGGGCGTCCAGGCCGCAGGGGCACGGCCCGAGGCATTCAGGCCATGCAACTGCGTGCCGTCCCACAGGATGCAAAAGGCATCCGAGCCCAGCCCGTTGCTGCAGGGCTCAACCAGGGTCATCACCGCGGCGGTCGCGATCGCGGCATCCACCGCATTGCCGCCAGCGGCCAGCATGCGCAGCCCGGCCTGCGCGGCCAGCGGGTGCGAGGTGGCGACCACGTTGCGGGCAAACACCGGCAGGCGGGCGGAGGGGTAGCCGTTGCCCCAGTGAAAGGCGTTGTGAGGGGTGTTCATCGCGGAGTGATCCTGGTTTCAGACGGGTGCCGAGCCTGGTGGGCGTTCAGTCATTGTGCGACCGACGCGTTCCCAAGAAAATCGAAACCTTCTTGCCTGTCGATCAAGGAAAACTTGAATGAACACCTTGCGCAACCTACGCAGCTTTGTCGCCGTGGCGCGCAGCGGCAGCCTGGCGGTGGCGGCCGACCGTATCGCGCTGACAGCAGCGGCGGTCAGCCTGCAGCTGCGCGCGCTGGAGGCGGAGTTCCGGCGCGAGCTGTTCCTGCGTGGCGGCCGCAACCTGGTGCTCAACGATGCCGGCCGCGAGCTGCTGCCATGGGCCGAACGCCTCGTGGCGCTGCACGACGAGATGCGCAGCATCACCTCCCAGCGCGCCGCCAGCGCCGGCACGCCCATCGTCGGCACCTACCGGGTCGGCAGCATCGTCTCCGCGGTCGCGCCCTTGTCGCGCGTGGTCGTCGGCCTGAAACGGGAGCACCCGCAACTGGAGGTCACGCTGAGCGTGGCGCGCTCGATCGACATGGCCGCCGCCTGCGCCTCGGGCGCGCTGGACGCTGCGGTGCTGGTACGTGGTGACGCGCGGCCGGCGCGCGGGCTGGCCTGGACACCGCTGTACAGCGAAGCGCTGGTGCTCGCCGCCCATGCCGGCGTGCGTGGCCGCGATGCGCTGCGGCAGCTGGCCGAGCATCCGTTCCTGCGCTTCGAGCGCCAGCAGCGCACCGGTGCGCTGGTGCAGCGTGCGCTGCGCCAGCATCGGGTCAAGGTGCAGGAGTTTCTGGAGTTGAACTCGATCGAGGCGATCGTCGAACTGGTGCGCCAGCGCGTCGGCGTGACGCTGCTGCCGCAGCTGGCGCATGCCCGTTGGGACGAGGATCCCGCACTGCGCCTGCTGAGCCTGCCGGGCCCCGCACTGCAGCGCGAGATCGGCCTGCTACAGCGCCGCGACCGCGCCGCCGTGCCGGCGCAGGCCATCATCGCGGCGCTGCGCCCTTGACGATCAATCGTCCTGGAAGGCTTCTTCGCGCTTGGCCTTGATCGATGGCAGCGTGACCACCACGATCATCGCCGCCGCAGCGAGCAGCAGCGCACCCGACAGCGGCCGCGTGCCGAACGTCATCCAGTCGCCGCGCGACAGCAGCAGGGCGCGGCGCAGGTTCTCTTCCATCATCGGGCCGAGGATGAAGCCCAGCAGCAGCGGCGCGGGTTCGCAGCCAAGCTTGTAGAACAGGTAGCCGACAACACAGAAGATCGCCGTCATGTAGACATCGAAGCTGTTGTTGTTCAGCGTGTAGCTGCCGATGCAGCAGAACGTGACGATGGCCGGGAACAGGAAGCGGTAGGGCACCGTCAACAGCTTGATCCAGATACCGATCAGCGGCAGGTTCAGCACGATCAGCATCGCATTGCCGACCCACATCGAAGCGATCAGACCCCAGAACAGCTGCGGATTGCTGGTCATCACCTGAGGACCGGGCTGGATGCCCTTGATCGTCATCGCGCCGACCATCAGCGCCATCACTGCATTGGGCGGGATGCCCAGCGTCAACATCGGGATGAACGAAGTCTGGGCGCCAGCGTTGTTGGCCGACTCCGGCCCGGCCACGCCGCGGATGTCGCCCTTGCCGAAACGACCATCGCTGCCGGCGATCTTCTTCTCCAGCGTGTACGCGGCGAACGACGAGAGCAGCGCGCCACCGCCAGGCAACACGCCGAGGATCGACCCCAGTGCGGTGCCGCGAAGGACTGCCGGCCAGGCTTGCTTGAAGTCCTGGCGCGTAGGCCACAGGCCCTTGACCTCCTTGGTGAACACCTCGCGGTGCTCGGCCGGGCGGCCCAGGTTGGCCACGATCTCGCCGAAACCGAAGATGCCCATCGCGATGACGACGAAGCCGAGGCCGTCGGTCAGTTCGGGGATGTCGAAGCTGTAACGCGGCACGCCGGAGATCACATCGGTATTGATCTGGCCCAGCAACAGGCCGAGCAGGATCATCGCGATCGCCTTGATCAGCGAGCCCGAGGCCAGCACCACCGCGCCGACCAGGCCGAGCACCATCAGCGAGAAGTACTCAGCCGGACCGAACTTGAAGGCCAGTTCGGTCAGCGGAGGCGCAAACGCCGCGATGATGATCGTACCGACGCAACCGGCGAAAAACGAACCCAGGCCGGCTGCGGCCAGCGCGGCCCCCGCGCGGCCCTGGCGTGCCATCTGGTAACCGTCGATCGCGGTCACCACCGAACTCGATTCGCCCGGCACGTTGATCAGGATCGCGGTGGTGGAGCCGCCGTATTGCGCGCCGTAGTAGATGCCGGCCAGCATGATCAGCGCCGGCGTTGCATCCAGCGCATAAATCGACGGCAGGAGCATGGCGATGGTGGTCACCGGCCCGAGGCCGGGCAAGACGCCGATCAGCGTGCCCAGCAGCGCGCCACCGAAGGCATAGGCCAGGTTCTGCAGCGTGAACGCAACGCTGAAGCCCAGCGCAAGATTGTTCAGGAGATCCATGGTCTGTCCCTCAGCCGGTGATGAATGGAGGCCACACGGGAATCACCAGCTTCAGGCCAAGAATGAAGATGAGCCACGACCCGACAGTGAGCACAATGGAGTTGAGCAGCACTTCCTTCCAGTGGAACTCGTCGCCGGCCAGGCTGACGATGCCGATCAGGATCGGCAACGAGATCACCAGACCCAGCCTCGGCAGCATCAGACCGAACACGGTGACCGCCACGACGATCGTGACCAGGGGCTTGAATGCCCAGGCGCCGATTGGTTCGCCGTCTTCAGTCTCGACCACGAGTGACTCGAACAGGATGAACGCTCCCAGCAAGGCCAGGAGGATGCCGAGCCCGAACGGGAAGTAGCCCGGCCCGGGACGCGCCGCGACGCCGAAGCTGTAGTTCGTGGCGCCCCAGGCAAAACCGATGCCTGTGGCCATGAACATCAACCCCGACCAGAAGTCCTTCTGGCTCTTGATCTTCACTGTGTCTCCTCGAAAGCGGTTCGATACTTGCGACCGATTCTAGGGAGCGACCCGCCGTCGAGCGCTGTGGTTTCCACGTAAACGTTAAGCCCCGGCCGCGGAGCTTGGCGGGTTTCTTTATGCGTCGTGCCAGTTGGGCGTGGTGCGCAGCACCTCGTCGATGGTGGTAACGCCTTCGGCGACTTTCATCGTGCCGGCCAGGCGCAGCGGGCGCATGCCTTCCTTGACCACCAGTTTGCGCAAGGCGGCGGTGTCCAGCGTCGGGTGGATCGCGCGGCGAGCATCTTCGCTGATCAGCATCAGCTCGTAGAGGCCGACGCGGCCGCGGTAGCCGGTGTGGCGGCATTCCAGGCAGCCCACAGGTTTGTAGGGGCGCACGCCGCCGGACAGGCGCCAGGGCCGGGACAGCTCGTCCAGCGTTTCACGCGTCAGGCCTTCATCGCGGGCCTTGCAGGCCGGGCACAGCGTGCGCGCCAGGCGCTGCGCCAGCACGCCGACCACGGTGGCGGTGATCAGGTAGGTCGGCACGCCCAGGTCGGCCAGGCGGGTGATCGCCGAGGCCGCGTCGTTCGTGTGCAGCGTGCTGAACACCAGGTGGCCGGTCAGCGCGGCCTGGATCGCCATCTCGGCGGTGGCCAGGTCGCGGATTTCGCCGACCATGATGATGTCCGGGTCCTGCCGCATCAGTGCGCGCAGGCCTTCGGCAAAGCCCATGTCCAGCGCCGCCTGCACCTGGGTCTGGTTGAACGAGGGCTCGATCATCTCGATCGGGTCCTCGATGGTGCAGACGTTCACCGAATCGGTGGCCAGCGACTTCAGCGTCGAATACAGCGTCGTGGTCTTGCCGCTGCCGGTGGGGCCGGTGACCAGCACGATGCCGTGCGGCCGGGCGATCAGGTCTTTCCAGCGTTCGCCGTCATGCGTGGAGAAACCCAGTGCTTCAACCGTCTTCACCACGGTTTCGGGGTCGAACACCCGCATCACCATCTTCTCGCCAAAGGCCGTGGGCAGCGTCGACAAGCGCATTTCCACCTCACCCCCCCCTGGCGCATCGGGGGTGTCGGGGCGGCGGGTCTTGATGCGGCCGTCCTGCGGGCGGCGGCGCTCGATCACATCCATGCGGCCGAGCAGCTTGATGCGCGCGGTCATCGCGTTCATCACCGTCAGCGGCACCTGGTAGACGGTGTGCAGCACGCCGTCGATGCGAAAGCGGATCGCGCCCATGTCGCGCCGTGGCTCGAGGTGGATGTCGCTGGCGCGCTGGTCGAAGGCGTATTGCCACAGCCAGTCGACCACCTGCACGACCCCCTGGTCGTTGGCATCGAGCTGCTTGTTGCTCTTGCCCAGCTCCACCAGTTGCTCGAAGCTGGAGACGCTGGAGGTCTCGCCGGTCTTCTGCGCCGCCCGCACCGATTTGGCGAGCGAATAGAACTCGGTGGTGTAACGCGCGATGTCCTCCGGATTGGCCAGCACCAGCTTCACGCGCTTGCGCGAGTGCGATTCGATCTCGGCGATCCAGCCGGTATCGAAGGGTTCGCTGGTGGCCACCGTCACTTCCGCGGCGCCGACGATCACCGGCAGCACCTTGCGCAATTCGGCGTACTGCACGCTCATCACATCGGCCACGCGGCCGACATCGACCTTGAGCGGATCGATGCGCAGGTAGGGCAGCTTGCTGCGCGTGGCCAGCCACTCGGTCAGCACTTCGGTGTCCAGCGCGCGCCCATTGCGCTGCAGCCCGGCGCCCCCCAGGCGCACCATCGCATGCAGGCTGGAATCACCGGCGCCGAAGCGCTTGATCACCCGCTCGGCATCCGCCGGCGTCACCCAGCCGTCGGTGCGCAGCCAGTCAAGCAGCTGGCGCCAATCCAGGCGGCCCTTCGGAAGTGCGGGCGATGCCGGCTGTGAAGGCGGGGAATGACGGGTGGCGGAGACGCTCATGCGCGTGGCCCCAAGGCAGCTGCGGGTAGCGGCCATGGTAGCGGCTGGGTCGACGGTTGGTCGAAAGAAAAAACGGCAACTGAACGAGGCGATCGTTCAGTGCCGTTTCCAAGGCTTTCAAGATCTGGTGGGCCGGGGTCACTTGAGCTGACGTCGCTGTTCGTCTCGCTGAACAAGGTCTGATCGACACGCCCAGCGTCCTGGCCACCGATGCGATGCTTTGCCCCCCCATCGCCTTGCCCTTCCCTGATCAAGGCAACCTCCTGAGCAGCGCCATTGCCGCAGCAGGTGCCTTCTCCTTCGCACCGCTGATGAAGAACATGAACACGTCCCGCGGCGCCGTGGCGGGCGGTGGTGGCTCAACGCGCGGCAGGTCTGACGGCTCGTGTCCGTCTCGCCAGACCTGCCCGCAGGCGGCCACCCGGTCCAGCACGGACGGCGCACAGCCCTCGGGCAGCTTGGCATCCGTGCGCATCATGCGGACATAAACCAATTGACCAGTGACGTCCGCCATGGCGGGATATTCGTCGGAATCGGTGAACACCGTCGCAACGCCATGTCGACGGGCCAGTGCCAGGTAGTCGGCACTCATGAAGCTGTCGTGCCGGACATCCACCACATGACGCAAGGACAAGCCGCTCACTTTGTTGGGAAGCAGTTTCAGGAAGGCTTCGAAGTCCACCGGGTCGAAGCGCTTGGTCGGTGCAAACTGCCAGACGATGGGGCCGAGCTTGTGTGCCAGTTCGGTGATGCCGCTGTTGACGAAGCGTTCGATCGATTCGCCTGCTTCGGCGAGCACGCGGCGGTTGGTGGCAAAGCGGGAGGCCTTGAGCGAGAAGACAAAGTCGTCCGGCGTCTCGTCCCGCCACTTCGCGAAGGTGGCCGGCTTCTGCGAACTGTAGTACGTGCCATTGATCTCGATGGCGCTGAGCCGACGACTGGCGTATTCCAGTTCACGGCTGTGCGGCCAGCCGGCGGGATAGAAGTTGCTGCGCCAAGGCTCGAAGGTCCAGCCGCCAATGCCGACACGGATCGCCGGCTGCGTGCTGCTCATGGGTTCGGTCATGGATTCTCCTCGATGGGGTGTCTGGCACCATGCGATGGTCGTGCAGAGTGCGCCGCCTCGGCAAGGTTCGACGCCGCTCGATCCATTGAATCACCACCGCCATGCTCATGTCACCTGCCGATGCCAGACTCGCCGATTGACTTCGTCCCCGGCAAGGGAACAGGACGCGCAGCGGCCCAGGCGCCACCATGCGGCCGGGGCACCCTTTCATCCGATGAGTTTCAGCACACGGGCCGCCGCGGCGGTGCGCGTCTCGACCCCCATCTTCTGCAGGATGTGCTCCATGTGCTTGGTCACGGTGCGGGGACTGGCGCCCAGGATCTCGCCGATGTCACGGTTGGTCTTGCCGAGCGCGGCCCAGTACAGCACTTCGGCCTCCCGCACCGTCAGGCCGAAGCTGCGCATCATCGCCTCGAACGTTGCGCCGTCATCGGCTTCGCTGGCGACGATCAGCCATTCGGCTTCGGCCGGGTTGTCGCTGACATCGTCGCCGGTCATGCCGTGCAGTTCAAGCGTTATCCGGCGTGGCCCGCGTGCGGCCACCAGCGGCTGCGGGGCCGCGCCGGCGCCATGCGCGGCCACCTCGCGCCGCACCCAGTCGATCAGCGGCACCGGCGCAGCGCTGCCTTCGCTGCCGAAGTGCTCACGCAGCAGCGTGCGCGCCAGCGCGGTCTGCCACAGCAGCTTGCCGTCGGACGGCCGCACCACCAGCGTGGCATGGCCGAAGGCGTCCAGCGCATTGCGCGCCTGACGCTGCACGCGCGCGGTCTGCGTGTGTGCGGCGATGCGCGCCAGCACCTGGCGCGGATCGATCGGCTTGGTGACGTAATCGACGCCGCCGGCACCGAAGGCAGCCACCACATGCTCGGTCTCGGTCAGCGCGGTCATGAAGATGATCGGGATCGTGGCGGTCTCGGGGTCGGCTTTCAAGCGACGCGCCACTTCGAAGCCATCCATGCCGGGCATCAAGGCATCCAGCAGCACGATATCCGGCTTGGCCTGCTGCGCGCGGGCGATCGCACTCGGGCCGTCGCTGGCCACCAGCACGGTGTGGCCGGCCTCGTCGAGCGCGTCGTGCAGCAGCGACAAGTTGTCCGGCACATCGTCGACGATCAGCACCACCTCACCGGTGGCACGGTCCAGCGGCATCAGCGGGTCACGCATCGCTGGCCTCCTGCAATGCCACTCTCAACTGCAGTGTGATGGCATCGAGCTCGAAGCGCCGGGCCATGGTGCGCAGGCGTTCGGCAAAGCCTGCGCTTTGCGGATGCGCCAGCGCGATGGCATCGAGCTTCTTCAGGATGCCACGCACATAACCCAGCCGCACCAATTCATCCAGTTCACGCAGGGCGTCCGCCGGCGGGGCGCAGACCGCCACCGCCGCTGCGTCGACCGGCTCCGGCTCGGGCAAGGCAAGCAGCCATTGCAGCGCCAGGCGGCGCTCAAGCCAGCCCAGCAGTTCATCCATGCGCACCGGTTTGACCAGGAAGTCGCTGCCGGCAATGCCCAACTCATTCTCCAGCCCCTTGTCGTAGGCATTGGCCGAGACGATGGCCGCGGGCGCCTCACTCAGGCCCTGGTCGCGCAGGCGGCGCAGCGTGGTCCAGCCGTCGATGCCGGGCATCGCCAGGTCGAGAAAGACGGCATCGACAGCCTCGTGCGCCAGCACCTCCAGCGCCTCTTCGCCGGAAGCGGCCTGCAACAGTTCGAAGCCCAGCGGTGACAGCCGGTCGGCCAGCAGCCGGCGGTCAGCCTCTTCGTTGTCGACGACCAGCAGGCGCCGCCGCGGTCCGGCATAGCCGACCGGCCGGCGGCTGGCCAGGCGCTCCTGCCCATGACGGCCACCGGCGGCCAGC
This sequence comes from Aquabacterium sp., assembly GCF_035476535.1. GTDB lineage: Bacteria > Pseudomonadota > Gammaproteobacteria > Burkholderiales > Burkholderiaceae_C > Pseudaquabacterium. The sequence goes on from NZ_DATILJ010000325.1 coordinate 49,329, forward strand.
TCGGGCAGGTAGAGCTTGATCGCGAAGCGCGTGCCCACGCCTGGCGTGCTGCGCACCGTGAGTTCACCGCCCATCAAATCAGTGAGCATGCGAGAGATCGTCAAGCCCAGCCCGGTGCCGCCCGTGGCATTGCCGCCTGCCGAGGTGCCGCGCACAAAAGGCTCGAACACACGCTGCAATTCATCTTCCGTCATGCCGGGACCGGTGTCTTCGATCTCGAAACGCGCCATCTCGCCCGAATAACTGCTGCGCAGCATGACGCGGCCGCTGCGCGTGAACTTGACCGCGTTGCCGAGCAGGTTGATCAGGATCTGGCGCAGCCGTTTCTCGTCGGCCCGCACCAGCGCCGGCAGGCTGCTCTGTCGCTGGTGCTCGAAGCCCAGGCCGCGCGCCGCGGCTTGCAACTCGAACATGCGTGCGATCTCGTCCAGGCCCTCGGCGAAGCGCATCGCCGAAGGCTCCAATGCCAGGCGGCCGCTCTCGATGCGTGCTATGTCCAGCGTGCCTTCGATCAGGCTCAGCAGGTGGTCGCCGCCACGCCGGATCACCTGCACGGCGCCGCGCCGATGCGCCGGCACGGCGGGATCGTCTTCCAGCAACTGCGCATAACCGAGGATGGAGTTCAGCGGCGTGCGCAGCTCATGGCTGATGGTCGTGATGTAGCGGCTCTTGGCCTGGTTCGCGGCATCGGCAGCGGCCTTGGCCTGCTGCAGCTGCGCATCGGTGCGCTGGTGCGAGGTGATTTCACGTTGCAGCGCTTCGGCCTGCTCTTGCAGCGCCTGGGTTTGGCGGCGCGATTCTTCCTGCGCCACCTGCCGGCTGCGCTGCGCCAGCACCAGCCACCAGGCCACCATGCCGGCCACCAGCAGCAGCACCAGGAAGGCCTGCACGAAGCCGGCGCGCAGCAGCGGCGCGATCAACGCGGCCTCCGCGCCCATCGTGCGCATGCCCAGCAGGTACAGGCCGCCGAACAAGGCTGCCAGCAGCGGCACCACGCCCAGCATCAGCAGCAGGTAATGCGCCAGGCCGCCTTCGAGTTGCGGCGCCATGCGCACCGGCAGCACACGCCGCAGCAGCGCCAGCCATTGCGCCGACAGCCGCGCATCGGGCTTGCACAAGTCGTCGCAGCGCGCATCGAGCGTGCAGCACAACGAACAGATCGGCCCGCCATAGGCCGGGCAGGAGGCCATGTCTTCCTGCTCGTACTCACGCTCGCAGATCACGCAGCGGCGCACCATGCGCGCGCCGTTGTCGGCCCCGAGGTAGCGGCCGACCGATTCGTCCTCGGCGGTGCGGCGCGCCAGGTAATAGCGGCCACCGGTGAGCCAGGCAATCAAGGGCGAGGCCAGCATCGCGGTGACCAGCGCGATCATGGCCGAAAAGGCCTGCGCCGTATCGCCGAACGCCCCCAGGTGCGCCGCCACCGACAGCACCGAGGCAATGCCCATCGCACCCACGCCGACCGGGTTGATGTCGTACAGGTGCGCCCGGCGGAATTCGATGCCCGGCGGCGACAAGCCCAGCGGCTTGTTGATCACCAGGTCGGCCACCACGGCCATCATCCAGGCGATGGCGATGTTGCTGTACAAGCCCAGCACATGGCCCAGCGCCTGGAAAACATTCATCTCCATCAGCACCAGCGCGATCAGCGTATTGAATACCACCCAAACGACGCGTCCCGGGTGGCTGTGCGTCAGCCGCGAGAAGAAATTGCTCCAGGCCAGCGATCCGGCATAGGCATTGGTGACATTGATCTTCAGCTGCGAGACGACGACGAACAGCGCCGTGGCCGCCACCGCCAGGCTGTAGTTCGGGAACACGTATTCCCAGGCCGCCAGGTACATCTGGTTCGGGTCCACCGCGCGCTCCGGCGGCACCATGTGCGTCAGCGCCAGGTAGGCCAGTACCACGCCGGCCATCATCTTGGCCACGCCCACCAGCACCCAGCCGGGGCCACCGAGCAAGGTGCCAGCCCACCAGCGGGCACGATGGCCGGGTTTCATTTCGGGCATGAAGCGCAGATAGTCCGCCTGCTCGCCCATCTGCGTGATCAGCGCGATGCCGACGGTCAAAGCGGCGCCGAAGGCATGCAGGTTGAAGCCCTTGAACTGGCCGCTGGTGCCGCCATAGCTCGTCAAGCCGGCCAGTTCGCCCGGGCTCTTCCACAGCACGAAGATGAACGGCAACACCAGCAGCACCAGCCACAGCGGTTGCGTCCACACCTGCAGCCGGCTGATCGCCGTGACACCGTGCGTCACCAGCGGAATCACCACCAGCGCACACAAACCATAGCCCCAGGCCGGCGGGATGTCGAAGGCCAGTTCCAGCGCATAGGCCATCACCGCGGCTTCGAGCGCGAAGAAGATGAAGGTGAAGCTGGCGTAGATCAGCGAGGTGATGGTCGAGCCGAGGTAGCCGAAGCCAGCGCCGCGCGTCAGCAGGTCCATGTCGACGCCGTGGCGTGCGGCGTAAACGCTGATCGGCAGGCCGGCCAGAAAGATGATCAGCCCGGTCGCCAGGATCGCCAGCGCGGCATTGGTGAAACCGTGCTGCACCAGCAGCGTGGCGCCCACCGCTTCGAGGATCAGGAACGACGCAGCCCCGAACGCGGTGTTGGCCACCCGCCATTCCGACCACTTGCGGAAGGTGCGCGGCGTGAAGCGCAGCGCGTAGTCTTCCATCGTCTCGCGCGCCACCCAGCTGTTGTAGTCACGGCGAAAGGTGACCACCCGCTGCGGCGGTGATTGCGGCATGGCGGGCGAAGGCGGCGTGACGGCAGGCGTGGACATCAAGGGTCTTGCTGTTCAAGAAACGCACCAAGGCGATGCGGCGCCGTTGTTGCAGGGCTTGGGCGCGAGCGGAGGCACCAGTGTCGCCGCAGCGCATCGTGCGCCGGCACGGCACTTGCCCCAGGGCCCCGGTGCCCACCGCTGCGCCAGAATCGACCGCATGGACCTGACACCGCGCGAAAAAGACAAGCTGCTGATCTTCACCGCGGCCTTGCTGGCCGAGCGCCGCAAGGCCCGTGGCCTGAAGCTCAACTACCCCGAGGCGGTGGCGCTGATCACCGCGGCCATCATGGAAGGCGCTCGCGACGGCAAGACCGTCGCCGCGCTGATGAGCGAAGGCAAGACGGTGTTGACGCGCGCCGATGTGATGGAGGGCATTGCCGAGCTGATCCCGGAGATCCAGGTCGAAGCCACCTTCCCGGACGGCACCAAACTGGTGACCGTGCACCAACCCATCCCATGACAACAACCGGGACGCACCAACATGATTCCAGGTGAACTGTTCACCGATGCCGGCGACCTGCCGCTGAACCCAGGCCGCCGCACCACCACGCTGGTGGTCGAGAACACCGGCGACCGGCCGATCCAGGTCGGCTCGCACTACCACTTCGCCGAAACCAATGCCGGCCTGCGCTTCGACCGCGCGGCCGCGCGCGGCATGCGGCTGAACATCGCCAGCGGCACCGCCGTGCGCTTCGAGCCCGGCCAGCAGCGCACCATCGAACTGGTGGACTACGCCGGCGGCCGTGAAGTCTGGGGCTTCCGCGGCCTCGTGCAAGGGAAACTCTGACATGGCTGTCATTGGCAAACGTGCCTACGCCGAGATGTTCGGCCCCACGGTCGGCGACCGGCTGCGGCTGGCCGACACCGCCCTGGTGCTGGAGATCGAAGACGACTACACGCTGCGCGCCGGCGGCTATGGCGAAGAGGTGAAGTTCGGCGGCGGCAAGACCATCCGCGACGGCATGGGCCAGAGCCAGCTGCCCAACGGCCCCGGCGCCCACGAAGCCGCCGACCTGGTCATCACCAACGCGGTGATCGTCGACCACTGGGGCATCGTCAAGGCCGACATCGGCATCAAGAGCCACCGCATCGTGGCCATCGGCAAGGCCGGCAATCCGGACGTGCAGCCGGGCGTGGACATCCCCATCGGCCCGGGCACCGAGATCCTCTCGGCCGAGGGTTTGATCGTCACCGCCGGCGGCATCGACACGCATGTGCACTTCATCTGCCCGCAGCAGATCGAAGAGGCGCTGATGTCCGGCGTAACGACCATGCTGGGCGGCGGCACCGGCCCGGCCACCGGCACCTTGGCCACCACCTGCACGCCCGGGCCGACGAACCTGCGGCTGATGCTGCAGGCCGCCGATGCTTTCCCGATGAACCTGGGCTTTCTCGGCAAAGGCAACGCCAGCCGGCCCGAGGCACTGCAGCAGCAGGTCGAAGCCGGTGCGATCGGGCTCAAGCTGCACGAGGACTGGGGCACCACGCCGGCGGCGATCGACACCTGCCTGGACGTCGCCGAACAACACGACGTGCAGGTCTCGATCCACAGCGACACGCTGAACGAGAGCGGCTTCGTCGAAGACACCGTCGCCGCAACGAAGGGCCGCACGCTCTGCGCCTTCCACACCGAGGGCGCTGGCGGCGGCCACGCGCCGGACATCATGCGCGTGGTCGGCGAACCGAACTTCCTGCCCTCGTCGACCAACCCGACGATGCCCTACACCGTCAACACGGTGGACGAGCACCTGGACATGCTGATGGTCTGCCACCACCTGGACGCCAGCGTCGCCGAGGACCTGGCCTTCGCCGAGAGCCGCATCCGCCGCGAAACCATCGCCGCCGAGGACATCCTGCATGACCTGGGCGCCATCAGCATGATGTCCAGCGACAGCCAGGCCATGGGCCGCGTCGGCGAGGTCATCATGCGCACCTGGCAGACCGCGCACAAGATGAAGCTGCAGCGCGGTAAACTGCCCGGCGACGGTGAACGCCACGACAACTTCCGCACCAAGCGCTACATTGCCAAGTACACGATCAACCCCGCCATCTCGCACGGCATCAGCCACGAGGTGGGCAGCATCGAGCAGGGCAAGTGGGCCGACCTCGTGGTCTGGAAGCCAGCATTCTTCGGCGTCAAGCCGGCGCTGATCCTCAAGGGCGGTTTCATCGCCATGGCGGCGATGGGCGACCCGAACGCATCCATCCCGACGCCGCAGCCGGTGCACTACCGTCCTATGTTCGGCAGCTTCGGCAGTGCCGTCGCGCGCGGCTCTCTGACCTTCGTATCGCAAGCCGGGCTGGCAGCCGGCATCAAGGAGCGCTTTGGCCTCGCGAAGAACCTCAGCGCGGTGAAGAACATCCGCAATGTGCGCAAGGGCGACCTGGTCCACAACAGCTACCTGCCCAAGATGGAGATCGACCCGCAGACCTATGCGGTTCGGGCCGATGGTCAATTGCTGACCTGCGAGCCGGCGACCGTGCTGCCGATGTCGCAGCGCTACTTCCTCTTCTAGGGCCGTCCCATGCTGCAGGTTTCCAAACTCCTGGCCGGCGGCCACGGTCTCGCGCCGGTTTTGCTCAAGCGCGCGGCCACGGTGGAACTGGACTGGGACGTTCGCCAGAAGAGCCGCTTCGATTGCAGCGATTCGCAAGGCCGCCATCTCGGCGTGTTCCTGCCGCGCGGCACCGTGGTGCGCGGCGGCGACGTGCTGGTGGCGGAAGATGGCTCGCTGATCAAGGTGATCGCCGCTCCGCAGCCGGTGCTGGTGATCACGCATTGCAAGGAGCACGGCACACTCTTCGATCTGACACGTGCTGCCTATCACCTGGGCAACCGGCATGTGGCCATCGAGCTCAAGGCCGACCACCTGAAGATAGAACCCGATCACGTGCTGGCGCAGATGCTGCGCAACATGCACCTGATCGTCCGGGAAACGAGAGGCCCGTTCGAGCCCGAAGGCGGGGCCTATGGCGGGCACGGCGCGCATGGCGGGCATTCACATGATGGGCACGACCATCACTGATGCGGACCTCCTGGGCCTGGTATGGCTGGCGTCGCCGGCCTTGCCCGTGGGAGGCTTCTCATACTCCGAAGGCCTGGAGGCTGCCGTGGATCGCGGCTTCATCAGCGACGAGCAAACCGCCGCCCACTGGCTTGTCGAGCAATTGCACCTGACCTGGTCGCGGGCCGACCTCGCCGTGATGGCGCAGGCCATTGCCGCCTGGCGC
>NZ_DATILJ010000326.1:0-12805 GCF_035476535.1 Aquabacterium sp.
AGGCTGGCCAGCGCCAGGTCGTCGCCGTTCAACCACGGGAAACGCTGCACCAGCTCGATCGGCGTGAGCAGCGTCACCGGCACGTCGAGGGCCTGCTGCACGGCATGCTTGGCCCGCAGCACTGGCGCGCCAGCCTCGCCGGCCAGGAACAGGTAGCCCGAGGGCACGTAGCCCAGGTCCACCGGTTCATCGTCGACACCCAGCCAGGCCTGCGCATCGCCGATCACCGCTTGCCCGAACTGGGACATGCGCACGTTGATGGCGTTCGAGAACTGCTGGCGGATCGAGCCGGCCGACAAGGCCGACGAGGCCAGCGTCAGCCCCGGGTCGGGCTCGACCACCTGCACCTCGACGGCCGCACCGCCCAGGTTTTTCAGGAACAGCGCGACGGCCGAGCCGACAGCGCCGCCGCCGATGACCACGACACGCATCAGACCCCCGTTCCTGCCGGCCATCACCCCTGCAGCGGCAGATAGCGCACCGAGAGCACGCCGCCGATGGCGCGGATCTCTCCCAGCGCCGCGTCGCCGACGGGGCTGTCGACATCGACCAGCGTGTAGGCCATCTCGCCGCGCGACTTGTTGACCATGTTGTGGATGTTCAGCCCGGCGCGCGCCATCGCCGTCGAGATCTGGCCCAGCATGTTGGGCACGTTGGAATTGGCGATGGCCACGCGATAGGCCGATTCGCGCGCCATGCTGACGGCCGGGAAGTTCACCGCGTTGGCCACGTTGCCGTGTTCGAGGAAGTCGCGCAGCTGGTCGACGACCATCAGCGCGCAGTTCTCTTCTGCCTCGCGGGTGCTGGCGCCCAGGTGCGGCAGCGCGATCACCTTGTCGTGGCCATGGGTCACCGGGCTGGGGAAGTCGCAGACATAGCGCGACAGGCGACCGGCATCTAGCGCCTCGCGCACCGCGGCATCGCTGACCACGCCTTCGCGCGAGAAGTTCAGCAGCACCGCGGCATCGCGCATCAGGCCGATGTTGCCGTCGTTGACGAGGTTGCGCGTGGCCTCCACCAGCGGCACATGCAAGGTCACGAAATGGGCGTTGCGCAGCACCTCGTTGACGCTGCCGGCCTTCTTCACCTGCGAGGGCAGGCTCCAGGCGGCATCGACAGTGATCTCGGGGTCGTGGCCGAGCACGTTCATGCCCAGCTTGATCGCTGCATCGGCGACCAGGCAGCCGATCTTGCCCAGGCCGATGATGCCCAGCGTCTGGCCGCTGAGCTCGAAACCGGCGAAGGCCTTCTTGCCTTCTTCGACGGCCTGCTCCATATCTCCGTTAGGCACCAACGCGTCGACGAAGCGCAGCGCCGGCGCGATGTTGCGCGCGGCCAGCAGCATGCCGGTGATGACCAGCTCCTTCACCGCATTGGCATTGGCGCCCGGCGCATTGAACACCGGCACGCCGCGCTCGCTCATCTGCTTGACGGGGATGTTGTTGGTGCCGGCGCCGGCGCGTGCGATCGCCCGCACGCTGGGCGGCAGCACCATGCCGTGCATGTCGGCCGAGCGCAGCAGCACGGCCGCCGGCGCGGCCACGTCTTTGCCGACGAGGTAGGACTCGGCCGGCAGCCGCGCCAGGCCGTTGGCTGAGATCTGGTTCAGCACCAGCACCTGCAGCCGCTCACGCATGCTGGGCCTCGAACTCCTTCATGTAGCCCACCAGCGCCTGCACGCCAGCGATCGGCATCGCGTTGTAGATCGAGGCGCGCATGCCACCGACCGAGCGATGGCCCTTCAGCTGCAGCATGCCACGCGCCTGCGCGCCCTTCAGGAAGGCATCGTCGAGCGCTTCGTTCTTCAGCTTGAACGGCACGTTCATCAGTGAGCGGTCTTCGCGGGCGACCGGACTCGAATAGAAGCGGCTGGCATCGAGGAAGTCGTACAGCAGCGCCGCCTTGGCCCGGTTGTGCGCCTCGATCGCCACCAGCCCGCCCTGCGCCTGGATCCACTCGAACACCAGGCCGGCGATGTAGATCGCATAGGTCGGCGGCGTGTTGAACATCGAGTCGTTGTCGGCCTGCGTCTTGTAGTCGAAGGCCGATGGCGTGATCGGCAGCGCGTGGCCGATCAGGTCATCGCGCACGATCACGATGGTCAGGCCGGCCGGGCCGATGTTTTTCTGCGCGCCGCCGTAGATGAGGCCGTACTTCGACACATCGATCGGCCGCGACAGGATGTTGCTGGACATGTCGGCGACCAGCGGCACGCTGCCGGTCTCGGGCGTCCAGTGGTACTCGACGCCGCCGATCGTCTCGTTCGAGCAGATGTGCACATAGGCCGCGTCCGGGTCGAGCTGCCAGGTGTCCTGCTTCGGCACGTGGTTGAAGCCACTCGATTCAGCGCTGGCAGCGACCTTGACGCCACCGTACTTCTTGGCTTCCTTGATCGACTTCTTCGACCATTCACCGGTGTTCACATAGTCCGCGCTGGCTTTGCCGCGCAGCATGTTCATCGGCACGATGGCGTTCTCGCCGATCGCGCCGCCCTGCATGAACAGCACCTTGTAGTTCGCCGGAATCGCCAGCAGCGAGCGCAGCAGCGCCTCGGCCTTGGCATGGATGGCGATGAACTCCTTGCCGCGGTGGCTCATCTCCATCACCGACATGCCGGAGCCGTGCCAGTCGAGCATCTCGGCGGCGGCCGTTTGCAACACGCTTTCGGGCAGCACGGCCGGGCCGGCACTGAAATTGAAGACGCGGGTCATGGTGGGCGGGGCTCCATACAGTCGGCGAGGCTGGGAGCATATTCGAGAACGTGACCGCACCGACCGGCTCAACCCAGCGCCTCAATACCGGCGCTCGCACATCAGCTTGTGATCGCCGTGCGCTGACAGGCCCGTAACACGGCCATCCACCATGAGCACTGGGCAGTCAGTCTTGATCGAGAGGGGGCGTCATGCTAATCTGGTCAGCATGACCAGAGAAGTGATCAAGAAGGCGGACGCCCCTGCCGAGCCCCAGCTTGGCCGTTGGCGGCTTCAGGATGCCAAAGCGCGTTTCAGCGAACTGGTTCGCCGTGCGCACAGCGACGGCCCGCAGCACGTTACGCTGCACGGCCGCGACGCCGTCGTTGTCATTGATGCAGACGAGTTTCTGCGTCTGAGAGGCGAACGCACCGGGCAATTGCTGATCGATGCTCTTCAAGCCTCACCGCACCGCGAGATAGAGATCGAGCCGCGTCGTTCCATCATGCCGGTGCGGAACGTCGTGCTGTGAGCGCTTGGCTGCTCGACACCAACGTCATTTCAGAGTTGCGGCGGCTGCGCCCTGAAGCGCGGGTCATGGCGTTTGTCGCGGGCCAGCCACTGGAGCAACTCTTCGTCAGCGCCGTGACCTTTGCCGAGATTCGCTATGGCATCGAAATGATCAGCGACCCGATCCGACGCGCGGAACTCAATGACTGGTTGGCCCATAAAGTGCGCCCGATGTTCGATCAGCGCGTCCTCGCGGTTTCCGAGGATGTCATGTTCAAGTGGCGCCTTCTCGTAGAGGACGGACGCAAGGTCGGTCATACATTCTCCCAACCCGACCTCATCATTGCCGCAACTGGCCTTCATCACGGATTGACCGTCGTGACGCGCGACACCGGCGACTACGCTCGGGCGCGCGTGCCCTTGTTCAATCCCTGGATCGACGAAGCGTCATAGATCCACCGTTGGTCGCTGGTGTCTGGCGGATGCCGCCCTCCGCTACCCCGCCAGCAACTGCCGCAGCACAAACGGCAGGATGCCGCCGTGCTGGTAGTAGTCGACCTCGATCGGTGTGTCGATGCGCAGCACCACCGGCACGGTCTGCGTGCTGCCGTCCTCGCTGTGGATCAGCAGTTGCACCTCGCGCTGTGGCGCCAGTTCGCCGTCGACCACCACGTCGATGGTTTCGCGGCCGTTGAGCTTCAGGCTCTGCCAGCTGTCGCCGGCGCGGAACTGCAGCGGCAGCACGCCCATGCCGACGAGGTTGCTGCGGTGGATGCGCTCGAAGCTCTTGGCCACCACGGCGCGGATGCCCAGCAGCTGCGTGCCCTTGGCGGCCCAGTCGCGGCTGGAGCCGGTGCCGTATTCCTCGCCGGCGAAGATGACGGTGGGCACACCTTCGGCGATGTAGCGCATCGCTGCGTCGTAGATCGGCAGCTGTTCGCCGGACGGCTGATGCAGGGTCAGGCCACCTTCGTCGGTGAGCATCTGGTTGCGGATGCGCACGTTGGCGAAGGTGCCGCGCATCATCACCTCGTGGTGGCCGCGGCGCGCGCCGTAGCTGTTGAAGTCGGCCGGCGTGATGCCTTGCGCCTGCAGGAACAGCCCAGCCGGTGAGCTGGGCTTGATCGAGCCGGCCGGCGAGATGTGGTCGGTGGTGATCGAGTCGCCGAACAGCGCCATCACGCGCGCGCCGGTCACGCCGGCGATGCTGGCTTGCGGCGCCATCGTGAACTGGCTGAAGAACGGCGGCTGCGCGATGTAGCTGCTGGCCGGCCAGCTGTAGACCTGGCCCGAGACGCCCTTGATCTTGTCCCACAGCTTGCCCGGCTTGCTGCCCACTTGCGCGTAATTCGCGCGATAGGCCTGCGGGTCGAGTGCATGCTTCATCAGCGCATGGATCTCCTCGCTGCTGGGCCAGATGTCGCCCAGGTAGACCGGCTTGCCCTTGCGGTCGTGGCCCACCGGTTCGGTCATCAGGTCGCGCGTCACGGTGCCGGCAATCGCATAAGCCACCACCAGCGGCGGGCTGGCCAGGAAGTTGGCCTTCAGGTTCGGATGGATGCGCGCTTCGAAATTTCGGTTGCCCGACAGCACCGCGGCGCAGATCAGGTCGTTCTGCAGGATGGCCGCGTTGATCTCGGGCGCCAGGTCGCCGGCGTTGCCGATGCAGGTGGTGCAGCCATAGGCCGCGAGGCTGAAGCCGAGCTTCTCCAGCGGCTTCAGCAGCCCGGATTTCTCCAGGTACTCGGTGACGATGCGCGAGCCCGGCGCCAGCGAGGTCTTGATGTGCGGCGCCACCGTCAGGCCGCGCGCCACCGCCTTTTGCGCCAGCAGGCCGGCGGCCAGCAGGACGCCGGGGTTGCTGGTGTTGGTGCAGGAGGTGATCGCGGCGATCAGCACGTCGCCGTTGCGCAGCGTCAGCGTCGGGCTGGCGGCCACCGGCTGCGCCAGCTTGTCGGCCGCCTGGTTGAAGCCGCTGGCGGCCACCGGCGCGCTGTACAACTCGGTGAAGCGTTGCGCGACCTGGCCGAGTTCGATGCGGTCCTGCGGGCGCTTCGGGCCGGCGAGCGAGGGGGCCACGGTGCCGAGGTCGAGCTTGACGACCTGCGTGTAGTCGATCGAGCCGGCAGCCGGTATGCCCCACAGGCCCTGGGCCTTGAAGTAGGCCTCGAAGGCTTCGAGTTCGGCCTTGGTGCGGCCGGTGCCCTTCAGGTAGGCGAGGGTTTTCTCGTCGACCGGGAAGAAGCCCATCGTCGCGCCGTATTCGGGCGCCATGTTGGCGATGGTCGCGCGGTCGGGCAGCGCCAGCGAGGCCGTGCCCTCGCCGAAGAACTCGACGAACTTGCCGACCACCTTCTCCTTGCGCAGGATCTCGGTGACGGTGAGCACCAGGTCGGTGGCGGTCACGCCTTCACGCAGCCGGCCGCTCATCTCGAAGCCGACCACATCGGGCGTTAGCAGGTACACCGGCTGGCCCAGCATCGCGGCTTCGGCCTCGATGCCGCCAACGCCCCAACCCACCACACCGATGCCGTTGATCATCGTCGTGTGGCTGTCAGTGCCGACGAGGGTGTCCGGGTAGTAGATCCTGTCCTTGCCCAGACCCTTGCCGGCCGTCTTGTGCACGCCGCGGGCCAGGAATTCCAGGTTCACCTGGTGCACGATGCCAAAGCCGGGCGGCACCACGCCGAAGGTGTCGAAGGCCTGCATGCCCCACTTCATGAACTCGTAGCGCTCGCGGTTGCGCTGGAACTCGAGCTTCATGTTCAGGTCCAGCGCCTGCTTGTTGCCGTAGTGGTCGATCATCACCGAATGGTCGACCACCAGGTCCACCGGCACCAGCGGCTCGATGGCCTTGGGGTTCTTGCCCATCGAAGCCGCGACATTGCGCATCGCGGCCAGGTCGGCCAGCAGCGGCACGCCGGTGAAGTCCTGCAGCACCACGCGGGAGACGACGAAGGGGATCTCGTCGCTGCGCTCGCCCTGCGGCTGCCAGTTGGCGAGTTGATGCACATGCTCGGGCAGCACGCGCTGGCCGTCGCAATTGCGCAGCACGCTCTCCAGCACGATGCGGATCGACACCGGCAGCCGGCTCAGCGGCCGCTGCAGCCGGCTGCCGAGCTGGCGCTGCAGCGCGGGCAGCGAGTACAGCCTGCCGGACTTGGCCGAGGCCGTGCTGAAGCCCTGCAGGGTTTTGGCGAACGGGTGGGAGGAAGTGGCCATGCGCTGCGCTCCTGACGTGGTGTGGCCAGCGATTCTGGCAGTCAGCGAGCGCGCGCGCACGGCGCGGGCGCAGGAGCCCTCAGGCCTTCCGGCCCTCCGGCCCTGAGGCCCGTGCGCCCCGGCAGGGCATCAGAGCGGCTGGCCGTTCACTGTGATCGACGTGGCCTGCATGGTCATCATCTCGGTGCCGGAGCCGATGACGGTCTTGAGCGGGAGACCGTTGCCGACGCTCAGCCAGTTGGTGCTGAGGCTGCCGTCCTCCGCATTCGTGCGCTCGAACTTGCAGGCCTCGAACGTGCCGGCCGGCACGGTGACGGATTCGCGCCCGACGTACTTGACGGTTTCGGTCAAGGTGCTGGATGAGGTGTTGACGACCGGTGGGTAGCCCGGTATCGAGTAGGTCATCGTGGACGTGGTGCTGCCCGACTGCGTGACCGACAGCGACTGTCCAACCGCCAGCCCGTATTCACGGGACACCCATGGCGGCGACCAGACGGTCTTGAGCGTCGTTGTGGTGCTGATGCCACCGACGGAGTTTTGCTTGACGATGACACTGCCGTAGTTCGTGACCTCCGCATCACCGCTCTTGCGTTGGTAGCTCTTGATCTCGCCGTCCGCCGACGCCGTCATGCCGCCGATTGTCTGGCTGCCGGTGGTCGTGGTGACGACCTCACGTGCCTGCTGGCCTTCGAAGCTTGTCAATGCGCCGACCAGCGTGTCGCTCGTCACCGTGCCGGTGATCACGCCGCTGTAGGCATGGGTCATCACCGTGCGGGTGCCCTGGGTGTCGTACAGGCTCAGGTCGGCGCAGCCGTTGTTCGTGCCACCGGGATTCGGCTCGGTCGGCGTGACGTAGTTCGTCAGCGGGCCGACATCGATCGGCACGTCGCCGAAGACACCGCCCAGTACGTAGACATGGTTCAGCAGGTAGGTCGGATCGGCGCTGACCACCACGCCCAGGTAGATGCCGGTCGATGGGTAGTAGCGGTACTTGAACGGGCCGGCGTCCTGCGTCGCCTGGTGGCCGGGGAAGTAGACCTCCAGATCGGCGTGCGCTTCGGCAAAGTTCAGCAGAAGTTCGGCGGCCACGGCAGGCGCCACCGCGCTGGCAACGGCGCTGGGCGCCGACACCGCGAGCGCGCGCATCGCACGGGCTGCGTTGCTTGTCGTGGCCTCGGTGCTGTCGCCGCCGCCGCAGCCCACCACCAACGCGGCCACTGCCAGTGCCGCCCATTGTTTTGTCATCGACATCAGGTTCTCCAAACAGGTTGTCAGCTGCGCTGCATTGTTGCGCGCAGTGCTTCGGTCAGCAGCCCCAGGCTTTCGCTCAGGTGGGCACGGGTTTCGACCGATTGGTTGCCACTCTTGGCCACTGCGGTGCGCAAATCGGCCTGCAGTTGCGTGGCATGCAGCCGCGCCAGGCTCAGGGCGTCGGCCGGCAGGTTAGGGGCGCCGCGCGTCAGCACGGTCTGCAGGCGGCGCAGGTGTTCGCGCTGCAGGTTGCGGCGCAGGCGTTCGATCTCGCTGCCGGTCTTCAGCTCGCTCCACACCGACGCTTGCAGCGTGCCGTAGACCTCGTTCAGCGAGATCAGGCCCTTGCGCTCGGCCTCGGGCAGGTAGCCGGGCAGGTCCAGCAGGCGCTGCGCGGTGGGCGCGCTGAGCAGGCGGTCCAGCGCCACCAGTTGCACGCGGGCCACGGCGGCCGGCAGGTTCACCGGCGCGCGGTCCCACTCCTGGTAGTCCATGGTCAAGGAGGTCAGGAACTCGGGGCGGAAGCGGAAGCTGTCGGCGCTGAACAGGCCGCTGGCCAGGAACTGCAAGGCTTCGCGCTGCTTGGCCGGCTCCACCGGGCGCAGGCTGGCGCGGCCGGTGGTGCCCGGCAGGTCGTGCACTGCATGCATGCCGCCGACGTACTTGCCCACCAGTTCGGCGGCGCGGAACAGCTGATTGAAGCCGGACTGCATCGAGCGCTGCTGGCGCAGCGGATCGTCGCCGGGCTGCGGCCTGCGCTGCTGCACGCGGGCCCACAACTCCTGCGACAGCGCCAGGCGCTTCTTGAAGTAGGCCAGCGGGTCGTCGCCCAGGTCGAAGCGGTTGGCCAGCGGATCCATGCCGTCGTAGGGGCCGAAGCCGCCGGCATCGGTGTCGTCGGCAAAGGCCAGCGCCGGCTCGGTGCTGCGGGCGGCGATCTTGCCGAGTTCGGCCGCTTCGCTGGCCGCCTCCAGCGGCTTGTAGGCGTATTCGATGGCCCAGTAGTCGTAGGCGCCGAGCGTGGTGTTGTTGTAGGTGCCCTGTGTCTCGCCCTTCAGCGCGATGTTCAGGGCGTTGTAGTCCATCACCGAGCCGGAAGTGCCGTGGGCATCGGTGTAGGCCTTGTCCTTCAGCTGCTCGCGGCTGACCGTCGTCGAGGCCTTGAAGTTGTGCTTGAGGCCCAGCGTGTGGCCGACCTCATGCGCGATGGTGTCCTTGATCACCGCCTGCACGAAGGCTTCGGCCTCGGGACTGTCCGGTGCAATGTCGCCACGGGCTTCGAGGATGTCGAGCGCGAAGTCCATCTCGGCCGCGGCTTGCTGGCCGTAGCTGCAGTAGGCCGCGTCATGGCCGGCATGCAGCTGTGCTGCGGCGATGCCCTGCGGCTTGCCGACATCGTCCGAGATGAAGCGCCGCGAGCCGCGGGCGAAGACATCGCTCATGCCGATGTCGGCATCCAGGATCTCGCCGGAGCGCGGGTCGGCCCGCGACGGGCCGATCGCAAAGCCGACGTCGGCGCCGACGAACCAGCGGATCGACGCATGCGTGGCGTCCATGTTGTCCCAGTCGGCGTCATCGGGCTGCTGCTTGGCGACCAGGGCGTTCTTGAAGCCGATCTTCTCGAAGGCCTTGTTCCACTCCAGGATGCCGGCCTCCACCGCAGCGCGGTAGCGCGGCGGGATGTTCTTGTCCAGCCAGTAGGTGATGGGCTGCACCGGTTCGGACAGCGCCGCCGCCGGGTCTTTTTTGTCCAGGCGCCAGCGCTTCACGTAATGCACCCGCGGGTTGGGCTTCATGTCGCCGCCGAGGTCGGTGAACGATTCCATGAAGTGGCCGACGCGCGGATCGGTGGCGCGTGGGCGCATGACAGTTTCGGGCAAGGGCTGGAAGCTGTAGACGTAGCTGACGAACAGGCTGCGCGGATCGGGCACGGATTGCGGCAGCGAGGGCATGGGCACCGGACTGGGCACCAGCGGTGGCGCCGGAATGCGCGGGGTGGCGAAGTGCACCCGGGCGGTCAGCGTGCTCAGCCTGGCATCGGCACGCGCTGCTTCGAAGTAGGAGTTGGTCCGGTCCAGGCTGTACGGCAGCCGGTACGCGGCTTCGAGCCGCGTGCTGTAGCTGGGGATGTCGCTCAGCAGCAGCGCAGCGGCATCCACCAGGAAGGCCTTGCGCCCAGGGTGCTCGGCGCTGGCCACGGGAGCCGCGGCGATCAGGCTGGGCGAGAAGGCCTGCTCCACGGCGCGCTTGCCCCCACCGTCGGCGCGGAATTGCATGTTCAGCGCCACCAGTTGCAACTGGTTGCCGATGCGCCGCCACTCCACCATCGCGCCAGGGCCCATCTGGCTGGCATAGAGCCCGCGCTCGCCGATCGAGTTGGCGATGTTCACCGAGAACAGCAGCGGCTTGTTCAGCGCGCTGCTCGGGATCTCCAGCCAGACCTTTTCGTCCTTGCGCCAGATGGCGAAATAGCCGTCCTGGCGCTTGGCGTCCTTGATCACCTCGGCAAAGGGCTTGGGCGCGGCGGCATCCGCGGGTGGGCGGGCGGCGCCTGGCGCGCTGGCCCCTGCGGCCGGGGCTGATGCGCCGGCCGCGGGTGTCGATGCGGCAGGGGCCGGGCTGGCGGCGGCCGTGGTGGCTGCTGCCGGCGCTGCGGGCTGGGGGGTTGCGCAGGCGCTGGTCAACAGCACCGCGCTGGTGATCGCCGACAGGCGCCAGGCGGCGCGGGCAGGGGCGGGGGGCAGGGCAAAGCTCATGGGCAGGAGTCTCCGTGGCCCCGGCCGCGCGGGCGGCAGGCCGGGCGCTGGCGTGGTCGCTGAGGGTAAAACAGGTGACTTTCCCGTGACTCGGGGTGCCGCGTCAAGGGTCTGGGCTGCTGTTCAGCCTGCCGGAGCCGCGCTTTGTCGCATGGCCTCGCAAGCAAATGTGGCTCTGCCACTTTGCTTGACCCCCTCGGGGGGCGGACGACGTATTTCGTCGGCCTGGGGGCGCGCTCAGGCGGCCTCGTCGGGTCGCAGCCCCGCCAGGTAGGCTCGCAGCACCTGGCGGCCGACCCGTACGAGGTCGAAGGCCTGGGGGTCGAGCAGCCAGTTCTGGATCAGCCCGTCCACCAAGGCGTGCAGGCCCAGCGCCGCACTGCGCGGCGGCGTGCGCTTGTTGATCTGGCCGCGCTTGGTGGCCAGCTTCAGCTGCTGCTCCACCTGGACCAGGCACTCGTTGCGGTTGTGCAGGTGGCGCTCGCGCACGGCCTGCAACTCGTCGACATACTCGACCTTGTGCGTGGCGATCTCGAACACGCGCCGTGTCGGGGCGTGATGCACCGTCAGGTGCAGGGCCTGCACCAGGCGTTCCTCGATGAAGGTCAGCGGATCCTGGCTCTGCGTCTCGTCGCCGCTGGCCGCCGCCATCGACTCCTCCAGCGGCATCGTGGCCCGCTCCATCATCGCGTTGAACAGGTCGGCCTTGTCCTTGAAGTGCCAGTAGATCGCGCCGCGTGTCAAGGCCGCGGCCTGCGCGATCTCCTGCAGCGAGGTACGGGAAACGCCTTGTTGCTGAAACAGCAACTCCGCCGCATCCAGAATGCAGTGGCGCGTGGCAAGGGCCTCGTCTTTTGTGCGGCGAACCATGGGATTGACGTCTCCAGACATCGGGCTGACCCTCGACTGTTTCAGCCGATTGACCCTAGGCCGCATCATACATTCATGGATGTATGTAAACTGCGCCGCATTGCCGAATCAGGGTGGAATGTGATGAAATCAATCCGTACTGGCCGCGCCACGTTGGCATGGCCCTTGCTCGTGATGGCCTCGGTGGCCGCAGCGGTTTTGCTGGTGGGTTGCAGCCGTTCCGGCGCGCAGGATGGGCATGCCAGTGGGCCGCCGCCCGCGCCGGTGACGATCGAAACCGTGGCCCTGGCCGATGTGCCGGTGACTTATGAATACGTCGGCCAGACCGCTGGTTCGCGCGAGGTGGAAGTGCGAGCCCGCGTGGGCGGCATCCTGCAGCAGCGCAACTTCAGCGAAGGGGTGGCGGTGCGCAAGGGCCAGTCGCTGTACTCGCTGGACGCCGCGCCGTTCCAGGCCGCGCTGAACCGGGCCGATGCCGACCTGGCCGCCGTCGATGCGCGGGCTGGCCAGGCCGCGCGCACGCTGGCGCGCCTGAAGCCCCTGTGGGAAGCCAAGGCAGTGAGCCAGCGCGAATATGACGACGCTGCTTCGGCCGAGCAGATCGCCCGTGCCGACGTCAAGGGCGCCCAGGCGCGCCGCGCCGAGGCCGCGCTGAACCTGGGTTATGCCAAGGTCGAAGCGCCGATCAACGGCGTGGCCGGGCGCTCGCAGGTTTCCGAAGGCACGCTGGTGGCCGGTCCGGAAACCCTGTTGACGACGCTGGTTCAAACGAACCCGATCAAACTGCGATTCGGCCTGGCCGACACCGACCAGCAGCACTGGCGCAGCGAATCCGCCAGCGGCGCCCTGAAGCTGCCGGCTGGTGAAGCCTTCGACGTGGAGTTGAAGCTCGCCGACGGCAGCCTGTATGCCCGCAAGGGCAAAGTGGTGTTCTCCGATACGCGCATCTCGGGCACCACCGGCACCATCGAGGCCGAGGCCGAGGTGCCGAACCCCGATGGCGTGCTGAAGCCCGGCCAGTTCGTGCGTGTGCGCCTGCTCGGCGCCAGCCGGCCGAAGGCGGTGAAGGTGCCCACGCGTGCGGTGCTGGAAGGGCCGCAGGGCAAATTCGTCTATGTCGCGGCCGACGGCAAGGCAATGCCCAAACCGGTGCAGGTGGGCGATCAGCTGGCCGATGGCTGGATCATCCGCTCGGGCCTGGCGGCCGGTGACCCGGTGATCGTCGACGGCATGGCACGCATCTTCTTCCCCGGTGCGCCGGTGCAGGTGGGGGCACCGGCACAGTCCGGTGGCGCGCCCGCGGCACCGGCGGCATCCGCGGCCAAGCCTGCGGCCTCCAAGTAAGCGAGGCTCCGCATGTTTTCGCGCTTCTTCATCGACCGGCCGATCTTCGCGGCCGTGTTGTCGATCTTCTTCGTCATCGCCGGCCTGTCGGCGATGCGTGTGCTGCCGATCGCGCAGTACCCCGAAATCGCGCCGCCGGTGGTCAGCGTCGTTGCGGTCTAC
>NZ_DATILJ010000327.1:0-4355 GCF_035476535.1 Aquabacterium sp.
CGCCAGCGGTCGATGAAGTACAGGCGGCTGGCGCCGACGCCATGGATGGCCGGGATGTTGAGCTCCATCACCGCCACCTGGGTGGGTACGCCCCAGGCGCCCTTGTCCAGCGCGCGGCGGTAGGCGGCCGCAGCATCCTGCACGCGCAGCGCGACGGCGGTGATCACCGGCGTCTCGCCGGGCTGAACGCTGCGCGGCAGGCTGCTGAGATGGGCGTTGATGACCACGTTCATCGCGCCCTGGCGGTACAGCAGCACCTCGCGCGAGCGATGCCGCGCCACCGGGCGGAAGCCCAGGCGTTCCAGCACCTGGCCCAGGGCCTGCGGGCGCGTGGTGGCGTATTCGATGAACTCGATGCCTTCGAGGCCCAGCGGGTTGGGCAGCTCGCCAATGGCTTCGCGATCAGGTGCGAGGGGGGTTGTCGTCACGACAGGGGCTCCTGGTTTCAGACGGTCTGCGCCGCCGCTTCACGCGCCGCCACCAAACGCCGGAAGTGCGCGGCCACGCGCTCCGGGTCGGCCTGCCGGCCAGTGAACAGTTCGAAAGCGCCGATGGCCTGGCCCACCGCCATGCCGCCACCGTCGGCCACCGGACAACCGGCCGCGCGCGCGGCCTTCAGCAGCGCAGTCTCAAGCGGGAAATACACCACCTCGGCGACCCACAGGCCCGGGTGGAGCAGCGCGGCATCCAGCGGCAGGCCGGGCAGCTTGGACATGCCGGTGGGTGTGGCATGGATCAGCCCGCTGGCGCCCTGCAGCGCGGCGGCCACGTCGGCCTGGGCCATCACGCGGCCCGCACCATGCAGCGCGTTGAGGCTGTGCGCCAAGGCCTGCGCGCGCGGCAGTTCTCGGTCGACCAGCACCAGTTGCTGCGCGCCCAGCTGCAGCACCGCATGGGCAATTGCCGAGCCGGCGCCGCCGGTGCCCAGCAGCACCACGCGGGACAACTCGGCCTGCGGCAGGGCGCGGCGGAAGGCCCAGGCCCAGCCGGAGCCGTCGGTGTTGTGGCCGATCAGCCGGCCGTCGCGCTGGACGACGGTGTTCACCGCGCCCATCGCACGCGCTTCGTCGGACAAATCATCCAGCAGCGGCAGCACCGCCTGCTTGCACGGGAAGGTGATGTTCAGGCCGGCAAAACCGATGGTGCGCGCGGCGGCCAACAGGCCCGGCAGCGCTTCGATGCCCTCGCCGGTGCGGTCGAGGTCGATCAGCTGGTAGTGCAGGTCCAGGCCGTGGTGACGGGCCTCTTCCTCGTGCATCGCCGGGGACAGCGACTGCGAGATGCCGGCGCCGATCAACCCGATCAACGGCTTTTGTGGATCCATGGTCGATTGCCTGCTCGTTGTCAGTGGCCAGTCATCACTTGCGCAGCTTGGCCAGCTCGCCCTGCAGCTCGGCCACGGTGGCGGCAATGGCGGCGCCATGCTTGTCGATCACCGGCTTCATCTTGTCGCGCAGCTTGGTCATCTCGGCTGCCGGCAATTCATTCACCTGCATGCCGGCCTTCTTCAGCTGGTCGATGGTGCCGGCGGCGGCGTCGCGCGAGGTCTGGCGCTGGAAGCGGCTGGCTTCAACGGCAGCGTCCTGCAGGATCTTCTTCTCCGGTGCGCCCAGGGTGTCCCAGACCTTCTTGCTGAAGATCATCGACTGCGGGTTGTACTGGTGGTTGGTCAAGGTCAGGTACTTCTGCACCTCGGCGAACTTGTTGGCCAGGATCACGCTGACCGGGTTCTCCTGCCCGTCCACGGCCTTCTGCTCCAGCGCGGCATACAGCTCTGGGAAAGCCAGCGGCGTCGGGTTGGCATCCAGCGCCTTGACCCAGTCGATGTTGATGGCGTTCGGGATCACGCGCAGCTTCAGGCCGGCGATGTCCTCGACCTTGGCGACCGGCCGCTTGCTGTTGGTCAGGCTGCGGAAGCCCAGTTCCCAGTAGGCCAGACCAACGATGCCCTTGTCGGCCAGCTTGGCGTGCAGCTTCTGGCCCAGCGGGCCGTCGACCACTGCGTCGGCCTCCTGGGCGTTGGCGAACATGAACGGGAAGTCGTAGACCTCGAAGTCCTTGACCTGCGAGGCCAGGATGCCGGAGTTCAGCACCACGATCTCGATCGTGCCGCCCTGCAGCGCGCTGACGCTGGCCGCGTCGCTGCCCAGCGTGCCGCCGGGGAACAGGTTGACCTTGAGCTTGCCGCCGGATTTGGCCGCGACGATCTCGGCGAACTTCTCGGCGCCGGTGGCCAGCGGGTGGCCCTTGGGGTTCTGCAGCGCCAGCTTGAAGGCGCGTTCCTTGATGTCCTGGGCCTGGGTGGCAAAGGACGCGGCCATCAGGCTCAGTGCCAGCACAGCGGCGCGGCGGGTGAAGAGATTCATGCTCAGTCTCCTGTTTCGGTTGGTCAGTGGGAAGGGGTCACGGGCGGGGCATGGCCGACGCTGTCCAGCGCGGGCCGCGGATCCGGCTCCGCCGGTCCGCCGGCGCGGCCCCCTTGAGGGGGAAGCGCCGAAGGCGCTACGGGGGTGGGGGAATTCATCCGGTGAACCAGCGCATCGGCACCGTCACCAGCGGCGGGAACAGCACCATCAGGAACAGCACCGCGAACTCGGCCAGCATGAAGGGCAGCACGCCGCGCGTGACCTCGTCCATCTTCATGCGGCCGACACCGGCCACGGTGTTCAGCACCGTGCCCACCGGCGGGGTGATCAGGCCGATCGAGTTGTTGATGATGAACAGCACGCCGAAGTACACCGGGTCGATGCCGGCCTGCTTGATCACCGGCATCAGCACCGGCGTGAGGATCAGGATGGTCGGTGTCATGTCCATCGCAGTGCCCACCGCCATGCACAGCAGCATGATCGCGATCAGCAGCAGCGTCGGGCTGCCCATGAAGGGCTGCAGCAGCGCGATCATCTTGCTGGGCAGGTCGGCCACCGTGATCAGCCAGGCCGAGACCATCGCCGCGGCGACCAGGAACATGATGATCGCGGTGGTCTTGGCCGCGGTGACGAAGATGGCATACAGCTGCCGCAGGTTCAGCTCGCGATAGACCACCGTGGCGACGAAGAAGGCATACACCGCCGCGACCACCGCCGCTTCGGTCGGCGTGAAGACACCGAAGCGCAGGCCGACGAGGATGATCACCGGCAGCAGCAGCGCCCAGGTGGCCTCGCGCATCGCCACCAGCACCTCCTGGCGCGACTTGCGCGCCGGCGGCACGATCTGCTCCTTGCGCACCAGGATCATCCAGGTCAGCCACAGCGCCGCGCCGATCAGCAGGCCGGGCACGATGCCGGCGAGGAACAGCTTGGAGATCGAGACGTTGGCCGCGACGCCGAAGATCACGAAGCCGATGCTGGGCGGGATCACCGGGCCGATGACGCCGCAGGCGGCGATCAGCCCGCCGGAGCGCGCCTTGTCATGGCCGGCCTTGGTCATCATCGGCAACAGCAGCGCGGTGAGCGCCGCCGCATCGGCCACCGCCGAGCCCGACAAGGCCGACAGCAAGCAGGCCGCGACGATGGCCACATAACCCAGCCCGCCCTTGATGTGGCCGACCAGCGCCAGCGCGAAGTTGACGATGCGCTGCGACAGCCCGCCGACGTTCATGATCTCGCCGGCGAGCATGAAGAACGGCACGGCCAGCAGCGGGAAGCTGTCGGCGCCGTTGATGACGTTCTGCGCCAGGATCTGCGCGTCGAACAGGTCCAGGTGCCACATCAGCGCAGCACCGGTGGCCAGCAGCGCATAGGCGATCGGGATGCCCAGCGCCATCGCGGCGAGCAAGGAGCCGAGGAAGATGAACACGGTCATGATCAGCGGCTCCGGGTGGGGCTGGGGGCGGGAGCAGCGTCGCGGGCCAGTTCGGCCTGCAGCGCTTCGAGTTCGGCGGCCTCCTCCGACTCCTTGACCATCACCAGTTCGCTGTCGGCCAGCTGGCCCGACAGCGCGCGCCAGGTCTCGCGCAGCAGCAGCACGCCGGCCGACACCGCGAAGACCACGCCGGCGCCATAGAACCAGGCGACCGAGGCCCCGGTGACCGGCGCCTCCACGTCCCAGTTGATGCGCGCCTGCTCGAACGCACCGCGCAGCAGCAGCCAGGTCAGGAACAGCATCAGCAGCTGGCCCAGCACCAGGCAGATCTTCTTGCCCAGCACCGGCAGCCGCGACACCAGCATGTCCGAGCCCAGGTGGCCGTGCTCCTTCAGGGCGACCACGGCGCCCAGGAAGGTGAGCCAGACGAAGGCCCAGCGCGACATCTCGTCCGACATCGCAATGCCCGAGTTGAAGCCGTAGCGCAGCACCACGTTGCCGAACACCAGCAGCACCATCAGCGCCAGCAGCAGCGCCATCAGCAGCTCCAGCAC
>NZ_DATILJ010000328.1:0-9588 GCF_035476535.1 Aquabacterium sp.
GCTGACCTTCTTGGCCACTTCGCCACCCCACAGCGGCACGGCGCCGCCCCAGCCGGAGACCACGCTGACGTACTGCTCGCCGCCCTGGTTCCAGGTGATGGGCGGGGCCACCACGCCGGAGCCGGTCTGGAACTGCCACACCACCTTGCCGGTCTTGGCGTCCGCGGCTTTCAGGTAGCCCTCGGGCGTGCCCCAGAACACCAGGTTGCCGCCGGTGGTCAGCACGCCGCCCCACAGCGGCGCGTTGTTCTTCACTTCCCAGACGATCTTGCCGGTCTTCGGGTCCACGGCGCGCAGCGCGCCGATGTAGTCGTCGTCCAGCGTCTTGATGGTGAAGCCGGCGCCGAGGTAGGCCGCGCCCTTCTTGTAGGTGACGGGCTCGTTCCAGATCTCCATGCCCCACTCATTGGCCGGCACGTAGAACAGCTTGGTGTCCGGGCTGTAGGCCATCGGCATCTGGTTCTTGCCGCCCAGGAAGCTGGGCGCCGAGAAGATCGACGTGCCCTTCTTGCCGTCGCCTGCCGTCGGGTCGCCGGGCCGGTTCGCGTCGATGAAGTTCGGCTTGCCGGTCTTCAGGTCGATGCTGCTGGCCCAGGTGATCTTGTTGACGAACGGAAAGGCATTGAGCAGCTTGCCGGTGCTCGCGTCGTTGACGTAGAAGAAGCCGTTGCGATCGGCCTTGCCGCCGACGCGCTTGCCGTCCATGTCGAAGGTGACGAACTCGTTGACACCGTCGAAGTCCCAGCCGTCGTTGGGCGTGTTCTGGTAGTGCCACTTGATCTGGCCTGTCTTGATGTCGATGGCCACGGTGGAGCACGAGAACAGGTTGTCGCCCTTGCGCAGGTGGCTGTTCCAGGGCGCCGGGTTGCCGGTGCCGAAGTAGGCCAGGCCGGTCTTGGCATCGTAGGTGCCGCCCAGCCAGGTGGCCGCGCCGCCGGTCTTCCACAGGTCGCCCGGCCAGCTCTGGTTGGTGGTGCCGGAGATGCCATTTTCCTTGGGGTTGCCATCGGGGTCGTAGGTGTAGCCCATGTGGCCTTCCACCGTGGGCCGCGTCCAGACCAGCTGCCCGGTCTTGGCGCTGCGCGCCTCGACCCGGCCGACCACGCCGAACTCGCCGCCCGAGACGCCAGTGAGCACCAAGCCATTGGCGATGATGGGCGCGGCGGTGGCCGAATAACCCGCTTTGTAATCGTCGATTTTCTCCTTCCAGACCACGTTGCCGCTGTCCTGGTCCAGCGCAACGAGCTGTGCATCCAGCGTGGCGAAGATCACCAGCTTGTCGTACAGCGCCGCGCCGCGGTTGACCACATCGCAGCAGGGCATGATGCCCTCGGGCAGGCGGTGCTCGTACTTCCACAGCTTCTTGCCGGTGGCCGCATCCAGCGCGAACAGCCGCGAATACGACGCGGTGACGAACATCTTGCCGTTGTGGATCACCGGCTGCGATTCCTGGCCGCGCTGCTTCTCGCCGCCGAACGAGAAGGCCCAGGCCGGCACCAGCTGGGCCACGGTGCTGGTATTGACCTGCTTCAGCGGCGAGTAGCGCTGGCCTTGCGTGTTCACGCCCCAGGTCAGCACGTTGCCGGTGCTGGTGGCCTCGGCTTCGATCATCTGGTCGGTGACCACGGCGTGGGCTGCGGTGCAGGCCAGCGCCGCGGCGCAAAAGAGACTGGTGAGCTTCGCTTGCATGGCCGTGCTCCTCAGAAGAAGCCGAGCTTGTTCGGGTTGTAGCTGACCAGCAGGTTCTTGGTCTGCTGGTAGTGGTCGAGCATCATCTTGTGGGTTTCGCGGCCGATGCCCGATTCCTTGTAACCCCCAAAGGTGGCGTGTGCCGGGTAGGCGTGGTAGCAGTTGGTCCACACCCGGCCGGCCTTGATGGCACGGCCCATGCGGTACGCCGCGCTGCCGTCGCGCGTCCAGACGCCGGCGCCCAGGCCATACGGCGTGTCGTTGGCGATCTGCAGCGCTTCGGCCTCGGTCTTGAAGGTGGTCACCGCGAGCACCGGGCCGAAGATCTCTTCGCGGAAGATGCGCATGCTGTTGTTGCCCTTGAACAGCGTGGGCTGGATGTAGTAGCCGCCGGCCAGGTCGCCCGGCAGGTGGGCCCGGTCGCCGCCGATCAGCAGCTGCGCGCCTTCCTGCTTGCCGACCTCGAGGTAGGACATGATCTTGTCCATCTGCATCGCCGAGGCCTGCGCGCCCATCATCGTCTCGGTGTCGAGCGGGTTGCCCTGCTTGATGGCCTTGACGCGCTCCAGCGCGCGGGCCATGAACTTGTCGTAGATGTCTTCATGGATCAGTGCGCGCGACGGGCAGGTGCAGACCTCGCCCTGGTTGAACGCGAACAGCACCAGGCCTTCGATGGCCTTGTCGAACAGTGCATCGTCGGCATCGGCGATGTCCTTGAAGAAGATGTTCGGGCTCTTGCCGCCGAGTTCCAGCGTGGCTGGGATCAGGTTGGTCGCCGCGGCCTGCGCGATGACGCGGCCGGTGGCGGTGGAGCCGGTGAAGGCGATCTTGGCGATGCGCTTGCTCGATGCCAGCGGCATGCCGGCTTCGCGGCCGAGACCGTTGACGATGTTCAGCACGCCGGGCGGCAGCAGGTCGGCGATCAGTTCGGCCAGCACCATGATGCTGATCGGCGTCGATTCGGCCGGCTTCAGCACCACGCAGTTGCCGGCGCCGATGGCCGGTGCCAGCTTCCACGCCGCCATCAGGATCGGGAAGTTCCACGGGATGATCTGGCCGACCACGCCCAGCGGCTCGTGGAAGTGGTAGGCGATGGTGTTCTCGTCGATCTCGCTCAAGGCGCCTTCCTGCGCGCGCAGGCAGCCGGCGAAATAACGGAAATGATCCGCGGTGAGCGGGATGTCGGCATTCAGCGTTTCGCGGATCGGCTTGCCGTTGTCCACTGTCTCGGCGTAGGCGAGCAGTTCCAGGTTCTGCTCGATGCGGTCGGCAATCTTCAACAGCACGTTGGCGCGCTCTGCCGGCGCGGTGCGGCCCCAGGCGTCGGCCGCGGCATGCGCGGCGTCCAGCGCCAGCTCGATGTCCTCGGCACCCGAGCGTGCGGCGCGGGTGTAGGGCTTGCCGGTGATCGGCGTGATCACCTCGAAGTACTGGCCCTTGACCGGCGGCACGAACTTGCCGTTGATGAAGTTGTCGTACTGGGGCTTGAACGTGACTTTGGCACCAGCGGTGCCGGGCGCGGCGTAGAGCATGGACAGTCTCCTGAGGGTGATGGGAACAGCGGTGGAGCACCCCGGTCGGCAGACCCTTGCCGAACCGGTTCGATGCTTCAGAGCGCAATCGCCATGCCACGGGCCGCAGGGCCGAAAACAGGCTCAGATCTCAGGTCTAACCCGCGATTCGGGCGTCACCGTTGCTGCAGCGCGTGGTTGCGCGGGGTGCCGCGCTGGCACAGGTGTCACAGGATGGAGCAGCAACATCACGCGGCTCATTCCGGCGCGTGCGGCAAGACGAAGGACAAGGTCGCGAGGTGCTCGATCTTGTTGGCCTTGCTTGGATCATCGGGCGGGCCGTCGAAGCGCGCGGCGATGACGTTGAGCCCCTGGTTGCGCACGATGAGGGTCACGCTGCCGTCGGCCGCGCTCTTCACGCCTTCGTTGTCCGGATCGTTGACGTAGTCGTTCTGCACCACGGCGCCGGCGACGGGCCGGCCCTTGAACAGCACACGCAGCTTCAGCGGCTTGCCCAGCAGCACCGGCAAGGCCGCATCGACCGGCAAGAGCTGCAGCGTCTGCTCGGGCCAGGCCGGCAGCGGCGTGCTCAGCGGCCCGCGGATCATCACCGCGTACTTGATCGTCTTTTCGCTGGTGACGGCATTCGGCACTTCGTCCTTGCCCTTCTTGTGCCACTCGCCATCGGGTGTCTTGCTCCAGATGCCGTTGTCGAGCACGGCCGTCACCACCGTCGTGGCGCTGTCGCTGTCCACCAGCAGCAGCGGGCCGGCGACACGGAACTTCGTCGCCACCGGCTTCCAGGCGGCGTCGTAGCCCGTCACGCTCTTGATCAGCGGCAGGCGTTTCACCGCGTCGAGGTCGTCGGCACCCACGCCGTAGACCAGCGCCAGATGGTTCGCGCGCTGGGCGAACCAGATGCCGTGCGCCTGCGCGCCGGTGGATGCGGCCGCACCTGCCAGCAAGGCTGTGGCTGCGAAAAAGCTGCTCAGGTTCATCTGACACTCCGACAGGTTTGAATGAAGCTTGCGACTGTGCCGATGGCGTCAATCCGCAGCGCTGCCGGCGATCGGCAGCGCACGCTCGGCCAGCGCGCAGAACCAGGCCACGCCATGGCCCAGCACTGCGTCGTTGAAGTCATAACTCGGATGATGCAGGGGCGCATCGTGTTCATCGCGGCGCTGGCCTAGCCAGAGGTAGGCGCCGGGGCGCCGCTGCAGCATGAAGGCGAAGTCCTCCGACGTGAACGCCGGTGCCGGCGCCACGCTGGCGGCCAGGCCCACCGCATTTGCAGCCGCCAGGGCCATCTCCGACTCCGCTGCGCTGTTGACCGTGGCGGGGTAGTAACGCACATAGTCCACGTCGATCTGCGTGCCGCTGCCCAGCGCAACGCCTTGCGCCACCTGGCGCAGCGCCGCTTCCAGCGTGTCCTGCACGTCGGCGTCGAAGCTTCGCACCGTGCCCGTCAGTGTCACGCTGGCCGGCAGCACGTTGTGCGACTGGCCGCCTTCGATGCGGGTGATCGACAGCACCGCCGAACGGGTCGGGTCGATGCGGCGCGAGACCAGCGTGTGCAGCTGCGTCACCAGCTCGCCGGCGGCCAGGATGGCGTCGGGCGTGCGGTGCGGCTGGGCTGCATGGCCGCCCCGGCCGCGCACGCTGATGTCGAAGCGGTCGGCCGCGGCCATGATCGGCCCGGCGCGTGTCTGCGCACTGCCCAGGGCCAGATCCGGCCAGTTGTGCAGCGCGTAGACGGCGTCGCAAGGGAAACGCTCGAAGAGACCCTCCTGCACCATCGCGCGGGCGCCGCCGCGGCCTTCTTCAGCGGGCTGGAAGATGAGATTGACGGTGCCATTGAAGCGCCGCGTGCGGGCCAGGTGCCGCGCGGCGCCGAGCAGCATGCTGGTGTGCCCGTCATGACCGCAGCCATGGTGCACGCCGTGGGCCGTGCTGGTGTGCGCGACGCCGCTGGCCTCGACGATGGGCAGTGCATCCATGTCGGCGCGCAGGCCGATGCTGCCCTGCCCTGTGCCGTTGCGCAGCACGCCCACGACACCGGTGCCGCCGATGCCGGTGTGCACCTCCAGCCCGAGCTCGGTCAACGCACGGGCGACGATGCCGGCCGTGCGATGCTCGGCGAAAGCGAGTTCCGGGTGGGCATGCAGATCGTGGCGCAGGGCCACCAGATCGGGCAGCAGATCGGCGATGGCCGTTTGAGTGACCGTGTCCGGGAAGGAGGCTTGCATGCACCCAGCTTACGTTCAGCCACGGCGCAGAAATCACCATTGACAGCGGACGGGGCCACAGAGAATTGCGCAGATTCGCCGGTGCCGGCAGGTCGTGCTGCGCGCTCCCCACTCACGCCATTGGTGCTTGGGATTGCACCAGCGCCGACCGTCACGCACCACGGCGCGCCTTTCGGCATGCTTGCCCGCCGAGGCGCCGACATACCGCAGGACATTGCGGCGGCATCGATGACAACAGCAGGTTCTGCGTGAGCCCAGTCCAATAATTCCCCTGGGTCGCCATGCGACTTTGCCTCGCCACCACAACCTTCACTGTTCTTGCCGCCAGAGCCGCCAACGCGCAGGTTGAGCGTCCCTTTGCCTGCGGATACCTGCAGTTGCCTGCATTTGCCTGTTCCAGCCCGGCGCATCCGTCGCCGCGATCCCGGTTCCCTTGATGCCAACGACCCCGAGGAGTTTCACCGTGATGTTCCAACGACGCTTTGTTCTTGCCGCCGTGCCGGCCGCTGCTTGTCTGGTCTGCAGCGCTCCTGCCTGGGCGGTGGACCCGGCCCCGCCCGCCGCGGCGGCCAGTGCGCCCGGCAGCTCTGCGCTTCAGTCCGTGGAGGTCAAGGCCGCCAAACAGCCTTATCGCAACCTCTCGGCCGTCGGCGCCACCAAGACGGACACCTTGCTGAAGGATGTGCCGCAGAGCGTTCGTGTGATCACCGCCGACCTGCTGCAGGAAGCCGGCGTGACCAAGCTCGCCGACGCGCTGGAGCTCGGCAGCGGCATCGCCAAACAAAGCAACCTCGGTGGCCTGTGGGACAGCTACGCGATGCGCGGCTTCACTGGCGACCCGAACTTCGGCTCGGACTACATGGTCAACGGCTTCAACTACAGCCGCGGCTACAACGGTGTGCGCGATGCCGCCAACACCGCCACCGTCGAGGTGCTGAAGGGGCCCGCGTCCGCGCTGTATGGCCGCGGCGAGCCGGGCGGCACCGTCAACATCACCACCAAGAAGCCCTTGTTCCAGCCGGCGCAGTCCATCAGCCTGTCCGCCGGCAGCTACGGCACGTTCCGCACCACCGCCGATCTCACCGGTCCGATCAACGATCGCCTGGCCTATCGCCTGAACGCAGCGGTGGAAGACGGCGACAGCTTCCGCGACCATGTCAGCGCCAAGCGCTACCTGGTGTCGCCGTCGCTGATCTGGATCCTGTCGGAAGACACCACCGTGTCCTATGAACTGGAAGTGTCGAAGCAGCGCGCCACCTTCGATCGGGGCGTGGTGGCGGTGAATGGGGTGCTCGGGCTGGTGCCGCGTTCTCGCTTCTTCGGCGAGCCCGGCGACGGCCTGCACACCATCGAAACCACGGGCAACCAGGTCTTCGTGCAGCACCAGGTCAACGACGATTGGTCGGTGCAGGCCGGCTTCAGCTACCGGGACAGCTCGATCAACGGCATCGCCACCGAAGCGCGCTTCCTGCAAGCCGATGGCCGCACGCTGGTGCGCCAGCGCCGCACGCGCGACAACGCGGCCACCGATGTCTCCGGCCGGCTCGAACTGCTGGGCAAGCTGAAGACCGCCGGCATGGTGCACAACCTGCTGGTGGGCGTCGACGCCTACCGCTTCACCGACGAGCGGCGGCAGTTCCGCCTGGCCAGCGCGGGGGCTATCGACATCTACGAGCCGGTCTACGGCAGGGTCGGAACGCCCACGGCGCTGACCACAGACACGCGGGAAGAACAGCGTGCGCATGCCTTCTACGCCCAAGACCAGATCGACCTCGCGGCGCAGTGGAAGATGACGCTGGGCCTGCGCCACGACAGCTACGAGCAGTCGCTCGAGAACCACCTGCGCAGCACGGTGACTGCGCAATCGCTGAGCGCGACCACGCCGCGCATTGGCCTGGTCTTCCAGCCGAGCAAGACGGTGTCCTTGTACGCCACCGCGTCCAAGAGCTTCCGGCCCAACAGCGGCGTGAAAAGCGACTTCACGTCGTTTCCGGCCGAAGAGGGTAAGGCCTACGAAGTGGGCGCCAAGCTGGACTCGGCGGACTCGAAGATCACCAGCACGCTGGCGCTCTACAAGATCACCAAGAACAACGTGCTGACACCCGACCCGGCCGATCCCAACAACTTCTCGGTGGCGGCCGGCGAGGTCGAGAGCAAGGGCATCGAGTTCGACGTCTCGGGTGAAGTGCTGACTGGCTTGCGTCTGTCTGCTGCCTACGCCTTCACCGATGCACGCGTCACGCAGGACAACAACGCCTTCCTGGTCGGCCGGCAATCGGCCAACGTGCCGCGCCACAGCGCCAACCTGATGCTGGTGAAGTCCTTCGCGATCGCCGGCAACGCGGCCTCGTTCGGCGGCGGGCTGAACTACATCGGCGAGCGCGAGGGCGCCGTGGCCCCGCTGGTGACCGCCGACAATTTCAAGCTGCCGGCCTACACCAGCGTCAAGCTGGTGTCGTCCTATAACTTCAACAAGCAGCTGCAGCTCTCGCTCGATGTCGACAACCTCTTCGACAAGACCTTCTACACCAGCTCCTACAACCAGGTGTGGGTGTTTCCAGGCAGCGGCCGCAAGTTCACGTTGACGGCGCGCTACAAGTTCTGATCCGCCACGGG
The DNA here is from genome assembly GCF_035476535.1 of Aquabacterium sp. Taxonomy (GTDB): domain Bacteria; phylum Pseudomonadota; class Gammaproteobacteria; order Burkholderiales; family Burkholderiaceae_C; genus Pseudaquabacterium. The sequence goes on from NZ_DATILJ010000328.1 coordinate 8,063, forward strand.
AGCCACCATGTCACTGACCCCGACCTTGAGCCCGGGCGCCAGCCGCGCGGCGCCCGCCAGCGCCGCGCGCGATGCGGCGTCGGTGCACAGCCGGCGCATCACCTCGATCGACGCGCTGCGCGGCCTGGTGATGGTGATCATGATGCTGGATCACGTGCGCGAAACGCTCTACCTGCACCTGCAGGTGAGCGATCCGATGGCGCTGCCCGGCACCTCGCCGGAAGTCTTCTTCTCGCGGCTCGCCGCGCACTTCTGCGCCCCGGTGTTCGTCTTCCTGACCGGCCTGGGCGCCTGGCTGTACGCCAACCCGCCCACCGGCACGCCGCGGCCGGTGCGGGGTTTCCTGCTCAAGCGCGGGCTGCTGCTGATCGCACTGGAACTGACGCTGGTGAACTTTGCCTGGAGCGGCACTTACCAGGTGCTGTACCTGCAGGTGATGTGGGCCATCGGCTTCAGCATGATCGTGCTGGCGCTGCTGTCGGGTTTGCCGCGTGCGCTGCTGGCGGCGCTGGGCCTGGTGATCGTGTGCGGCCACAACGCGCTGGCCGGCATCGTCGTGGCGCCGGACAGCGCCTGGTACGCGCCCTGGACACTGATGCTGCACCGCGGCTGGCTCGTGGCCGAGGGCGCGCTGCGCGTGCGCCTGACCTACCCGGCGCTGCCCTGGGTCGGTGTGATCCTGCTGGGCTATGCGTTTGCGCCGCTGTTCTCGGCCCGCTTCGATGCGCCGGCCCGGCGCCGCGTGCTGGTGGCCACCGGCCTGGCCTGCCTGGCGGCGCTGCTCCTGCTGCGCGGCTTCAACCTCTATGGCGAGAACCTGCCCTGGGTCCCTGGCAGCAGCGGCGTGCAGACGGCGATGTCCTGGCTCAATTTCACCAAGTACCCACCATCGCTCGACTTCCTGCTGCTCACTTTGGGTGTTGGGCTGCTGGTTCTCGCGGCGCTGGAGCGGGTCGACAACGCGGCGACCCGGGCGCTGTCGATCTTCGGCGGGGCACCGATGTTTTATTACCTGCTGCACCTGTACGTGCTGTTGCTGGGCTACAAGCTGCTGTTCGCGGTTTTCGGGCCCAACCAGGGCACCCGCTTCGGCGTCGATGCCGATGCGTTCTGGATCGTCTGGGTCGTCTGGCTGGGCATGGTGCCGCTGCTCTACATCCCGGTGAGCGCTTTCGCGCGCTTCAAGCGCCGGTCGACCCAGGCCTGGGTGCGCTACTTTTGAGCGGCGGGCGGCCTCAGAACCGGTGGCGCAAGCCCACCACCAGCCCTTGCTGGCTGCCCTTGACGCCCATGAACGCTGGCTTGGCGTAGCCGCCCGTGACTTTGTTGCGGTCGATCACCGCATAGACGTCGGTGCGGACTGAAAAGCGATAAGCCGCCGTGATCCAGCTCACCGTGCGTGCACCGTCCAAGGCTGCGCTGCCGCTCTGGTCGTCGCGGTAGTGCTCGGCACTCACCGTAACGAAGGGGTTGGCCTGCAGGTTGGCGCCCAGCGTCCAGGCCCGGTTCTTCTGCACGCTCACGGC
>NZ_DATILJ010000329.1:0-16815 GCF_035476535.1 Aquabacterium sp.
ACGCGCATCACGACGATCAACTCGCCGGCCAGTTCATCCGCCACGCGCTTGAGCAACTGCGCGTAGTGCATGGCCTGGTCGTGGTCGTGGATCGAGCAGGGGCCGACCACCGCGACCAGCCGGTCGTCCTGGCCATGCAGCACGCGGCTGATGGCCTGGCGCGTGTTCTCGACCAGCGATTCGATGGCCGGCGTGACCGGCAGTTCTTCCAGCAGCACCGCCGGCGAGACCAGCGCACGCACCGCGGCGATGCGCGTGTCGTCGATGCGCGTGGTGTCCAGCGTGGCGTCGCCGGGCTTGCCGATGACGCCGGCTTCGTGGTCGTGGCGGAAGTCGTCGATGGCGTTGGGCATGGGATGTCTCCTCCCTCGGGGACGGGTCAGCGCTTGGCGATGCGTTCGCGCAGCCAGGCTGTGAAGGTGGGTTCGTCGATGTCGCCGGCGGCGAGACTCAGCATCACCAGCACGCAGTCGGCGTCGGATGCGTCAAGCTGCCAGCCATTGAGGTGCAGAAACAGTTCTGTGGCGACGAATGCCGAGCGCTTATTGCCATCGACGAAGGGGTGGTTTCGAGCCAGGCCGAACGCGTACGATGCCGCCAGGGCTGCGACATCGGGCTCGCCGTATTGCGCCAAGTTGCGCGGGCGAGCCAACGCTGACTCAAGCAAGCCCGCATCACGCAGGCCCGCCGCGCCGCCATGCTCGGCCAATTGCTCGTCGTGCACGGCGAGGATCACCGCTGGATCAATCCAGATCCAGTCCCGATTCGCAACCATCGCACTACTTGGCCAGTTCGCGCAGCACCGCCCGGCGAGACTTCATGATGCCGCGAGCGACCTGCATCTGATCCTCGAACACCGGGTCATGCGGCGTGATGCGCATGCCGTCAGGGCTTTCGGTCAGGTACAGCGCATCGCCCTTTTCGAGCTTCAGCAGCGCCAACACTTCCTTCGGCAGGATGACGCCGACTGAATTGCCGATCTGGGTGAGCTTGAGGACATGCATGGTGGACTCCAGAGAAGTTATAACGGATGTTATACCTGCCCTGCAGCCACCACAAGCCAGGCTCAGCCGGCCGGCGTTGGGTTCCTCAAGCGGATATGCAACTCGCGCAACTGCTTCTCGTCCACCAGGCTCGGCGCGCCGGTCAAGAGGCATTGCGCGCGCTGGGTCTTCGGGAAGGCGATCACGTCGCGGATCGATTCGGCCTTGGTCATCAGCGTCGCGATGCGGTCCAGGCCGAAGGCCAGGCCGCCATGCGGCGGTGCGCCGTACTGCAGCGCGTCGAGCAGGAAGCCGAACTTCAGCTTCTGTTCGTCCGGGCCGATGTTCAGCGCGTCGAAGACTTTGGCCTGCACGTCGGCGCGGTGGATACGCACCGAGCCTCCGCCGATTTCCCAGCCGTTGAGCACCATGTCGTAGGCCTTGGAGATGCAGGCACCGGGATCGGTCTGCATCAGGTCTTCATGGCCGTCCTTGGGCGCGGTGAAGGGGTGGTGCACAGCGCTCCAGCGTGCACCTTCCTCGTCGTACTCGAACATCGGGAAGTCGACCACCCACAGCGGCGCCCACTTGTCCTCGAACAGGCCGTGGTTGCGGCCGAACTCGCTGTGGCCGACCTTCACGCGCAAGGCGCCCAGCGCGTCGTTGACGACCTTGGCCTTGGCATCGGCGCCGAAGAAGATCAGGTCGCCGTTGCGCGCGCCGGTGCGGGCGATGACCTCGGCGATCGCCGCGTCGTGCAGGTTCTTGACGATCGGCGACTGCAGGCCTTCGCGGCCCTTGCCGGCATCGTTGACCTTGACCCAGGCCAGGCCCTTGGCGCCGTAGATCTTGACGAACTCGGTGTAGGCGTCGATCTCGCCGCGGCTCATCTCGCCGCCGCCGGGCACGCGCAGCGCCGCGACGCGGCCGCCCGGGGTGGTGGCCGGGCCGGAGAAGACCTTGAAGTCCACGTCCTTCATCACCTCAGTCAGCTCGGTGAATTCGAGCTTGACGCGCAGGTCCGGCTTGTCCGAGCCGTACTTGTGCATCGCCTCGGCATAGGTCATCTGCGCGTAGACCGGCAGCTCCAGCCCCATGGTCTTGCGGAACACGCTGCGGATCATGGCCTCGGTGATCGCGCGGATCTCCTCCTCGTTGAGGAACGAGGTCTCGATATCGATCTGCGTGAACTCAGGCTGGCGGTCGGCGCGCAGGTCTTCGTCGCGGAAGCACTTGGTGATCTGGTAATAACGGTCAAAGCCAGCGACCATGAGCAGCTGCTTGAACAGCTGCGGCGACTGCGGCAGCGCGAAGAACGCCCCGTCGTGCACGCGGCTGGGCACCAGGTAGTCGCGCGCGCCTTCGGGCGTGCTCTTGGTGAGCATCGGCGTTTCGATGTCGATGAAGCCCTGCTCGTCGAGGAACTTGCGCACCTCGATGGCCACGCGGTAGCGCAGCATCAGGTTCTTCTGCATCGCCGGGCGGCGCAGGTCGAGCACGCGGTGCGTCAGGCGCACGGTCTCGGAGAGGTTCTCGTCGTCCAATTGGAACGGCGGCGTGACGCTGGCGTTCAGCACTTCCAGCTCATGCGCCAGCACCTCGATCTTGCCGCTGACGAGGTTGGCGTTCTCGGTGCCGGTCGGGCGCGCACGCACCAGGCCCACGACCTTCAGGCAGAACTCGTTGCGCACGCCCTCGGCGGTGGCGAACATCGCGGCGCGGTCCGGGTCGCAAACGATCTGCACCAGGCCTTCACGGTCGCGCAGGTCGATGAAGATCACGCCGCCATGGTCGCGACGGCGGTGCGCCCAGCCCATCAGCGTGACGGTCTGGCCCATCAGCTTTTCGCTGACCAGGCCGCAGTAGGTGGTTCTCATGAATGCAAATTCCAATCTGTCGGTGTTCTGGGGAAGGCTGCGCGCGCGGCGTGCCGCAACCTGGAGCTTCTGGCGGGGCGGGGCCTCGTGGCGAGACCCTCAGGGCTGAATGCCGGCCTGGGCGTTCAGCCCCTGCGGTTGGGGTCGGCCCCCCCCGGCAAGGCCGGAGGCGCGGGAGGCGGCGGCGCCACCACGCCCATCGAGATGATGTACTTCAGCGCTTCGTCCACGCTCATGTGCAGGGCATGCACCGCGCTGCGCGGCATCATCAGGAAGAAGCCGGAGGTCGGGTTCGGCGTGGTCGGCACGTACAGGCTGACATGCTCGCCCGGCAGGTGGGCTGCCACTTCCAGGCTGGGCCGGCCGGTGACGAAGGCGATGGTCCACGAGCCGGCGTGCGGGTACTGCACCAGCACCGCTTCGCGGAAGGCATTGCCGTCGGAGGAGAACAGCGTGTCCGAGACCTGCTTGACCGAGCTGTAGATCGACTTGACGATCGGGATGCGCGACAGCATGCGGTCCCACTGGCGCAGCCACCACTGGCCGAAGATGTTGGTGACGAAGACGCCGGTGCCGAGCAGGATCAGCACCATCACCACCGCACCGAGCAGCGGAATGTGGCGCAGGCGTTCCAGCGCCTCGCCCAGCGCGACGGGCAGCACGGTCTGCAGCGCCGTCAGCAGACCGTGGAACATGCCGTCCATCATGCCGGTGAGCCACAGCAGCACCCAGATGGTGATGGCCAGCGGCAGCCAGACCAGCAGGCCGGCGATGATGTATTTTTTCAAGACAGGCTTTCGACGGGCGCAGGCAAGGGAGCCAAGAGCCGACCCACCCGTGGCTCAGTGGCAGGCACAGGAGCCGCCGCACGCGGTGGAAGGTGCCGGCGCCGCGGCGGCGGCCGCTGCAGGTGCTGCCGCCGGCGGGGCCGCATCGCCCGCTGCCGGTGCGGCCGCGGGGGCGTCGGCGGCGGGTGCGGGCGCCGCACCGCTGCCCTTGAAGTCGGTGGCGTACCAGCCCGAGCCCTTGAGCTGGAAGCCGGCCGCGGTGAGTTGCTTGCTGAACGACTCCGCCCCGCAGGCCGGGCAGGTGGTGAGCAACGGATCGCTGAGTTTCTGCAGCACGTCCTTCGCGTGGCCACAGGCAGCACAGCGGTAAGCGTAGATCGGCATGGCTAAACCCTTGACGCAAAACAGAAAATTATAAGTGCGGCGGCTTGCGGCAGCCGCCGTGGGCAGATGCGGCGGCGGCGAACTAATTCAAGCCCGTCACATGGTGCTCGGTGTCACGGCGGTTCTGCAGCCACTGCGGCGCCAGTGATCCGACCAGCATGCCGACCATCGCGGCGATCAATCCGGCCAGCTGGCCCGGGAAGTGTTCACCGAAGCTGCTGACCTGCGGGAAGTAGGCGATCCACACCGCAATGCCGGCGGCCAGCGAGAAGATCGCGCCCTGCGTTGTGGCCCGTTTCCAGTACAGCCCCATCACCAGCGGCACGAAGGCGCCGACCAGCGTTACCTGGTAGGCGGCGGACACCAGGTCGTAGATCGGCGTGCCCTTCATCGCAATGGCATAGGCCAGCACCAGCCCGGCAAAGGCCACGATGGTCCAGCGCATCGCCAGCAGCTGCTGCTTGTCGCCCATGTGCGGCCGCAGGTTCTTGACGATGTTCTCGACGAAGCTGGTGGAAGGCGCCAACAAGGTCGCCGATGAGGTGCTCTTGATCGCCGACAGCAGCGCGCCGAAGAACAGGATCTGCATCAGCAGCGGCATCTTGGTCAGCACGAAGGTCGGCAGCAGGCGCTGGTAGTCGTCCTTGGCGATGTCCAGCGCCTGCTGGCCCATCACCACCACCGCGCTGGCGACGATGAACATCGGCACGAAGGCGAACAGGATGTAGCTGATGCCGCCGATCACCGCGCCGTTGCGCGCGGTGTTCGAATTCTTGGCCGACATCACGCGCTGGAACACGTCCTGCTGCGGGATGCTGCCCAGCATCATCGTCAGGCCGGCGCCGATGAAGAAGGCCACGTCCTTGAAGCCGGGTTCGGGCAGGAACTTGAGCAGGTCCTTGGACTGCACCATCGCGATCACCTTGTCGCTGCCGCCGGCCAGATCGGCCGAGAACACCGCGATCACCGTCAGCCCGACGACCAGCACGATCATCTGGATGAAGTCGGTCCAGGCCACCGCCAGGAAGCCGCCGACGACGACGTAGACCAGCACCGCCAGCGTGCCGACGATCATGCCCGCCGTCTCGGACATCGCGCCCTGCGTCAGCACCGAGAACACCAGGCCCAGCGCGGTGATCTGCGCCGCCACCCAGCCCAGGTAGCTGAGGATGATGGCGGTGCTGCAGAACACCTCGACGCCCTTGCCGAAGCGCCGGCGGTAGAAGTCGCCGATGGTCAACAGGTTCTGCTTGTACAGCCGCGCGGCGAAGAACAGGCCGACCAGGATCAGGCAGGTGCCGGCACCAAAGGGGTCTTCGACGACGGAGCCCAGGCCGCCCTGCACGAACCTGGCCGGGATGCCCATCACCGTTTCGGCCCCGAACCAGGTGGCGAAGGTGGTGGTGACCACCATGATCAGCGGCAGGCTGCGGCCGGCGATTGCGAAATCGGCGGTGTTCTTGATGCGCGTGCCGGCCCAGACGCCGATGGCCAGCGTGCCCAGCAGGTACAACACGACAAAAACGATCAGGGTGGTGTTCATGCGCGCGGTCTATCGTGAACCCAGGAGGACGGCCAGGGGCGGCGGCCGCCGGACGCGGCGCATTATCTCCGCGCCCACGGCCCGCTCACGACCGGCTCACCATGGTGCCCAGCGAAGCAGTGTCCGTGCCACCAGCACACCGATCGCAAAGCCGGCGAGGCCGATCAGCAGCCCCTGGATCAGGCGGTTGGTGCGGCGCTGCTCGGTCAGCAAGGCCAGCAAGGCCGGGTCGGGATCCCTGCGGCGCTGCAGCGCCTGGTGGATCAGCCGCGGCAGTTCGGGCAGCAGCTGCGCGTAGCGCGGCGCTTCGTTCTTGAAGCGCTCGACCAGCCCGGCCCAGCCGATCTGGCGATTCATCCATTGCTCGAGGAAAGGCTTGGCGGTGCTCCACAGGTCGAGTTCGGGGTCGAGCTGGCGGCCCAAGCCTTCGATGTTGAGCAGCGTCTTCTGCAGCAGCACCAGCTGCGGCTGGATCTCGACATTGAAGCGGCGCGAGGTCTGGAACAGCCGCATCAGCACCGCGCCCAGCGAGATGTCCTTCAGCGGCCGGTCGAAGTGCGGCTCGCAGACCGCGCGGATCGCGTTTTCCAGCGCATCCACCCGTGTGTTCGGCGGTACCCAGCCGCTTTCCACATGCAACTCGGCCACGCGCTTGTAGTCGCGGCGGAAGAAGGCCAGGAAGTTCTGAGCCAGGTATTCCTTGTCCCACTCGGTCAGCGTGCCGATGATGCCGAAGTCCAGCGCGATGTAGCGGCCGAAGGTCGCCGGGGCGACGCTGACCTGGATGTTGCCCGGGTGCATGTCGGCATGGAAGAAACCGTCGCGGAAGACTTGGGTGAAGAAGATCGTCACCCCGTCGCGCGCCAGCTTCTTGATGTCCACGCCGGCCTCGCGCAGCCGCGGCACCTGGCTGATCGGCACGCCGTGCATGCGCTCCATCACGATCACCCCGCTGGTGCACAGGTCCCACACCATTTCGGGCACCATCACCAGGCCCAGGCCTTGCATGTTGCGCCGCAACTGGGCGGCATTCGCCGCCTCGCGCACCAGGTCCAGCTCATCGTGCAGATAGACATCGAACTCGGCCACCACCTCGCGCGGCTTCAGGCGCTTGCCATCGGTCCACACGCGCTCGACCAGGCTGGCCAGCGTGTGCATCAGCGTCAGGTCCTGCTCGATGACCTGCAGCATGCCCGGGCGCAGCACCTTCACCGCGACCTCGCGGCCGTTCTTCAGCTTCGCAAAATGCACCTGTGCGATCGACGCGCTGGCCACCGGCTCGGCATCGAATTCGGAGAACAGCTCGTCGATGCGACGGCCGAAAGCGCGCTCGATCAAGGCCACAGCCTGCACGCTGGGGAACGGCGGCACGCGGTCCTGCAGGTGGGCCAGTTCATCGGCCACGTCCAGCGGCAGCAGGTCGCGGCGGGTGCTCAGCACCTGGCCGAACTTGACGAAGATCGGGCCCAGCTTTTCCAGCGCCAGGCGCAGGCGCTCGCCGCGCGGGGCCTGCAACTGGCGGCCCAGCGTCGTCACCCGCACCAGCCCGCGCACCCAGCGCTGGCGGAAGCCCGACAGCGCCACTTCGTCCAGGCCGAAGCGCAGGACGGTGAAGCCGATGAAGACCAGCCGGAAGAAGTGCCGCATCAGCGTGAGCGCATCGACCCGGCCAGGGCCGTGGCCCGCTCGATCGCTGCACGCAGGCCCTTTGCGAACCACGAACCCAGGCGGTGCAGCTCATGGGCGGCGGCCGGGCCGAACAGGCGCTCGAGATCGGCCGCCACGTCCCAGCGCAGGTTCTTCAGCAGCCAGTCGATGTCGGTGGCCAGCTGCGCGTCGCCTTCGATCGCCACCGCCGGCTGTTCACCGGCCAGCATGCGCAAGGCCAGCGCCGCCGGATTGCCGGCATCGATGCGCACCAGCAGATCGCCGCCAGCCTCGTCGGCCGCCCATTCGACCAGCCCGGCCGGGGTGATGCGAAAGGCCAGCACCGGCGGGGTTGGCAGCAGCCGGGGCCAGCTCTCCAGCAGCAACCGCACCGTGCGGCCCTGGTGCGGCAGCAGCCGCGCCACCGCGTCGGGCTCGCTGGCCAGCACATGGTTCACCACCAGCGTCAGGCGCTCCATCAGGGCCGGGGCCAGCAGCGCATTGAGCTTGTCGATCATGGTCTGATTGTAGGCAGGCGGGTCATCCCAGCCCCGGCGAGCCGGCCGACCCGCCCGGCTGTAACCCCCGGTTTCCAAGGCAGGCAGCGCCTCGAAATGACTCACAATCTAAGGCTGGCTCCGACGCGTGAGGGCGCGTTCGCGCTGCAGTGCCAACGATCCCCGGCCCCGCAGACCTCATCGATGTACGAAAACCGACACACCCGCAACTTCTACAGCGCGCCGCAGTCGGTCACCTCCCTGATCGCGGCCTTCCTGGAACCGACGATCACGGTGGGCGTGTACCTGCTGGCGCTGCTGTGGTCCGACGAACCCGTGCTGCGCCCCGACCTGACCCTCTGCCTGCTGGTCTTTGCACTCACGTTCCCGGGCCGCAACCGCTTCCGCGACCGCTACCTCACCGCCGCGGTCGACATCGCCAGTTCCTGGCTGATGCTGCTGCTGATCCTGGCGCTGTGCGGCTACGCCACGCGCAGCCTGACCTTCTTCGAAACCGATGTGCTGCTGTTCTGGGCCATCGTCACGCCGGTGCTGCAGATGTCTGGCATGTGGCTGGGCCGGCGGGTGCTGCAGTGGCAGTCCACGCAGCCCGAGAACCGCCGCCCGGCGGTGGTGATCGGCGCCGGCGCGCTGGGTGTCAAGGTGGCCACCGCCTTGACCGAAGGCCTGCAGCGCGGCATCGACTTCGTCGGCTTCTTCGACGACCGCAACGACGGCCGCGTGCACAGCGAAGCCAGCCCGCGGCGCCTGGGCGGGCTGAAGGATGCCGCTCCTTTCATACGTCAGCAAGGCATCCGGGATGTCTACATCACGCTGGCCCTGGGCTCGCAGCCGCGCATCATCGAGCTGCTCGAGGACATCCAGGGCACCACCGCGTCGATCTACTTCGTGCCCGATGTCTTCGGCATCAGCATCATCCAGGGCCGGCTGCAGGACATGAACGGCGTGCCGGTGGTGGGCATCTGCGAAACCCCGTTCACCGGCACGCACAGCCTGGCCAAGCGGGTCAGCGACATCCTGCTGGCCTCGCTGATCCTGCTGCTGATTTCGCCGCTGCTGCTGGTGCTGGCCCTCGGCGTGAAGCTCAGCTCGCCGGGGCCGGTGATCTTCAAGCAGCGGCGCAACGGGCTCGATGGCGACGAGATCATCGTCTACAAGTTCCGCTCGATGCGCGCGATGGACAATGGCGACGTGGTCAAGCAGGCCACCAAGGGCGACAGCCGCATCACCCCCTTCGGCGCCTTCCTGCGCCGCACCTCGCTGGACGAGTTGCCGCAGTTCATCAACGTGCTGCAGGGACGCATGAGCATCGTCGGCCCGCGCCCGCACGCGGTGGCGCACAACGAGTTGTACCGCCAGCTGATCAAGGCCTACATGGTGCGCCACAAGGTCAAGCCCGGCATCACTGGCTGGGCCCAGGTGAACGGCCAGCGCGGCGAAACCGATACGCTCGAGAAGATGCAAGCCCGGGTCGAGTACGACCTGGAATACCTGCGCAACTGGTCCTTGGGCTTCGACCTGCAGATCATCGCGCGCACCGTCAAGGTCGCCTTCTTCGACCGCGAAGCCTACTGATCCCACACCTTGCCATGGAGCCCACCCCCATGATGTTCCGCCCTACCCTGGCCCTGTCGCTGCTGCTGGCCGGTGGCTTCGCCGCCGCGGAAACCAGCCCGTACTACATCGGCGTTTCGCAAGGTTTCAGCCACGATTCGAACATCTACCGCATCAATGACAACACGCTGCTGCCCAGCGAGCTGAGCAAGAGCGACACCATTTCGGCCACTTCGCTGCTGGCCGGCCTCGACCAGCCCATCGGCCGCCAGCGCCTGTTCGGCAACGCCAGGCTGCGCAGCGTGCGCTTCAAGGACAACGACACGCTGAACAACGAGGCCTACAGCGCGGATGTGGGCCTGGACTGGTCGACAATCAATCACCTGTCGGGAACGCTCAGCGCCGTGGCGGCGCAGAGCCTGGCGCGCTACAACCCCGGCAACGATGTCGCCAAGGTGCTGGGCAAGAACACCGAGCGCAGCCGGCAGCTCGACAGCCTGATCCGCCTGGGCGTGGTAACGCGCTGGACCGCCGAGGCGAAACTGAGCCACCGCGAGGTGAGCTACAGCGCCGAGGAGTTCCGCCCTCGCGAGTATTCGCAGAATGTCGTGTCGGGCGGCATGCGCTACAGCGCAAGCGGGGCGCTCAACGTCGGCCTGGCATTGCGTCGCACCGAAGGCAAGCGTCCGCAGTATCGGGCCCTCCCCGACGGTACTTTTCAGGCCGATCGCTTCGAGCGCAATGACCTCGACCTCACCAGCAACTGGTTGCCCAGCGGCGCCAGCACGATCAACGGCCGCATCAGCATCAGCCAGGTCGAACACACGGAAGCGATTCGGCGCGACTTCTCCGGCACGACCGGTCAGCTACGCTGGTTGTGGAAGCCGACAGGCAAGTTCGCGCTGAGCACCACCGTGATACGAGACACCGGCGAAGACGTCGTGCTGGTCGACGCCGAAGGCACCGACACGCTGGCCAGCAACGACCTAAGCCGCACCACCACGGCACTGCGCGTCAAGGCCGACTACGAGCTCAGCGCCAAGATCGCGCTCAGCGCCGGTGCAGCATCGGCCCGGCGCAAGCTGGTCGACGCCGCGACATTCGGCAATGGCGACACCTTGCCGCGAGACAGCCACGACACCACCACCAGCCTGAACCTCGGTGCCCGCTGGATGCCCACCCGCAGCCTGCAGCTCAGTTGCGACATGTCGCGCTCGCGGCGCAGCGTCAGCGGCGTGCTGTCCGATCCGTACAGCATCACCAGCTATGGCTGCACCGGCCAGTTCGTGCTGCAGTAAGCTCGTCGCCGCATGACGAGCCCCCGTCCCACCATCCTGCTGACCGGCGCCACCGGCTACATCGCCTCCCACACCTGGCTGGCCTTGCAGGCGGCCGGCTTCGATGTGATCGGCGTCGACGATTTCTCCAACAGCTCGCCCGAAGTGCTGAACCGCTTGGCCCGGCTGGCCGGCCGCACGCCGCGGTTCGAGCGCGCCAGCGTCTGCGACGCCGCGGCGATGCAGGCGGTGTTCGCACGCCAGCGCATCGATGCGGTGGTGCACTTCGCCGCGTACAAGGCGGTCGGCGAATCCGTCGCGAAACCCCTGGACTACTACGCCAACAACATCGGCGGCCTGCTCACCACGGCGCAAACCATGCTGCGGCACGGCTGCAAGCGCTTCGTCTTCAGCTCCAGCGCCACGGTGTACGGCGATCCGCAAAGCTTGCCGATCACCGAAGATTCGCCGCTCTCGGCCACCAACCCCTATGGCCAGACCAAACTGATCGGCGAAACCATCCTGCGTGACCTGGGAATCGCCGACCCCGCCTGGCAGACGGCCTGCCTGCGCTACTTCAACCCGGTGGGCGCGCACGACAGTGGGCTGATCGGCGAAGACCCGCGCGGCACGCCGAACAACCTGATGCCCTATGTGGCGCAGGTGGCCATTGGCCGCCGGCCGCAGCTGCAGGTCTTCGGCAAGGACTACGACACGCCCGACGGCACCGGCGTGCGCGACTACATCCACGTCAGCGACCTGGCCGAGGGCCATGTCGCGGCGCTGCGGCGCCTGCTCGACGCGTCGGGCTCGCTGACGGTGAACCTCGGCACCGGCCGCGGCTACAGCGTGCTGGAACTGGTGCGCGCCTACGCCCGGGCCAGCAGCCGTGAGGTGCCGTACCAAGTCGTGCCCCGCCGGCCCGGCGACGTGGCCGCCTGTTATGCCGACCCGGCGCTGGCCCGCACGCTGCTGGGCTGGCAGGCCCGCCATGACCTGGACCGCATGTGCGCGGACAGCTGGCGCTGGCAGACCTCCAACCCCCAAGGTTTTGAATCATGAGTCTCCTGGTCCAACCCGTCATCATGGCCGGCGGCTCCGGCACCCGGCTGTGGCCGCTGTCGCGCGCCGGCTACCCGAAGCAGTTCCTGGTGCTCTCGGGCAACACCAGCCTGTTCCAGCAGGCCGTGGCGCGGCTGCAGAAGATCGGCGGCAGCGGGGCGACAGTCGCTGCGCCGCTGATCGTCGGCAATGAGGAGCACCGCTTCCTCGTGCTGGACCAGTTGCGCGAACTGCGCATCGAGCCTTCTTCGGCGCTGCTGGAGCCGATCGGCCGCAACACCGCGCCGGCGCTGACCCTGGCCGCGTTGCAGGCGCAGGCCGATGGCAGCGATCCAGTGCTGGTGGTGACCCCGGCTGACCAGACCGTCACCGACGAAGCGGCGTTCACGCAGGCGCTGCAGCGGGCCATCGGGCTGGCGGCCGAAGGCGCCATCGCCATCCTCGGCATCAAGCCGGATCGGCCCGAAACCGGCTACGGCTACATCCGCAGCGAGACCGCCGCCGGTGCACCGCGCGTCGCGCAATTCGTCGAAAAGCCGGACCTGCCGACGGCCGAGACCTACCTGGCCGACGGCGGCTATTTCTGGAACGCCGGCATGTTCGTGCTGAAGGCGTCCACCTGGCTGGCCGCGCTGGAACGCTTCCGTCCCGACATTGCCAGCGCCACCGGCGCGGCCTTCGCCGCACGCTCGACGGATGCCAAGTTCGTGCGCCCCGACAAGGCCTTGTTCGCCGTCGTGCCCAGCGAATCGGTGGACTACGCGGTGATGGAGAAATGCCCGGGCAGCGGCATCGACATCCGCATGGTCGAACTCGACGCCGGCTGGAATGATCTCGGCGCCTGGGAAGCCGTGTGGCAGGTGGCCGGCAAGGACAGCGACGGCAATGCCAGCGTCGGCGACGCGATCATCAAGGAGTCGCGCAACACGCTGGTGCATGCAACCAGCCGGCTGGTCAGTGTGGTCGGCCTGAGCGACGTGGTGGTGGTGGAAACGGCCGATGCCGTGCTGGTCACCGACCGCGAACGCAGCCAGGAGGTCAAGCAGATCGTCAACCAGCTCGGCGCCGAGCAGCGCGGTGAACACGCGCTGCACCGCAAGGTGCATCGTCCCTGGGGCTGGTACGACAGCATCGATTCCGGTCCGCGCTTCCAGGTCAAGCGCATCATGGTCAAGCCGGGCGCGTCTTTGAGCCTGCAGAAACACCACCACCGCGCCGAGCACTGGATCGTCGTCACCGGCACGGCCGAAGTGACCAACGGCGACAAGGTGATCCTGCTCACCGAGAACCAGAGCACCTACATCCCACTGGGCGAAGTGCACCGCCTGGCGAACCCCGGCAAGGTGCCGCTCGAGATCATCGAGGTGCAGTCGGGCAGCTACCTGGGTGAGGACGACATCGTTCGCTTCGAGGACACCTACGGGCGAAGGTGAGCCGGTGACTTGACGGTCCATCGGAATTTGGCGAAGAATACACACACACCAGTACACACAAACAGATGCCAGCACTCGTCACGCGCGTCTTCATGAATGGCAACAGTCAGGCGGTGCGCATTCCGCAAGAGCTGCGGCTGGATGCAACGCGCGTTGAGATCAGCCGCACCGAGGCGGGTGACCTGATCATCCATCCCTTGCCCGCGGATCGCGGCACAGCACTGCTGGAAGCCTTGCAGGGTTTTGACGACGATTTCATCCGGCGGCTCGAAGACGACCGTGAAGCGCTGGCCCCCACGCAGGAACGCGACGCGCTTTGAAGTTCCTGCTTGACACGAACACGCTGATCTACCTGATCAAGCAGCGCCCGTTGTCAGTGGCCGCGCGCATGAATCAGCTGACGGAACACGACAGCGTCGCCATGTCCTTCGTCACCTGGGCTGAACTGCTCAAGGGCGCGGAGGGAAGTGATCGCCGGGCCGACGTGCTTCGGCGGCTGGAGCAGCTTGCCCGGCAGATACCGGTGGTGTACGAGACCAGCCACCGACTCTGTGAACACTACGCAGCGCACAGCACCAGGCTCAAGACAGCTGGCACGCCGATTGGCGCCAACGACCTGTGGATTGCCTGCCATGCGCTGGCTCTGGAGGCCACGCTGGTCACCAACAATCTACGCGAATTTGAGCGGATCATCGGCCTGAGGCTCGACAACTGGGCCGACTGATGCAATCGCAGCGCCACCGGCAACGCCGCTGCTCGGTGCCCCGGCGCGCATGAAGCCGGCGCCACGCGTCATCGTTTTCGCCGGGCCGAGCGGCGCCGGCAAGACCACGCATGCCGATCAACTTCAACTCGCTCTATAGGCCGCTTGCCCCCAAGTGGGCAGTGCTGAACAACTCGAGTGGGGCCAAGAGCCAACTCATCGCCTCGCATAATGGCCGGGACACCATCGTCCTGGCCGACACGAAATGGCAAAGCCTCCTGAATCTCAGCGCTCGAGCGCTCAGCCGCCGTTGATCCCGTCACCAGCGGCGCTTCGGCGCGCGCTCGCAGAAGCGGCGCGCGACGCGCATCGGCTAGTGCAGGTGTTCGGCATCAAGATCCCGGTCAGTGCTGTTCTTCCCTCAAAGGTTCGCCCGGGTGCTTCCAAACCCCGGGCAATTGCATCGCAAGTCAAGAAGTCGAGCACATCATGACCCTCCTCGTCACCGGCGGCGCCGGCTTCATCGGCAGCAATTTCGTGCTGGACTGGCTGGCCGATCCCGCAACGCGCGATGAACCCATCGTCAACCTCGACCTGCTCAGCTACGCCGGCAACCTGAAGAACCTGGCCGCGCTGCAGGGCGATGCGCGGCACATCTTTGTCCAGGGCGACATCGGCGACCGCGCGCTGGTCGACGGCCTGCTGGCTGCCCACCGCCCGCGCGCTGTCGTGCATTTCGCGGCCGAAAGCCATGTCGACCGCAGCATCCACGGTCCCGGCGAATTCATGCGCACCAATGTGATGGGCACCTTTACGCTGCTCGAGGCCGCGCGCGCGCACTACGCCGGCCTGAGCGGCGATGACAGGGCTGCATTCCGCTTCCACCACGTCAGCACCGACGAGGTCTACGGCAGCCTGGCCGCCGATGCCCCGGCCTTCACCGAGAGCCACACCTACGAGCCCAACAGCCCGTACTCGGCCAGCAAGGCGGCCAGCGACCACCTGGTGCGCGCCTGGCACCACACCTACGGCCTGCCGGTGCTCACCACCAATTGCAGCAACAACTACGGGCCCTATCACTTCCCCGAGAAGTTGATCCCGCTGATGATCGTCAATGCGCTGGCCGGCAAGGCGCTGCCGATCTATGGCGACGGCTTGCAGGTGCGCGACTGGCTCTACGTCGGCGACCACTGCAGCGCCATCCGCGCGGTGCTGGCCCGGGGCCGCGTCGGCGAGACCTACAACGTCGGCGGCTGGAACGAAAAGCCCAACCGCGAGATCGTGCACACCATCTGCGCACTGCTCGACCAGCTGCGCCCCCACCCCGAAGGCCCCTACACCCGGCTGATCACCCACGTCACCGACCGCCCTGGCCACGACCGCCGCTACGCCATCGACGCGCGCAAGATCGAGCGTGAACTCGGCTGGCGGCCGGCCGAGACCTTCGAATCCGGCATCCGCAAGACCGTGCAGTGGTACCTGGACCATGCCGACTGGGTGGCCGACGTGCAAAGCGGCGGCTACCGGGACTGGATGAGCAAGCAGTACGGCGCTGCCTGAGCAATCGCCAGGCAATCCCTGAGCGTGGCTTGACCTTGCCCGCCTGCGGCACCATGATGTAGGTTTAACCACTACTTTCCCACCATGAAGCTTGTCACCAGCACTGAAGCGAATCGAGACTTCTCGAAGCTACTGCGTGAGGTTCAGCGCGGCGAACAGGTTCGCATCACCTCACGTGGACGACCCATCGCGACCATGGTGCCGGTGCGCCAACGTGACGACACGCGTGAACTGGCGCGGCAGCAACTGCTGGAACGCCTGAATGCCCGTGCAACGTCCGGCCATCGCGATTGGACGCGCGAGGACCTGTACGAATGAGCGTCGATTGCGCATGAGGCTTGCGCTCGACACCAATGTGCTGGTCTACGCTGAAGGCTGGGGCGACGCTGACCGCTGCCGGACGGCGCGACACTGGCTCTCCCGGCTCACGGTTGAGCAGGTCGTGATTCCAGCGCAGGCCCTGGGTGAGCTCCATCGCGTCCTGACGGGCAAGGCCAAGCGCGCGCCCGCGGAAGTACGAACTGCCCTGCTGGCTTGGGGCGACGCCTTCGCTATCGCCGATTCGACCTGGCCGGCATTCCAAGCCGCCATGGACCTGAATACCGATCACCAGTTGCCGATCTGGGACGCACTGATCCTGGCCGTGGCCGCCGAGCACAAATGCCGTGCATTGCTGAGCGAAGACTTTCAAGCCGGCTTCACCTGGCGCGGTGTGACCGTCGTCAATCCGTTCGAGACACCTGTGCACCCGCTGTTGGCCAGATTGTCAGAATCCTGATCCTGCGACACTGTCAAGGCCGTTCACCATGAAAACACGCAAAGGCATCATCCTCGCCGGCGGCTCCGGCACGCGGCTGCACCCGGCCACTTTGGCCGTCAGCAAGCAGCTGCTGCCGGTGTACGACAAGCCGATGGTGTACTACCCGCTGTCGACACTGATGCTCTCGGGCATCCGCGACATCCTGCTCATCAGCACGCCGCAGGACACACCGCGCTTCGAGGCGCTGCTGGGCGACGGCAGCCGCTTCGGCATCAAGCTCAGCTACTGCGTGCAGCCCAGCCCGGACGGCCTGGCGCAGGCCTTCATCCTGGGCCGCAGTTTCATCGACGGCGCCCCCAGCGCGCTGGTGCTGGGCGACAACATCTTCTATGGCCACGACTTTCAGACCTTATTGCACCGCGCCGCGGCCAGCACCGAAGGCGCCACCGTCTTTGCGTACCACGTGACGGACCCGGAACGCTACGGCGTGGTCGAGTTCGACGCCCAGCGCCGCGCGCTCAGCATTGAAGAAAAACCCAAGGCCCCGAAGAGCCACTACGCGGTTACCGGTTTGTACTTCTATGACGCGCAGGTGTGCGACATTGCGGCCAGCATCCAGCCCTCGGCCCGCGGCGAGCTGGAGATCACCACCGTCAATGCCCAGTACTTGCAGCAAGGTCAACTCGATGTGGAAATCATGGGCCGCGGTTACGCGTGGCTGGACAC
>NZ_DATILJ010000330.1:0-103855 GCF_035476535.1 Aquabacterium sp.
GTGTGGCAGTTCCAGACCGGCTCCGGCGTGGTGGCCCCGCCCATCACCTGGAACCAGGGCGGCGAGCAGTACGTCAGCGTGGTCTCCGGCTGGGGCGGCGCCGTGCCGCTGTGGGGTGGCGAAGTGGCCAAGAAGGTCAGCTTCCTCGAGCAGGGCGGCATGGTCTGGGTCTTCAAGCTGCCCAAGGCCGGCGCATCGAAGGCGGTTTCCACCGCCAGCCGCTGACAGGAGCGCCGCCATGACCTGCAGCACACGACGCATCTTCATCGTGCGCACGCTCGCCGGCGGCGGCGCCGCGCTGGCCTGGCCGGCGATCGCGCCGGCCGCGCCGGCGCGCGTCGAAGAGACCGACGAGACGGCCCTTGCGCTCGGCTACAAGCACGACACGGCGAAGGTCGACCGCCAGCGCTTCACGAAGCACAGCCCGGATCAGACCTGCGCCAACTGCTCGTTCTTCCAGGGTGCGGCCAGCGACGCCTGGGGCGGTTGCGCGATGTTCGGCCGCAAGCACATTGCGGCCGCCGGTTGGTGCAACGCCTGGGTCAAGAAGCCGGGGTGAGGGCGGTGAGTGGAGGGGGGTGAGTCGGTGGATCGGGCGCGTGAGCGCCTCAGCCACTGACGAGGACTTTGCGATATGTCGCGCAACCGGTGGGTTTTCGGTGCGTTTATGAGTTCGTGGGACTCGCCCGCAGGATCTGAGCCGCTCCGAAGCAGCCGTCCGTCGATACCGGGGGGGCCCAAGACCCATTGCTGCCGGTGGTGCATTGCAGCGTCTCGGCCAGATTGCGATGTGGCCTCATATGGGCTCGGCCTCAGGCCTGCCTCGTGAAGCCATCGCGACTCCAGCTTTCGCTGCCCACGCCGTGGTGCACGAAGAAGAGTCCATGGGGGTCGTACTTCGCCTTCACGCCAGCCAACCTTGGATAGTTCGACCCCCAGAAGGATTGTTGCCAAGCCGGGGCGAAGTAGTCGCTCTCCGATACATAACAACCGGCGTTCGGAACCAGCTTTCGAACCTCGTCCATGGCTCGCCCGATGGCCTGCGCGCGGCTGCGAGCCAGCGCGACATCGGGTGCATGACCTGGAACGCCCGCGTAGGCCGGTTGCTCCTCCGCGCCGCTGATGGCGAGCGCGAAGGCGTCCAGCACTGCCGGATTCATTGCCGTGTCCTTGGCCGCGGCCATCACGTCAGCCGTGGCGCCCGCAAGCCCCTTGTTCACGTGCAAGGACACGCCCCAATGTCGGGTTGCCGAGTACAGGGCATCACAAAACGCCTTCCGCTGACCCGCTTGCAACAGTGCCGACGGGAGCCACGCGGACTGATAGCCATGCAAGACTTGACCTGCCTGGCGCTGATCACCTGGCCAGAAGACATTGCCAGCCGGCGCCCCGGGCCGGTCGTCGGTGCTGATGAAGCCCAGAGCCCGCTTGATCAGCGTGGGCGCCCAGAATTCCCGGGCAGAGGTCGCCACGATCGGCAGCAACGCGAACTCGACTTTGAAGTCGTCCGGCGCGCCGTCGACGGATTGCATGAACGGCCTCCAGATGGCCTGCGCCTGACTCCGATCGAGCCCTTGGAACACCATCGAAATCTTGAGGACGTTGTCGGGCCGGAAACGGATCTGCTCGCCCCAGTGCGGATTCATCAGGTTTTGGCTGTAGAAATCAACCATCAGACCCATCAGTCGACGGAACGCGGCCGGCGACGTGGCTTGGATCGTCATGTTCACCGCCCCAAAGTCCACCGGCAGTTTGTGGACCCGCAATGTGAGTCGCGTGACGACGCCAAGACTTCCACCACCGCCTCCTTTGAGGCCCCAGAACAAGTCCGGGTTTGTGCAGGCGTTCGCGACCCGTACGACGCCGTCGGCAGTCACGACTTCGGCCTGAATCAGGCTACTGGCGGCGAGGCCATAGGCTTTGGAGAAGCTCCCGAATCCGCCGCTCTGAATGAGACCGGCCACGCCGACCGTCATGCACCCACCGCCCTGAACATACCCGCCGGCCCGCGTGGTCACGGCGTCGTAGACATGAGCCCATAACGCGCCAGCGCCAACCGTGACTGCTCGCAGCGGCGCTGCGGTGCCCTCGCACCCGGCAGCGACGAACGAGTCGTGAAGCGTGATCTCGTTCATCTTGCGCGTCCAGACCAGCAAGGAATCGGGTGCATTCGATGTGCCCTGAAAGCTGTGACCTCCGCCCTTCACGACGAGCCGCAGCTTGTGCTCGCGGGCAAAGTTGACGGCGGCGACGACGTGTGCGGTGGTGCGGGCTGCCACGGCATAGACACTCGGTGCACATCTCCAGGCGTCCACCCATCCAAGCGTTTGGGTCAGCGCGACTTCTTCGCCAATGAAGTAGGGATTTTTGATCGCCTTGAACAGTTGGGTGCAGGCCGGCCCGGAAGGCGCATTCGGGCATTCATCCAGGGGCGACCGAACCTTGATCAACGCATCTCCGACTTGTTCGCCCAATTGCCTCCAGAGAGATTCGGACGGCCATGACGGATCACCAGGCCGGACGCGTGAACCGGAGGCGGGGGCCGCACTGGCCGACTTTGGGACCAGTGCAGTGAGCCAGTGTGCGGCAAGGATGGGCATTGCTGCAGCGATCCGCAGCAGGCGTCGCCTCTTGGTTGAGCGAGGCGGTTTCATCGAAGGGCGATCGCTTCTGAATGGGCGCGAGAACGCGGACTACGCTGCGCCGGGGCCGAACATGGGTGGCGCCACAAACCCCCCGAACTCGCGTTCGGCAAGTTCGGCCAATCCGATCGTGGTGCGATCCTCCAGGTACGGGCCGATGAGCTGCACGCCGACCGGCAGGCCGGCGTCGCAAAGGCCGATGGGCATGGTGGTCGCGGGCAAGCCGGCGACGGATGCGACGCTCATCCAGGCGCCCTGGGCCTTGTAGGGCACGCTGCAGCCGTCGATGTCGATGCGACGATCGTCCATCGCAGAATGGTCATGCAAAGAAGCGGTCGTCGGCGACACCGGGCACAACACCACATCCCACGCCTGGAACAGTTGACGCCACTGGTGCTCGATGCCAAGGCGTACCCGGTCCATGCCGATCCAGTCACGATGGCTGGAAACGAGACTGCGAAGCGCGAGAACCTGTGGCGAACGATCAAGCGCAGGGATACCCATCAGCTGTGCCTTGAGGTCTTCATAGTCCTGCGTCGGCATGTCGGCACCGAAGAACGAGAAAAGCAGATGCGCGAAGGTGGCGGCGCTGCGCTCCAGGTCCGGCAGCAGCGGGCTGTTCCAGCCGAGTTTGCATCCTGCCCGCTCGAGGCTTCCAGCGAATCGGTGAATGGCGGTTCGAACCGCGTTCGAGGTGGGTACCAACGGATGTTGTTCGAGCACCAGAATGCGGTAGTGGCGTAACTCGGCATGGCGCGGCGGTGGCAGCGCCATTCGGTAGGCCACGGCTTGGGCGTCGTCCGGGCCGGCAATGACGTCCATTGCAAGCGACAGGTCGGTTGCGCTTCTGGCCAGCGGCCCGAGCACCGCAAGATCGACTTCGTGGCTCACCGACAGCACCGGTACGCCGGGTGGCACGAAGCCGCGCGTGGGCACCAAAGCGAACGTGGGCTTGTGGGCGAAGACGCCGCAACAGTGCGCCGGAATGCGCAATGAGCCGCCGAGGTCGGAGCCGAGTTCAAGCGCAACGAAGCCGGCTGCCAGCGCTGCCGCCGATCCGCCCGAAGAGCCGCCTGGTGTGCGACGCAGGTCCCACGGGTTGTTGGTCGTGCCAAAGACCGGATTGAAGGTCTGCCAGTCGGCGAGCTGGGTGCACACATTCGTTTTGCCGACGATGACGGCGCCCGCGTGCTTCAGGCGCGCGATCGCGACGGCGTCCTGCCCGACGTCCGGATGGCGCGACTCCGGGATGCCCCATGTGGTGGGCAGCCCGGCGACGTTCAACGCTTCCTTGACCGTCATCGGCAGGCCGAGCAGGGGACGCCGATCGCCCCGGGACAATGCAGCGTCGGCTGCGACGGCCGCCACGCGCGCCCTGTCGAAGTCGCGCACGACGATCGCGTTGATACTGCCATCGTGCGCCTCGATGCGCTCTATCGACTGGTCGAGCAGCTCCACCGCAGACACACGGCGCGCTCGCAGTGCATCCATGTGCTGGGTTGCAGTTTCGAACGCCACGCGATCTCCCACATTCGTTTGCGCGCCGTGCAGGTCAGCGGTTCAGGCCTCACCGAAAGCGAGGGGTTCACCATTGACGGCCCAGCTCACGCCGAAGCGATCGGTGAGCATGCCAAAGGTCCTGGCCCAGAACGACGGTGCCAGCGGCATCGTCACCTGGCCACCCCGCGACAGCGCGTGAAAGGCACCATGCGCCTGGTCGATGGTGTCGTACTGGATCGCCAGCATCACGCCCCTGACGCCGTCGTATGGCATGCCGGGTGGGGTGTCGCCGGCAAACAGCATGGCCCCGCCCGGCAGCGCCAGGCACGCGTGCATGATGCCGGGGCCGCTCGGCGGCTGGCCGTCGGCACAACCGGGGTCACCTGCGGGCATGGCGGGCATGTCGGCGTAGCTCATCATCTTTTCGATCTTGGCGCCCAGCGCCTTCTCGTAGAAGGCGAAGGCCTCACGGGTGGTGCCGTCAAAGCTCAAATAGGGGGTCAGCGTCGTGGCCATCGAGTGCTCCTGGATTGAGGGGGACGTCGATCAATGAGAGGGTCCGTCGAATCGACTCGATGGCAAGCCTACGCATTCGAAGCGGCACCATAAAGCACCAATCCGCGCCGCCGCTCTGGTACCAATTGCCGCGCCGAATGGACGACCGGTTCGGCTGAAGTGGCCCCAAAGGCATGCCGGCATCTGTATGCTCGAAGGCACCGCTTCGGAGCGTGTACCGACCATGTACTTGCAGTTCGATGGCAATGGCGCGCTGTATGCCCAGCTGGCCCGGGCGCTCAAGCGCGCCATCCTCGAAGCTCAGCTGAAGGCTGGCACGGCGCTGCCCGCGACGCGCGTGCTGGCGGCGGAGTTGGGGCTGTCGCGAAACACGGTGCTCACGGCCTACGAGATGCTGTGCGCAGAGCACTTGGCGGTGACCAGGATCGGCTCCGGCACCTTCGTGTCGGCCTCGATGGTGTCGAGGGACAGGCTGCCGATCAAGGCAACGGTGCCCGCCCAGACACGCTACGCCGCCAGGCTGCGGCGCTTGCCGGCGTTGACCCTGCGCAGGGTGGTGCCTCGGCTGCGCTACGACTTGCACTACGGCGAGCCTTTGGTCGATCCACCGCTGATCACCGCGTGGCGGCGCGAACTGGCACGCGCAGCAAGTGCCGGCGAGTGGGGCTACCCGCCGAGCGCCGGGTTGCGCGTCCTGCGTCTGGCCATCAGCGAATACCTCGCACGGCGGCGTGGGCTGGTCTGCCAGGCCGACGACGTGGTCGTCGTCAGCGGCACGCAGCAGGCGATCGCGTTGCTCGCCCGCGTGCTGCTCGACGAAGGGGCGGTCGTCGCGATCGAAGATCCCGGCTACGAACTCGCGTCGCGCGCACTGCAAGCGCATGGAGCGCGTCTGCTGCCGGTCAAGGTAGATGCCGCGGGATTACGGGTCGAGGAGCTGCCGCGCGGGAACCGTGTCCGTATGGTCCTGGTTTCGCCGTCGCATCAGTTTCCGTCCGGTGCCGTGATGTCGCTCGCACGACGAATGTCCTTGCTCGACTACGCCGCGCAACGCGGCTGCTGGGTGATCGAGGACGACTATGACGGCGAGTTCCGCTACGACGGCGTCGCCATCCCGGCCCTTCGATCGCTGGACGTGCGGGAACGGGTGATCTACGTCGGCAGCTTTTCGAAGGTACTGTTTCCAGGTCTGCGTCTGGGTTATGTGGTGTGTCCGAGCGGCCTGCGCGCCGATCTCATCGCTGCCAAGTTGAATGACGACCTGGGTTGCGGCAGCATCGAGCAGGCAGCGCTGGCCGAGCTGATGCAAAGCGGCGCCTTCGATCGCCACTTGCGGCATGCCGCCGCGGAACTGCGCCGCCGACGCACTGCGTTGCTCGAAGGCCTGCGCGAACACTGCAGCAGGCACTTGGTGGTCAACGATTCGCACGCCGGCATGCACATGGTGGGGTGGCTCCCCGATTGGACTTCGCGCCAGGTCGAGGCGCTGGCCGCGCATGCGGCGGGGCATGGCCTGGGCCTGCACCCGATCGGCCCACACTACCGGCGCCAGCCTGCGCCGCAGGGCCTGCTCCTGGGATACGCCGCTCTGTCTGCCAAACAGTTGCGCGCCGCGACGGCACTGCTTGGCCAGTGTCTCGACGAGATCGCTGACCGAACCGCGTAGTACGGGCACACACAGTTCTGTGATTCGGGTGCGCGACTTGGCATCGTAGCGGCAGCTTTGCCGAAGCTAGATTGGTTCGCAATGCGACAGCTTTGGGTCGTGCTCTGCCGATCAGCCGCCTGAACTCGTTCCCCGAGAGCTGTCACAACGAGCGAATTGATCAGCATCCCAGCGCGCGCCATCATCGACAACACACGATCGGTGCAGCCGGGCCAGCCCTGAAGATTGATGGCATCGAACTCCAGCTGATCCGCCTGCTCTTCGACATCGGCATGGCGCCGACAGTCTTTGCCGGCATGAACTGGACGTCCGTGGACTCCTTGTTCGTGTGCGTGTGCACCGATGCCGGCGTCGACGGCTTGGGGGGAAGGGCTGGGGGCACGTTTTAAGCTCAAGCATCCCGCAAGTCCGCGTCGAGCCGGCGCTGCGCGCTGAACTCGATGCCGTTCTCGGCGAGAACGAAACGCTCAGTGAGTTCGTCGAAGAGGCCGTGCGCCGGGCTGTCGAACACAGACGCGTGCAGACCGCGTTCCTCGCCCGCCGGGAAGCTGCATGGCAGGCGTACCAGCGCACGGGGAAAGCTGTCGAAGCCGACGACGTGCTGGCAAAGCTGCAGACGCGGCTCGATGAGCGACGCAGGCAGCTGGGGCAGCTGTGAGCGTTCGAGTCCGGTTCGCGCCTGCCACCGAAGAGGACCTGATCAGGCTCTTCGACCCCCTGCTCGTGCGCGCCGAAACGATCGAGGAACTCGAAGGATCACGTGATCGGGATGTCCAGCGTGAACGTGGCGCCGTGGCCGAGCCCGTCACTGTGCGCGGCGAGCCTGCCGCCCATTTCCTGTGCGGCCAGCACGCTGCTGTGCAGGCCGAAGCCATGCCCGTTCTCGCGCGTGGTGAAACTGTGCGCGAAGACGCGTGTCAGGTTTTCCGGCGCGATCCCTTCGCCGTTGTCAGCGACCGTGATACGCAGGACACGCCCCTCTGCAGCGTCCACGAGTGTCGCGCCCAGCGTGATGCACGGGCTTCGGTCGGCCGCGTCGTCCACCGCGTGCCTGGCGTTGCTGATCAGGTTCACGAGGATCTGCATCAGACGGTGCCGATCCAGCGGCAGCAGCGGGAGCACGGCGATGTTCTTCACGACAGCCACCTTGTGGCGCGTCAGCGCATCGGCGTGCATGCGCAGCGCATCATCCAGCAGTTCGTCGAAGCGCAGGGATTCGACGACGCTCGATGGGCCGGCATACGACTGCTGGGTCGCGACGACGTCCTTGATGTGGTCGATGCTCTTCTCGAGCACGCCAAGCTCCCCGGCCATGGCTTCGTGTTCGCCCTCCAGGGCCTGCGCCAGCTCACGCAGGTAGCCGGGCAGCTGCCTGCCTTTGTCGTCTCGGGTGAGGAATTCGCCCAGATCATGGGGGTGCTCATCCATGAGCTCGACCGCGCGCGCCAGCCCCTTGAGCTTGGACGTGCGCAACTGCGTGCTGACCAGGCCCGCGGAGACGTTGACGCTGTTGAGCGCGTTGCCCACGTTGTGCAGCACGTTGGTCGCGATCTCCGCCATGCCGGCCAGGCGCGCGCTGGCCAGCAGCTGGGTTTGCGCGTGCTGCAACTCCTGCGTGCGCTCCTGCACCCGGCGTTCGAGTTGCTCGTAGAGCTGCGCGTTGGCCAGCGACACCGCGAGTTGGCCGGTGATCAGCATCACCGCGTCGAGCCGATCGGCGGTGAAGGCGCCGCGGCTCAGGCCGTTCTCGAGGACCAGCATCGCCCTCGTCGCACCATGCTTCAGGATCGGCACGACCAGCAGCGAGCAGCAGTCGGCGCCGCGCAGGTACGGGTCGCTGGCGAAGCGGTCGTCGTGCGTCGCGTCCTCGACCAGCAGCGGCTCGCGGGTGCGTTCGGCGTAGCGGAAGGCCGACAGTGGCAGCAGGCCGCGCGCACCCGCCTCCTCGATGCCGAGGGGCGCCGCGTCAGGCCGGTCCTGGGCCGCCACGAACCAGTCCTTGGCGTGCTCGTCCCACAGTGCCAACTGCACCTGGGTGGCGCCCGTGAGGGTGCCCAGCAGTTCCACCACCCGGGCTGTCAGCCGCGCCAGGCTGGTCTCTGAACTCAGGGCTTGCGAAGCACGCAGGACGGCCAGCGTGTCGATGCTGTTGGCGGTGAGCTGGCTGCTGTGGCCGGGATCCCGGTCGCGCAAGGCAGCGGGGGACACCAGCAGGGCTCTGTGGGTCTGCTCCAGCTGACGCACTTTGGCATGGGCGCCCCAGGCCGCATAGAGGCTTCGCGCTTGCGCCAGCAGCATGTCCCCGGTGCGCCCCATGCCATGGGTCAGGTGAAACAGCCCGGCTCGTTCGGTGATCAGCGCCTGATGCCAGGGGCGCTGGCGCGGCGCGACTTCGCGCAGCGCGGTATCGAAGGCGCAAGCGGCACCCCGGAAGTCGTCGATCGCCCAGGCGCGTTCGGCCTCGACCAGACTGAACAGGTGCCCGAAATTGAAGGGCGCATCGGCGGCGCGCAAGGCCAGCCAGTCGCGGTAGGCATCCAGCTCGGCCAGCGGGGCAGCACGGGCATCGGGCGCGGCGCTGCGAACACGCTCGGCCGCAACCAGTGCCTGCAGAAAGCGCAGCTGGGCGGCACGGTAGTTGGCCGGAATCCGATGCAGCAGCTGGTAGCCCGCGGCAGCGTGCCGCGCCAGCTCGGCAGCGTGTCCGAACAAGGCCGCGCAGAGCGCGCGGGTGATGTGGAAATTGGCGACGGCCGTGGGATTGACGGCCGCATGGGCGAGGTGGGTCTCCTCGTCGAAGCTGGCATCGGCAAAGCTGCCCGGCGCATGGGTCTCGCCGCGCAGCGCCCGCAACAATTGCCGGTACGCCAGAAGGGACAGGGCAGTGTGGTCATTGCCGGTCCTCGCGGCAAAGGCGAGACCGGCGTCGACCTCGGCAGCGCAGGTGTCGAGGGTCGGCGCGCAGTCGAGCAGCGACGGCGTCGATGTGTAGTAGGTGAAGCAGGCGTATTGCAGATCACCGCTGCGCAGCAGGCTTTCGCGCGCACGCTGCGCTTGCACGGCGCACTCTTGCAGCGGTTCGAACCAGTGCGCAGCAAAGGTCGCAAAGGCAAACCGGGTCTGCGAGGTCTCCGGCTCGTAGCCGTGCGTCTGGCCCACGGCCAGGGCGTAGCGCGAAGCGGCATAACCGCATCGATAGTCCTGCCGCAGCGCCACCGTCAGATTGCAGGCGTCGCCGAGCGTGGCGACCAGCGATGCTGTCGGGCCGTGCTCGACCCACAGGCGCTGGCTCTCCAGGGTGAGCCAGCTGCGCATCATCGGGTTGCAGGAAAAGGCCGGGGCCAACAGCACATTGGCGAGCTTGGCGGCCACTTGCACACGCCGTGACTTGGCCTGCGGGCGTGTCAGGTCGCAGGTCTCGGTCTGGTCGGTGACCCAGCGTTTGAATCCGTCGAGCTGCCGTTCGATCTCGGCACCGAGATCCCGCGGCGGTAGCGTCAGCTCCAGGCGTTGCAGCAAAGCCATGCCCAGTGCCATGGCGTCGTGCGGCCGGTTGCGATTGGTCAGGCTGCGCACTTGCGTGCAGGCCACCTCGGCGAGATCGACGGCGTCGTGGCAATTGCGCTCGATCGACCGGTAGACGCCGTCGGCCTCGTCAAGGCGCCCCAGGCTGTAAAGCACGGCGTGGCGCTCGATTTCCAGCGCGGCCAGCATCTGCGTGTCCGCTGTTGCGTTCTTGTCGTTCAGCAGCCCGATCGCCGCCGCCAGGAAGCGTTCCACCGTGTTGTGGTTGGCCACGCGGTGGGCCTGGGCCGCGGCCCCGCGCAGCAGGCTGACGACACGGCGGCGTTCGTCGGGGTCGTGAACCTGCGCCGCGACCGGCAGGTACTGTTCCGCCGCGATCGTGGCGAACGCCTGCAGCGGCGCCAGGCGCCGCGCAAGGCTGAGCTGCAAGGCCTGGCGCCGGGCCGGCTCCAGGCCGTCGCGGGCAACCTGCTGCACGTGGTCGTGCCGGAACCGCAGCGCGTGGTCGCCGGCCGGTTCCTGCACCAGCAGCCCGCCGTCGAGCAAGGGCGACAGCAGCTCTTCCAGCTCGGAGGCTGGCAGGCCGGTTGCGGCCGCCAGCAGGTCAGGTTTCAGCTCGCCGCCGAGGCAGGCCATGGTTTCGAGCAGCGAGCGCCTGGCTGGCGGCAGCTTGGCGATGCGCTGGGACAGCAGGTTCACCACATCGACCTGGCCACTGCGCCGCTGCAGCGTGGTGGCGTCCCATTGCCATCCGTCCGGGCTGGGCGTCAGCGTGCCGTCGCGGCGCAGTGCGTTGATCAGCTCCACCGTGTCGTAGGGGTTGCCGCCGGTGTGCACGCCCACCGCCTGCGCCAGCGCGGCTGCCTGGGCCGCGGGCATGCGCATCATGTCCATCAACAGCGTGCCGAGCTCGGCCAAGGGCAGGTTCGGCAACGGCAGCAGGACCGGCGCAGGGTCCATCCGGGCCCAACGCGGCAGCGCGGTGGCCAAGGGATGGGCCGCATCGACTTCGCCCTCGCGGTACGCACCCACCACCAGCAGGCCGGGCAGCTTGGCATCGGCCAGCACGGCCTCGATGAAGCGGATCGACGCCGCACCAGCCCACTGCAGGCCGTCGAGCACCATCACCACCGGTCGCTGCGGCGAGACGATGGCGCGCAGGAGCGCCAGCGCCGTCAATCGCAGTCGGGATTCGGCCCCGATCGGATCGGTCGCGGCGGCCTCCGGCTGCGGCCCCAGCAGCACTGCAAACTCCGGCAGCGCCGCCGTGATCAGGCCGGCCTGGGCACCCAGTGCCTGCAGAATGGCTGCGCGCTGCTGCACCAGTTCGCGTTCCGGCTCGGCCAGCAGCAGCCGGCCCAGGGCGCGCAGCGCCTGCACCGTGGCCGTGGGGGCATCCTGGCGATATTGATCGAACTTGCCGGCGATGAACCAGCCGTGCTGTGCGCTCACCCAGGGCTTCAGTTCGTTGATCAGCGCCGTCTTGCCGGCACCCGGCGCACCGGACACCAGAACGACACGGCTCGCGCCCTGCGTCACGTCCGACAAGGCTAGTCGCAACGCGCCGACCTCGGCCGCCCGGCCCACCAGCCGGGAAGGGGCCGACAGCCGCAATCCAAAGTCTCGCTCGCCCAGCTGGAACGGCTCATGACTGCCCTGCGCCACGCTGCGCAGCAGCCGCGCCAGGTCGTGGGCCAGGCCCTCGGCGCTCTGGTATCGGCGGTCCGGCTCCTTTTCCAGCAGCCGAAGAACGATGCCGGACAGCATCTCCGGCAGGCCGGGTCGCAGCGTGGCCGGCGCCTCGGGCAGCCGGGCCAGATGGTCGTGGATCAGCCGCAGCGGGTCCTGCGCCTCGAAGGGCGGCCGACCGGTGGCCAGCTCATACAGCGTCGCCCCCAGGCTGTACAGGTCGGCGCGCTGGTCCACGCCGTGGTCGGTGCGCCCGGTTTGCTCAGGCGCCAGGTAGGACAGGTCGCCGCGAATATCGCGAATGTCACGGGGCTGCGTGAAGCCCGGCGGCCCACCGGCACATGTGGCTCTGCCACTTTGCTGGACCCCCTCGGGGGGCGGACGACGTATTTCGTCAGCCTGGGGGTGCTCTTCGAAGAAGGTCGTCGCCAGGTGGAAGTCGATCAACAGCGGCAGCCGTTGGGCGCCGCGCAGCAGGATGTGCGCCGGATTGATGTTGTGGTGCAGCACGCCGCGGTGGTGCACCGCCGACAGCGTGCGCGCCAGCCGCAACGCCAATGCCAGCAAGGGCAGCACCTCCAGTGGACCAGGCCCCAGCGCTTGTGCCAGTGGCCGGCCGCCGCAGTCCTCCAGGGCGATCACGCCTGGGTGTTCGGCGGCCAGCGACGGCACGCCTTCGATGCCGGCCAGCCGCGTGAGCATGTCGCTTTCGTGGCGCAGCCGCTCGGCGGCATCCGGCCCCAGCGGCTGCTTGTGGATCACGCCAGGCCCGGACCGCGGACGCAGGCGCAGCACCCGCGTCGTGCCGCTCTCATACAGAATCTCGCGCTCTGTGCCGTCGGCCGCGAGCAGCGCGAACGAGCTTGCTTGCATGACGATCTCCTCTGGCGCGTTCACGCCTGGCCCGGCAAGGCGTCGATCGGCAGCTCGATCGTGAACATGGCGCCGTGCCCTGGCTGACGATGATGCCAGCCAGCGGGCGCCGCAGCACGTCTGTTCGTGTCACACCGCTGCGCTGCGCGATCCGGCCGGCACATGGCAACGGGTGGCGCGCCTTCACGCGGCGATCATGGCGCGCTTCGCTTCGCCAGATCGTCCCGAAAGAACGCATCGAGTTCGGCGCCGGAAGCGGCATTCGCGAGGCCATCGAACTTGCCTTCTTCCGCGATCAATCTCGCCGCACGCATGAACCCGCCCCAGGCGGTTCGCGCCAGCGCACCGCCGACACTGACCCGGCGCACGCCGAGCGAGGCGACGTCCGCCATCGTCAGCTCGCTCGCCGAGCCGATGAGCAGGTTCAGCGGCTTCGGTGCGACGGCTGCCACCACGGCGGCGATGTGCTCGCGCGTCCGGATGCCGGGCGCGTACAGGCAGTCCGCGCCCGCCTGGGCGTAGGCCCGGAGTCTGGCGATCGTCTCGTCAATATCCGGCCTGCCGACGAAAAAGCATTCGGCGCGGCCGACCAGCAGCGTATCGCCGCCCGCCTTGTCGATGGCTTGGCGTGCCGCGCGCATCCGCTCCACGGCGGTGTCGATCGGATAGAGCGGCGTCGCCGCATCGCCGGTCGAGTCTTCGATCGACAGGCCGGCCACACCGGTCTCGACCGCGAGGCGCACACTCTCCGCCACGCCCGCTGCGTCGCGTGCGTAGCCATTCTCGAAATCGGCATTCAGCGGCAGATCGCTGGCCGCGACCATCTCGCGCAAGTGGGCGAGGGCGGCGTCACGTGAACCGGGCACATCAGGTCGCCCCTGCGACCAGGCGAATCCGGAGCTGGTGGTCGCCAGTGCCTTGAAACCCAGGTTTTGAAGAAAGCGGGCGCTGCCGATGTCCCAGGGATTGGGAATGGCAAAGCATCCGGCCTGGTGCAACTGGTGAAAGGCGCGCCGCTTGTCGGCAACGCTGCGGCGGATCTCGGTCATTGGGGCGCCGGTCGGGTTGAAGAGCGCCGATTCTCCGCCCGGCGCGCGCTCGCGGCCTCTCAGCCGCCCTGGCCCCAGCGCAGCTTGCGATAGATCGTGTTGCGGCTGATGCCCAGGCGCTTGGAGGCGACCGAGATGTTGCCGTTGGCGGCGGCCAGCACCTGGCGGATCATCTCGATTTCGGCTTCGCCCAGCGTGCGGGCGGCAGCGGCCGGCGCCGGCGTGACCGGTGGGGCCGGCGGTGAGGCGGCGGGTGGCGCGGCGACAAGCGGCGGCACGGGCTGATCAGCGACCACCGGCGCGGCCGCCTCGGGCGCAGGATCTGCCGCCGGCGCCGCCACGCGCACGCCGGCCGCGGGCACGCGGCGCACGTCTTCCAGGAAGTCGTCGGACAAATGCTGCTCGGTGATCTGCGCCTCGCCTGCCGCCATCACCGCGGCCGTGCGCAAGACATTGGCGAGCTGGCGGATGTTGCCGGGCCAGGCGTAGCGCTCGAACATCGCCATCACCGCCGGGCTGATGCCCGGCGTGGCCTGCGGGCATTCGGCCAGCAGGATGCGCTGCGCCACCAGCCGCAGATCGCTGCGCTGGCGCAGCGCCGGCAGGCGCACCACCAGGCCATTCAGGCGGTAGTACAGGTCCTCGCGGAAGCTGCCGGCTTCGATCATCTCGCGCAGGTTGCGGTGGGTTGCACCGATCACCGCGATGTCGACGGGAATCGATTTCTGGCTGCCCAGCGGCATCACGCAGCGTTCCTGCAGCACGCGCAGCAGCCGCGCCTGCAGCGACAGCGGCATGTCGCCGATCTCGTCGAGGAACAGCGTGCCGCCGTTGGCCTGCACGATGCGGCCGGGCGCGCCCTTGCGGCGGGCACCGGTGAAGGCGCCGTCCTCGTAGCCGAACAGCTCGGCCTCGATCAGCGATTCCGGAATCGACGCGCAGTTGACGGCGACGAAGGCCTGCCGGACGCGGTTCGAGTCCTGGTGCACCGCACGCGCGAGCAGTTCCTTGCCGGTGCCGGTTTCGCCCAGGATCAGCAGCGGAATGTCGCGGTTGAGCACGCGCTGCACCTTGTGCACGGTGGTCTCGATCTGCGCATCGCCGGTCTTCAGGTAGTGCAGGCCCGACAGCCGGCCCGCGGCGTTTCCCGCCGCGGCGGACGGGTCGGGCAGCCGGCCCGGCTGCAGCGGCGCCGTGGCGGCAGCCGGCTCGGCCTTGCCCGATTCGTCGGCATCGAAGCCGATCACCATCGCCCGTGGCGGGCCGTTGAAGCGGGCGTTGACGTGGAAGCGCCGCCCGTTGGGCAGGCTCAATGGCATCGGCACCTGCAGCGGCGCGCGGAAATGGTCGAACACCGCCGCGGCCGTGGTGCCGAACAGGCTGCTCAGGCTGTGCATGCGCAGCGCGGCGCTGCTGATGTCGAGCTGATCCAGCGCGCTGCGGTTGCCGCCCAGGATCTTGCCGTCGGCACCGATGACGACGATGCCTTCGAGCAGCGTGCCGATGAATTCCACGCGGCTGTGAAAGTGCAGCCGCAGCCGGTTGCCGCAGTCGTCGGACAGCCAGTGGTTTTCGATCATGCGTGCCGACATGCGCACCAGCCCCATGGTGTGCTGGTGGTACGAATGCTGGTCGCCGGTGACATCCAGCACGCCCAGCATGTTGCCGCGCGGGTCGAAGATCGGCGCGGCCGAACAGGTCAGGAAGCTGTTGGCATGGATGAAGTGCTCGCTGCCGTGCACAAGCGTCGGCGACTCCTCGAACAGCGCGGTGCCGATGGCATTGGTGCCCTTGGACTGTTCGGCCCAGTTGACGCCGGGCGCCAGCGCCACCTTGCCGGCCCGCTGCAGGAAGTCCAGGTCGCCGACCGAATGCAGGATGGTGCCCTGGGCATCGGTCAGCAGGATCATGCTGTCGGTGTTGACGATCTGCTCGAACAGCATCTCCATCACCGGCGCGGCATGCGCGAACAGACGCTGGTTGCGTTCACGCGCGACGCTCAGGTCGCTGCGCATCAGCGGTTCGAAGTCGGGGCGCTCGACACGCGTCAGCCCGAGCGCGGCGCAGCGCAGGTGCGACTGCTCGATCAGTTCGACGCGCGCCGGGTGCTGCGCGACGGGCAGCGCCGCAGGCGGGGTCGCGGTCTTGGTGGGCATCACCACCGCAGCTTGGCTTGGAGGCATCGAGGCCCTTCCTGTTCTCCTGCCGCGGCAGGTTGTCTCCGTCGAAACCCTGTGCCGGTGTGCAGCGGGGCGGACCGGTCAAGGGTGCCTGGGTCTTGTCCTGCTGCGTTGATCTGGCGCAACTGCGGACTGTGCCACGCGATTTGTGTACCGGCTTGCAGCACCAGCGCGTGGCACGGGCTTTGCGGTTGCAACACATCGTCCACCCACAGCTTGACGGAGACCTGACATGCCGCGCACCAGCCTTTCCTCGACCCGCGATCATCCGCACAACGGCCCGCACCCCGGCCCACACCACCGCTCGCGACGGACCACCGCGGCGTGGGCCGCCCGGGCTGGCACGGCGCTGGCCGCGCTGGTGCTGAGCGCCGCCGCGTGGTCGCACGGCGACGTGACGCCGCAGGCCGTCGACACCGCGGCGCTGCCCAAGCTCGGCGAGACCTGGCGTGGGGAGAACCCGTTTCGCGGCAACGAGGTGGCGGTGCGCATCGGCAGCTCGGCCTACAACCAGAACTGCGCGCGCTGCCACGGCCTGGAGGCGATCTCCGGCGGCATTGCGCCGGACCTGCGCAAGCTCGACGATGAATGCGCCTCGCTGAAGGAGGGCGCGCGCCGCACGGCCTGCATCACCGAGATCGACGACTACTACGCCACCACCGTGCGGCGCGGCCGCACGCGCAACGGCGCGGTCTACATGCCGCCGTTCGAAGGCGTGATGAACCAGGAGGCCGTGTGGGCCATCAAGGCCTACCTGGAAACGCGGCGCGACAAGCCGCTGCAGGCGGCGCAGAAATGAGCACGCCGGCCGTCCATCGCCGCGCGTGGCTGGGCCGCATCGGCGCCCTGGTGGCCGCGGGCGCCGCACCGCGGGCCCTGTCCGCAACACCGCTGGAGCGGGTGCAAGAGCGCGGCGTGCTGAAGGTCGGCCTGTACCACGCCATGCCGCCGTTCCATGTCGATGGCCGGGGCATCGACGTGGAGCTGGCGCATGCGCTGGCCGCGGCGCTCGGCGTCAAGGCCGCGCTGCTGCCCTTCCATGCCGACGACAGCATGAACGACGACCTGCGCAACATGGTCTGGCGTGGCCATTACCTCGGCTACGGCCCGGCCGATGTGCTGCTGCACGTGCCGGTGGACCGGCCGCTGATGGAAGGCAACCCGCAGGTGAGCATCTTCGCGCCGTACTGCCGTGAGCGGGTGGCCATCGCGCGCCGGCTCGAGCAGGTGCCGCGGCTCGACACGCTGGCACCGCTGGCCGAACTGCAGGTGGCAGTGCCGGGCCAGTCGCTCGCCGGCTGGCTGCTGATCGGCGCCGACAGCGGCGCCTACCGGCAGCGGCTGACCACGCGCTGGAGAGACGGCGCCGAGGCCGCACAGGCCTTGCTGCGCGGCGAAACGCCAGTGGCCGCCGGCCTGGCCTCGGAGCTGGAGTCGGTGCTGCGCGGCGATGCGCGTTTTGCCATCGAGCCGCTGCCGGTGCCGCGGGCGCCGCGCGACGGCTGGGCCGTGGGCATGGCGGTACGCCGCGATGCCACCGAACTGGCGCAGGCCCTGCAGCGTGCGGTCAACGCGCTGGCGGCCAGCGGCAGCCTGCGCCAGATGTTCGCGCGCGCGAACCTCGGCTGGCAGGCGGCATGAACGTGGCCGCACACGGAAGGCGCTAGCTCGCCGGCGCGCGCGGGCCTAGGCCTCGGCGAACTGCCGCCGCAGCAGGCGAAAGCCGCTGCCTTCGGGCTGCAGCGCCGGCATCGCGCCGAGCAGCCGGCGCGTGACCGGGTGGCGCGCGCCGTCGAACACCGCGTCGCGCAGCCCGTGCTCGACGATGCGGCCGTCATCCATCACCAGCACGCGGTCGGCCACCTGCTCGACGGCGCCCAGGTCATGCGAGACGAACAGGCAGGCAAAGCCGTGTTTGTCCTGCAGCGCACGGATCAGCGACAGGATCTGCTTCTGCACCGTCATGTCCAGCGCCGACACCGGCTCGTCGGCGACGACGAAGGCCGGCTTGCGCACGATGGCCCGGGCGATCGCGACACGCTGACGCTGGCCGCCCGACAACTCGTGCGGAAAACGATCGCCGAACGAGGGATCGAGGCCGACCTCGAGCAGCGTCTGCCTCACGCGCGAAGCACGCGCACCGGCGTCCAGCGAGGGCAGGGCGCGCAGCGCCTCGGCCACCAGATCGGCGACGCGCATGCGCGGGTCCAGCGAGCCGTAGGGGTCCTGGAACACCATCTGGCAGCCGAAGCGCCAGGCCTGGCGCGCGGACGCGTCCAGGCCGGCGATCGGCTTGCCCTGGAACAGCACATCGCCACTGCTGGGCGTGAGCAGGCCGACGATGGCGCGGCCGACGGTGGTCTTGCCCGATCCGCTGGCGCCGACCAGCGCCACCGTCTCGCCCGGCATCACCTGCAGCGAAACGCCGCGCACGGCCTGCTTGGGGGCGCTCTTGCGCGAGAACAGGCCGCCGCGGCCGGGGAAGTCGACGACCAGGTCGCGCACTTCGAGGACCGGCACCGGCGCGCTGCTTGCCGGGTGAGGCAGGCTGCGTGCCGGCGCGCGGCGCGGCAGCGCATCGAGCAGGCGGCGGGTGTAGGCATGGCGCGGGTTCAGCAGGATCTCCTCGCTGCTGCCGGTCTCGACGATGCGGCCGCGCTCCATCACGACGACGCGGTGCGCGAACTCGGCCACCATCGCCAAGTCGTGGCTGATGACGATGGCCGCGGCGCCTTGCTCGCGCGTCAGCCCGAGCATCAGCTGCGCCACCTCGCGCTGGATCACCGCATCGAGCGCGGTGGTCGGCTCGTCGGCGATCAGCAGCGCCGGCTGCATCAGCATCGCCGAGGCGATCATGATGCGCTGGCGCATGCCGCCGGAGAACTCGTGCGGATAGGCGTTCAGCCGCGCCGCGCCGTCGGGCAGGCCGATGCGCGCGAGCATCGCGACGATGCGGTCGCGGCGCGCGGCCGCGTTCATCGAGGTCTGGTAGGCCAGCCCCTCGTCGAGCTGGCGGCCGATCGTCAGCGCCGGGTTCAGCGAGGTCATGGGTTCCTGGAACACCATGCCGATGCGGCGCCCGCGCACGCGCCGCAGCGCGCCGGGCGCGATCGTCGCGAGGTCCTGGCCTTCGAAGCCGATGCGGCCGGCGGTGCGCCGGATCGCCTGCGGCAGCAGGCCGATGACGGCACGCGCCGCCATGGTCTTGCCGCTGCCGGATTCGCCGACGATGCCGAGTACTTCGCCTGCATGTACGTCGAAGGAGAGATCGTCGACCACTGTGGCGCTGCGGCTGGCCAGCGTCAGGCCCTGCACGCTGAGCAGTGGATGATTCGCGCTGTTCATTGCCGCATCCTCGGGTCGAGGCGGTCGCGCAGGGCGTCGCCCAGCAGGTTCACGCCCAACAGTGCAAGCGATATGCACAGTCCGGGAAAGATCGCCAGCCACGCCGCCTGGCCGATGAAGGGGCGCGCGGCCGACAGCATGTTGCCCCAGGTCGCCTCGGGCGGCGGCAC
Organism: Aquabacterium sp.; assembly: GCF_035476535.1. Classification (GTDB taxonomy): domain Bacteria; phylum Pseudomonadota; class Gammaproteobacteria; order Burkholderiales; family Burkholderiaceae_C; genus Pseudaquabacterium. The sequence goes on from NZ_DATILJ010000330.1 coordinate 19,156, forward strand.
GCCCAGGCCCAGGAAGGACAGCGCACCTTCGGCGAGCAGCACCCAGCCGAGCATGGAGGTGGCCAGTACCGTCAGCGGCGCGATGCAGTTGGGCAGCACGTGGCGCCACGCGGTGTAGGCCTCGGAGTTGCCGAGGATGCGCGAGGCCTCGACGAACTCGCGCGCGCGCACCGACAGCACCGAGCCGCGCACCACCCGCGTGACCGAAGGCATGTAGGCCAGCGCCAGTGCCAGCACGATGCCGTACTTGTTGGCCCCGAACACCGCCAGCAGCCCGAGTGCCAGCAGGATGCCGGGGAAGGCCAGCAGCGCATCGTTGATCATCATCAACAGCCGGTCGACGTGCCCGCGCGCATAGCCGGCGAGCAGGCCCAGCAGCGCGCCGGCGCTCACCGCGCCGCCGACGGTCAGCGCCGCGATCAGCAGGCTGTTGCGCGCGCCGGCGATCAGCCGGCTCAGCACGTCGCGGCCGAACTCGTCGGTGCCCAGCAGGAAGGCAGCGCCGGGTGGCTTCATGCGCTGCAGGATGTTGATCTTCAGCGGGTCGTGCGGCGTCCAGACGCTGCCGATCAGCGCCGCGGCGACGAAGAAGCCGACCAGCACGATGCCGATCGCGGCGCCCAGGCTGAGCTGCCGGCCTCCGGGCAGTTTGAGCATCATTCGGCCACCACGCGCGGGTCGAACAGCGGATAGAGCAGGTCGACGACGAGGTTGACCAGCACGTAGACGAAGGTGATGAACAGCATGCAGCCCTGGATGACCGGGTAGTCGCGCGCGAAGATCGCACCGACCAGCAGCCGGCCCAGCCCCGGCAGCGTGAACACCGTCTCGACCACCGCGATGCCGCCGAGCAGGTTGCCGAGCACCAGGCCGATCAGCGTCCAGGTCGGCGCGAAGGCGTTGGGCAGCACGTGGCGGGCCAGCACGATGGGCTCGGGCAGGCCCTTGGCGCGCGCATGGGCAACGTAGTCCAGCCGCAGCACCTCGAGCGCCGCGGCGCGCGCCATGCGGATCAGCACGCCGGACTCGACCAGCACCAGCGTCAGCACCGGCATCGCCAGGTAGATCAGCCCGGCCTTCAGGTCGCTGGCCATCGACACATAGCCGACCACCGGCAGCCAGCCGAGCTGCAGGCCGAGCACCAGCAGCAGCAGCAGGCCCATCCAGAAGCTGGGCACCGACATCAGCAAGGTAGCCGTCGCGACGACCCCGAGGTCCCAGCCGCTGCCCTGCCGCCACGCAGCCAGCAGGCCGGCGGGCACCGCGATCAGCGCGGCGATCGCGACCGCGGTGACCACCACCGCCGCGGTCACCGCGAAGCGGTCGAGCAGCAGCGGCCGCACCGGCACCGCGAACTGGATCGACTGGCCCAGATCGCCGCTGAGCACGCGACTCATCCACAGGCCGAACTGGGTGACAAGGGGCCGATCCAGCCCCATCTGCGCGCGCAGGTCGGCGACGCTGGCCTCGGTGGCCATGTCGCCGAGCATCAGCGAGGCCGGGTCGCCCGGCACCGCGCGCACCAGTGCGAAGACCGCCAGCGACACCAGCAGCAGTGTCGGCAGCGCGGTCAGCAAGCGCTTGAGGGTGAAGCTCAGCATGGTGTGGGGATGTGAGGCTTGCTGGACCTACTGGACTGAAACTTCCCACAAGCGCGGCGTGCTGGCATACCACGGCGCGTAGCCCTTGACGCGCTTGGCGACGGCGCCGAAGTCGACGTTGTTGAAGAGCACGATGATCGGCACCTCGTCGATCTGCATCTTGTGCAGCTCGTCGAACAGCTTCTGACGCTCGGCCGGCACCGTCACTTCCATCGACTTGTCCAGCAGCGCCTGCGCCTGCGGGTTGTCCCAGACCTTGCGCGGCTGCTTGGCCTTGGGGCCGGTGATGGCTTCGTAGCTCAACGCCGGGTCCAGCCGCGCCGAGTAGCTGAACGACTGCAGCTGGTAGTTGCCCTTTTGATAACGCTCAAGCTGGGTGGCCCACTCGATGTTCTCGATCTCCACGTTCAGGCCGACCGACTGCAGCATCGCCTGTGCGATCACCGAAACCTCGAAGCTCGGCACGATCGGCCGCTTGTTGGTCAGCATCTTGATGGGCTCGCCCTTGTAGCCGGCCTCGCGCAGCAGCTTGCGGGCCTTGTCGAGGTCGTGCTTGAAGCCTTGCTTCTGCACCGCGGTGTAGTAGGCCGAGGCCGAGGGCACGATCGAGTTGTTCGGCACACCGAAACCGTCGGACACCGCCTGCACGATCTGCGTGGTGTCGAGCGCGGCAGCGATGGCCTGGCGCAGCGCCTTGTTCTGCAGCAGCGGATCCTTGGTCTGCAGGATGATGGTGTGCATCTGCGCCGTTGGCGCGCTGACGATCGCCAACTTGTCCGAAGCCTTCAGTTCCTTGACCTGCGATGCGTCGACGTCGGCGATGTCGATCGCGCCGGACAGCAGCCCGGCCTTGACCGTCGCTGCATCGGGCACATGCAGGAAACGCAGCGTCGGCACCAGCGGGCGCTTGCCGCCCACCGTGCCGTTGGGCGGGCCGGGCAGTGGCTGGTAGGCGGCGAAGCGGCCCATCATCACCACCTCGCCGCGGCGCCATTCGTCGAGCTTGAACGGGCCGGTGCCGACCGGCTTGATCCAGGCGCCGTCGGCGCCGACCGAGTCCTTGTGCAGGATGGCCGTGCCGCCACAGTCGAAGCGGGCCAGCGTCGCGAGAAAGAGGGCGCTCGGCTTGTCGATCACCATCACGACGGTCTCGGCATCCGGCGCCTCGACCTTCTCGACCTTGACCGCGCCGCGGCCGTCGAACTCGGAGGTGCAGCGCCACTGCGTCTTCGGATCCATGTAGCGGTTCCAGCTCCACAACACGTCGGCGGACGTCATCTCGGCGCCGTTGTGGAACTTCACGCCCTTGCGCAGCTTGAAGGTGTAGGTCTTGCCGTCGGCCGAGGCCTGCACGCTGCGCGCGAGCATCGGCGCGGCCACGCCTTTTGCGTCATAGCCGACCAGGCCCTCGACCAGGTGCAGCATCACCGCATCGGTGTTGCCGTCGCGGTTGACGCCGGGGTTGGTGCTGCGGATGTCCTGGTTCATCGCGTAGGTCAGCGTCTGTGCGCTGGCGCCCAGCGCCGCACCGGCGAGCGCAGCGGCGCCGACAGCGCCGCGGAGGGTGGAACGACGGGGAATCCAGCTCGGCTTCATCGGTCTCTCCAAGATGCGGGGTGCAAGACAGGGCAGCGCTCAGGCCAGCGTCTGTGGTTCGTGCGTCAGGCTGTAGCGCGTGAAGACGCGGTTCAGCGCCGGCAGCGGCGCGACCTCCATCCAGCCGGCGCCCGGCTCCATCACGACCATCGCGACGGTGGCCGACAGGTCGTCGTGGCTGCCGGGGCGCGGCGGGCGGCAGACCGAGTAGGGCTTGCCGAAGTCATCGAACAGCGCGTGCTTCAGGTCGTCCGGCGTCAGGGCGGTGCCGGCGGCTTCGAGTGCTTCGCGCACGCGCAGGTCGCGGTAGTGGCTGTCGGGCGAGTCGGCCATGCCGGTGTCGCGCAGCTTGGACAGCGCCGCCATACTGGTGAAGTGGTTCGCATGCACCAGCAGGCCGTGGCTCGGAGATAGCGCAAAGCTCTCGTCGGGCGCGCATTCGAAGTCGATCGCGACACCATCGGCATGGCTCAGCATCATGTTGTTCGAGCAGGACTTCGGCGTTGCCGCGACCGTGCGAATCGCAAGTGCGAAGTGTTCCTGCTCCAGCACCTTGCGGCGGATCAGCGCCAGCGGCACGCCGGTCTGGCTGTAGTCGCGGTCGCTGCGCAGGTAGTTCGCGGTGATCGCGATGCCGGCCGCATTGAAGCCGTTGCGCGCCAGACCGCCGGCCTCGACGAAGGTGACGAAATCGGGCCCGTCGTCGCGACGCACGCGCAGCACGATGGCGGTCTCGGCGCACTCGGCACGCCAATCCCAGTTCTGGCCGTGGATCAGCCGGCCCGCGCTGCTGCGCCCGGGCAGGATGATCGCGCCGGTGCAGCCGTCCTTGGTCGCCAATGCCGCGGCGGCCTGCGTTTCGGCTTGGGACAGGCGGCGCGCCTCGGCGATCACCTCGGTGCGCGCGTTGATCATCACCACCTGCTCGAAGGGCAGCTCGGCGCCGTCAGCAATGCCGCGCATCTCTTCGACATAGTGCGCACCGAAAGCCTCGATCTGCGCGGCGAACTTGCGGATCAGCGCGTTGCCGCGCTCGCCGCCGAAGCCCAGCTTGTCAAGCGTGCCGTTGTACAGCGCGGCGCTGCGCCTGACGCGTTTGGCGAGCGTGCTGCCATGCTGGCGGCCGCGCTCGTAGGGCGTGCCGGAGACGCTGAGGAACGGAAAGGGATCGGTCGAGAAGCTCATCGCTGAAGTCTTGTGGGTTTCATCCGGCCTTGCGCGACAGCCGGGTGGGCAGCAGCGCTGAGGGCGATTGGCGCTCGGCGGATTCGGTCTGCTGGATGTGTTCACGCAGCAGCTTCTGCAGCCGCGCGGGCTGGTGGGCCTCGATCGCGTCGACCATCGCGAAGTGCTCGCGGCTGGACTGCTCCATGCGCGCACGCGTCTTCCACTGGAAGATCGGCGCGGAGGGCCCGCGGCGGCGGATGGCCATGATCATCTCGGCCAGTTCGTGGTTGCTGCACATCGCGAGCATGCGGCGATGGAAGGCGATGTTCGCTTCGTACTGCTCGAACACGGTGCCGTCCAGCAGCAGCTCGTCGAAGCGCTTGGCCAGGCGGCGCAGCTCGCGCACGTCGGCGGGCGTGGCGCTTTCTTCGATCAACTCGGCGGCGCGCAGCTCGAGCACGATGCGGATGTCCTGCAGCTCGGCGTAGACGCGCGAGTCGGCCTCGTAGACGTGGTAGCCGCGGTTGTGCACGTGCTCGACAAGGCGGTTCGCGACCAGCCGGTCGAGCGCGCGGCGCAGGTCGATGCGGGTGCAGGCGTAGCGCGCCTCGAGGTCGACCTGCTTGAGCCAGGTGCCGGGGCCGAACACGCCGCCCTGGATGTCGAGCGCAATGCGGTTGACCAGTTCGTCCAGCGCGGTCTGGGAGCGCGTTCCGCTCGGTGCCACGGCTTCGCGTGGATCGCCCGGAACCACGGCTTCGCGTGGGTCGGCGGCAGGGATATTTCGTTTGCTGGGCATGCGTGGCATCAAATTGGCGCCAATAATACCGCCAATAGGGTGGCCGATGTCAAGACCGCGATGACAAGTTCGCGAACTTCTCCCACCGCCTCATTCACCCGAACCCTGTCGGAGGACAAACGATGCTGGCCCAGAAAGACGATGCACCCGCGGCGCGGCGCCGCCAGATGTACGAACGCGGCGCGACGCCCGCCTTCGCCTGCCGCGCCGACCCGCGCTTCAGCTACTGCCTCTACGTACCGCCCAGCTTCGACGATGACCCGGCAGGCCATGCGCTGGTCGTCGCGATGCACGGCTCGGGCCGCACGATGGAGGCCTACCGCGACCGCTTCGCGTCATTCGGGCGTTATCGCCGCTGCGTGATCCTGGCGCCCTTGTTCCCGGTCGGCCCGCTGGGCGACGGCAATGCGCACGGGTTCAAGGTGATGGAAGAGGGCGGCGTGCGCTACGACAAGGTCCTGCTCGCCATGGTCGACGAGGCCGGTGCGCGGCTCGGCGCGCGCTTCGGCCGCTTCTTGCTGTTCGGCTACTCGGGCGGCGGCCACTTCGCCCATCGCTTCTTTTACCTGCATCCCGAGCGGCTGCAGGCGGTCGCCATCGGTGCGCCGGGGTCGGTGACCTTGCTCGACGACCGCCGCGACTGGCCCGTCGGTACCCGCGATCTGAAGGCCCGCTTCGGCCGCGAGATCGACCTCGAGGCGATGCGCGCGGTGCGTGTTCAGCTCGTCGTCGGGGCGGCCGACATCGAGACCTGGGAGATCAACTATCCCGAAGACAGCGTGCAGTACGCACCGGGCATCAACGACACCGGGCGCACGCGCCCCGAGCGCATCGCCACGCTCGCGGCCAACCTGGCGCAGCACGGCATCGCGTGCCGGCACGACATCGTGCCCAACGTGGCGCATGAAGGCGCCCAGGTGCTGCCCCAGGTGTGCGACTTCTTCGAACAGGTGCTGGCGGACAGCGATCGAGCTTCTGCTTGAACCGGTGGCGCGGCAAGGGAGTGCGTGAGGGACGAGTCGATCGCCCGTTGAGTGCTCTCAAGCGCTGCGGGCCGCCGGCGTTCGATCGACGAGATCGGCCTGCACTTCGCGGATGCGCTCGTCTGTGTAATAACCCCCAAACTCGGTGTAGCGCAGGAACGGCCTGGCGCAGCCGACGCATTGCCAGACGTCGCAGCGGTTGTACGGGAACCAGGCGAGGGCGATCGGCGCGTCGGCAGACCAGCCGTGCGTGCCCGCGGGGTGATGTTCGGCGAGCGTGGGTTCATCGTCGTCGTCGGCATGGCGCAGGCTGCCGACGCATCGCAGGTTCGACCTGTCGAATCCGCCGGGCAGCGACTCCCAGCCTTTGCACACCAGCGTGGAACACCTGGGGCATCCCGCGCCGGCGCCGAAGGCCTTCGCCAGGTCAATGAGTTCATCCGCTGTCATGGTGCTCATTTTGACCTCCCGCCGTGCCGAGCCAGGCAGTGCACGTCAGCCGTTCTCGGTCGCGGGCCGGTACCAGCGCGGGAAGTACCTCATCACCTGGGGACCCGACGACTTCAGCGCGTGGCAGCCGTCGATGCTGAACGGCTTCTCGTCGGCGTTCTCGTTCAACTCGTGCCACAGCGCCTGGAGCGCCGCGCTGCCCATCACGCCCGCCAGTTCGTTCATGTGCGTGCAACCAGCCGTGCGGCCGAACAGGCGGCGGATCGTGTCGCGGTAACCGCGCGCGACGCGCACACCGACGAGTTGGCCGTAGTCGGGCGCGATCGTCCCGCAAGCCGCGTCGTACGGGCCGGCATCGGTGGCGGCCTGCACCGCAACGATGGTCGCGCTGCGGTCCACCGTCAGGCGCAGCCACATCGAATGCATCGGCTCTCCAGCCGGCAGCATGCCGTCGGCCTTGGTGATCGGCTCCGACCAGGCATCGGTCAGGTGGCCCTCGATGTCCCACAGGCCGTCGGTGCGGGCATAGGCGCGGATGCTGATGGAGCGCTGGTGCGAGGCTTCGCGGGCGCAGTCGGGGGGAAGCAAGGGCATCTTGGAAAACCGGGAGGAAGTGCAACCAGATCAAGCCTACACCGCCGGACGACGACGTCTGGCGTCGGCGAACTCTGGATGCCTTTGATTTGACATAATATACATTGTCGCGCATTTTCACAGTTGTCCGCGCAGGTGGCCTGCGCGGGCTGCGGCCGAGCCGGCCCGCGCCGCCCGCGATGAGGCGCTGACCCCTGCGGAAGCGCGCGTGGCCGGGCTGGTGGCAAAGGGTCCTGAGCTACAAGGAAGTGGCACGGGAGCTCGGCCGATCGCTGTCGACGGTCGACCGCCAGCTGCGCAGCATCCGGCAGAAGCTGGGGGCGAGCTCGACCTCGCGCCTCGTGCGCATGCTGAACGAGCGCAGAGCGCGCTGAACCGGTCGTGCCGCTGGCGGGTGCCGTCAATTCCTTTTAGAATCAACAGGTTACTACGCGCACAGCATCGCCAAACTTGCTCACGGCGCACAACCGACTGGAAGCTGCAGCCCATGAGCCAACTCCGCGTCCATTGCTTTGCGTCGTCGATCGACGGTTACGGCGCCGGGCCGCACCAGAGCCTGCAAGATCCGCTCGGCGTGGGCGGTGTCGCACTGCATGAATGGGCGCTTGCCACACGCACCTTCCAGCGCATGTTCGGCAACGCGGGTGGCTCGGTGGGTGTCGATGACGACTTCGCCCAGCACGGGCTCGACAACATCGGCGCCTGGATCCTGGGCCGCAATATGTTCGGGCCCGTGCGCGGCCCGTGGCCGGATGAGCGCTGGCAAGGCTGGTGGGGAGACAACCCGCCGTATCACGTGCCGGTGTTCGTGTTGACGAATCACCCGAGGGCCTCGATCACGATGGCCGGTGGCACGAGCTTCCACTTCGTCACCGAAGGCATTCACGCGGCACTGGAACGCGCCAGCGCGGTAGCCGGCGGCCGAGATGTGCGGCTGGGCGGTGGTGTCGCCACGGTCCGCCAGTACCTGCAGGCCCGGCTGGTGGATCAGATGCACCTGGCGATGGCCCCGGTCTTGCTCGGCGCCGGAGAGTCACTGTTCGCCGGCCTCGACCTTCCAGCGCTCGGCTATCGGTGCAGCGAACATGTCGCCACGCCGGCCGCCACGCACCTGGTGTTGACGAAACAGGGCCGAGTACAGGGTCAAACGCCCCGTTGATCGCCCGGGTCAGTTCAGGTCGTCGCTGACGTCGTCGTCGATCTCACGATCGAAGGCCTTTGTTGCCTGCGCCTTGCCGCCCGCAGGCAGCAGCGGCTTGTCCAGCGGCCGGCAGATGCGGCTGTGCAGGCGCACCAGGCGTTCAGACCGCTCGATGCTGGCCAGCACCGTCTGCGGATCGAGCAACAAGGCGAACGGGTTGGCGGCGGAGGTCAGAGTCGTCATGCGAAGCTCCTGGTGTGTGTTCACACTGTAGGAGTTTCATCGTCGATGCTGTATCGGACGCGGGCCATGAAGCGTGTCAGATTTCCGCTGACAACGGGGTCATCCCCCTCAGCGTGCGGCCTGGTCCAGGCGTTCGCCCAATTTGTCACGGCCGGCCAGGCGCGCAAAGTCCGCGGCCGTGAGCTGGCGGTCATTGCGCAGGCGGGCATCGGCGCCCTTGCCCAGCAGCAACTGCGCGGATTCCTCGCTGCCATAGCGCGCGGCCATCATCAGCGGCGTGCTGCCGTTGGGCGAGCGTGCATTGATGGCCGCACCGCGTTCGAGCAGCCAGGCCACGATGGTGGCTTGCGGCCCGGTGGCCGCGTAATGCAGCGGTGTCCAGCCGCTGCGCTCAATGCGCGCACCGCGTTCGACCAGGCGCTGGACCCAGTCTGCATGGCCCTTCAACGCGGCCATCATCAGCGGTGTTTCGCCGGCCTCGTTGGCTATGTCCACCTGCGTCTGCGGTGATTGCAGCAGCGTCGCCGCCACCTTGAACGAACCGTCGCGCAGGCTCAGGTACAGCGCCGCCTGGCCTTTTTCGTCGCGTGAGTTCGGATCGAAACCGCGCTGCAGCAAGGCCTGCACGCCACCGGCGTCGTCAGTGGCCACGGCCTTGAAGAAGTCCTCATAGGCGCCGGCATGGGCGGCCATCGGTGGGGCCAAAAGGCAGACGGCCAGCGTCAGGACGATTCGTCGTTTCATGCCGCATGTTCCAACGGCGGCAGCTTGAAAAGCTGTTCGAAATTGCGACTGGTGGCTTCGGCCACCGCTTCGACCGCCAGGCCCTTCAGCTGCGCGATCTGCGCCGCCACATGCGGCACGTAGGCCGGCGAGTTGGTCTTGCCGCGGTAGGGCACCGGCGCGAGGTAGGGGCTGTCGGTTTCGATCAGGCAGCGGTCCATCGGCACGAAGCGCGCCACCTCGCGCAGGTCCTCGGCATTGCGGAAGGTCAGGATGCCGGAGAACGAGATATGGAAACCCAGGTCCAGCGCGGCACGCGCCACCTCGGCCGTTTCGGTGAAGCAATGGAACACGCCGCCCGGGCCGCCATCGGTGGTGCCGCCCTGCTCTTCACGCAGGATGGCCAGCGTGTCGGCCGAGGCACTGCGGGTGTGGATGATCAGCGGCATGCCGGTGGCGCGCGCGGCGCGGATGTGCACGCGGAAGCGCTCGCGTTGCCAGGCCATGTCGGCGATGCTGCGGCCGTTCAGGCGGTAGTAGTCCAGCCCGGTCTCGCCAATGCCGACCACGCGCGGCCGGCGCGCCAGGTCTAGCAGGCGTTCGAGCGTGGGCTCCTCGATGCCTTCGTTGTCCGGGTGCACACCGGCTGAGGCCCAGAAGTTGTCATAGCGCAGGGCCAGCGCGTGCACGCTGTCGAACTCTTCGAGCGTGGTGCAGATCACCAGCGCGCGGTCGACGCGGGCCGCGGCCATGTCGGCACGGATCGCATCGATGCGGCCCAGCAGTTCGGGGAAGCTCAGGTGGCAGTGGGAATCGACGTACATCAGCCGAGCATAGCCGGGACCGCGAAGCGCTGGCCGCCCGGCGGCCGCGGCACACAGGTCAAACCGTTTGTGTCGGCTTCGAGGAAGAGATCGAGGTGCCCAGGATCTCTTCGATCTTCAGCTTCAGCAGCCGGGTCTTTTCATCGGCCGGGAAACGCACGCCGACGCCCTGCGTGCGACCGCCCGAGGCATTGGCCGGTGTGATCCACGACACCTTGCCGGCCACCGGGTAGCGCTGCGGGTCGTCCGGCAGCGACAGCAGCAGGTAGATGTCTTCGCCGAGCCGGTACTCACGCGTCGTCGGCACGAACAGCCCGCCATCGTTGAGCACGGGGATGTAGGCGGCGTACAAGGCGCCCTTTTCGCGGAACACCAGCTGGATCACGCTCGGCCGTGTCGCCGGGGGTGCGGCGGCCGCGGTGCCGACGGGGCGACTGGGGGGCGCGATGCTCATCGGGCCGAGTGTAGCGGCGGCATGTTGCGCGGCGCACGGCCTGCGGCAGCCTTGGGCCACAGCACCGTGGCTTGTGTCACGAGCGACTCGACCAGCAACGCGGCATTCCACGGATGTTCGTCATGCCGCGCGGCGCGCAGCAGTGCGCGCTGCCAGGCCACCAGGCCGGCCATGTCGGCCGGCGGCGGCCAGCGGCTGGCGATGTAGAAGCGCGGTGCACCGCCTGCTGCCTGGGCCATCAGGTCATGCGCCAGCTTCAGCAGCAGGTCGATGGCGCGCGGCAGCGGCCGGCCGCTGAAGGCTGATGCATCACCGGCTGCCACGCGTTGCGGCAGCTCGGCCAGCCAGCCCGGCGTGATGCCCTCCTCGCCCCAGGCCAGCGCCTCCAGCGGGCTGCCACTGGCCAGCGCCAGCAGCGGCGCGGGCTCGTCCAGACCACGGGCCTGCAACCAGGCGGTGGCGGCGGCGTCATCGGGCAAATCGAGCTTCAGGCGCTGGCAGCGGCTGCGCAGTGTCGGCAGCAGGCGCTCGGGATCGGTGCTGCTCAGCAGCAGGCGCAGGCCGGCGGCGGGCTCTTCCAGCGTCTTCAGCAAGGCGTTGGCCGACGGGCCGTTCAGTGCATCGGCCGGGTGCAGCAGCATCAGCTTGCCGCGACCGCGGCCGCTGGTCTGGTGCGACCAGTCGATGGCCTGGCGCACCTGCTCGACACGGATGTCGCGGCTGGGCTTGGCATCGGGCTTGGCGCCGGCCTCGTCGTCGCCCAGCCAGCCCAGGCGCGCACGCCAGGCATCGGGCAGCACCAGCAGCAGGTCGGGATGGCTGCGCGTGCGCACCAGGTGGCAGCTGGCGCAGCGGCCGCAGGGCATCGCGCCGCGCCCTGCCCGGCCCGGCGCCTCGCACAACCAGGCCTGGGCCAGCAGGCCGGCGAACTCCAGGTGGCCGGCCCCGGCCGGGCCCTGCAGCAGCAATGCGTGCGAGCGCTCCAGCGCCTGGGCATGCTGCATTGCCGGACCCAGCCAGGGCAGCGGCAAGCCGCCTTGTTCATCGACGCCGATGCGCATGGGCTCGGCGCTGCGTTCACTCGCGCGGGTGGCCATGCCGCGCTACCACCAGGGCCGCGCGGCCAACGCCGCTTCGACCTGCTGCCACACGGCTTCACGCGGCTGGTCGGCATCGATGCGGGCAAAGCGCTGCGGCGCCGCGACGCAGCGGGCGGCATAACCGGTGCTGACGCGCTCGAAGAAGGCCTCGGTCTCGCGCTCCAATCGGTCGGCGTCGCGCGCCGCGGCACGGCGCTGCGCGGCCACCGAGGCCGGCAGGTCGAACCACAGCGTCAGGTCCGGCTGCCGCCCCTGCTGCACCCAGTGTTCCAGCTGCTGCAGCTGGGTCAGGTCGAAACCGCGGCCGGCGCCCTGGTAGGCAAAGGTGGCATCGGTGAAACGGTCACAGACCACCACGGCACCGCGGGCCAGTGCCGGCTCGATCACCTTGCACAGGTGATCGCGCCGAGCGGCGAAGACCAGCAGCGCTTCGCTGAGCGCGTCCATCTCACGGTGCAGGAAAAGTTCACGCAGTGCTTCGGCCAGCGGGGTGCCGCCCGGTTCACGGGTTAGCACCACCTCCACGTCCTGCTGGCGCAGCCAATGCGCCAGCGCCGCGATGTGCGAGGACTTGCCGGCACCGTCCATGCCTTCGAGAGTGATGAAACGGCCGCTCATGGCTTCTTCGGGGCGCTTGCTCGTTGATAAGTGTTGACCGCGCGATTGTGCGCCGCGAGGTCCTCGCTGAAGACGCTGCTGCCGTCACCGCGGGCGACGAAGTACAGCGCACGGCTGGGGTCGGGCTGCACGGTGGCGCGCAACGCGGCGAGGCCGGGCATCGCGATCGGCGTCGGCGGCAGGCCGGCGCGGGTGTAGGTGTTGTAAGGGCCGTCGGCGAGCAGATCGCGCTTGCGCAGGTTGCCGTCGAAGGCTTCGCCGAGGCCGTAGATCACCGTCGGGTCGGTCTGCAGCGGCATGCCGGCGCGCAGCCGGTTGATGAACACCGCGGCAATGCGGCCGCGGTCTTCGCTGCGGCCGGTTTCCTTCTCGACGATGGAGGCCAGCACCAGCGCTTCATCGGCGGTCTTCAGCGGCAGATTCGGCGCCCGCTCGGCCCACACCGCGGCCACGCGCTGCTGCATCACGCTCAGCGCGCGGCGCATCACGGTGACGTCGCTGACATTGCGGCTGTAGATGTAGGTGTCGGGAAAAAATCGGCCCTCGGGCGATACGCCGGGCAGGCCCAGCAGCTGCATCAGCTGCGCGTCGTCCAGCGCGGTGCTGGCCGGTTTCAGGTGCGGCGCCCTGGCCAGCGCGGCGCGGAACTGGCGGAAGGTCCAGCCTTCGATCAGGCGCACCCGCTCGAAGGCTTCGTCGCCCTGCACCATCTTCGCCAGCAAGCCGCGCGGCGTGATGCCGGGCTCGAGTTCATAGCTGCCGGCCCGGATGCGCCGGGCCTGGCCAGACCAGCGGAACCACTGGAACAGCAGCCAGGGCTGTGCCTGTACACCGGCCTGCACCCAGGCCTGGGCCACGTCGCGCGGCGTGCTGCCGGCTTCGATCGACAGCTCCACCGTCGGCGTGGCCAAGGGCAAGGCGCGGTCGAGCCACCACCAGGCGCTGGCAGCAAGCGCGGCAAGGCACAGGACAAGCAGGATGAGCAGGCGGCGCAGCAGCTTCATGCGGCCGACCAGCGGGCGGTGGCCGATGGCCACCCTTCAAGATCGAACATGGGACTTGATGATAATCGGCCACATGAGCCTGCCCACCCGCTTGACCGGCGCGCTGCGCCTGACCGACTGGGGCGTGATCCGCGCCCGCGGCGCCGACGCCGCCAGCTTCCTGCACAGCCAGTTGACGCAGGACGTCGAACACCTCGCCGAGGGCCAGGCCCGGCTGGCCGGCTACTGTTCGGCCAAGGGCCGGCTGCTGGCCAGCTTCATCGCCTGGCGCAACGGCGCCGACGAGATCCTGCTGGCCTGCAGCGCTGACTTGCTGCCCGCCACGCTGAAGCGCCTGTCGATGTTCGTGCTGCGGGCCAAGTGCAAGCTCGACGATGCCAGCACCGACTGGGCGCTGTACGGGCTGGCCGGTGATGCCGCGCTGGGTTGGCTGGCGGCCGATGCGCCAGCCGCTGCGTGGCAGGTGAACAAGAGCCTGGACGGCCAGGTGCTGCGCCTGCCCGATGCCCAGGGCACGGCGCGCTTCCTGCTGGTGCTGCCCGCCTCGTCGCCGGCGCCGACCCTGCCCGCGCTGGACGCGGACGCCTGGCGCTGGCTGGAAGTGCACAGCGGCGTCGCCCGCATCGTGGCGCCCACCGTCGAGCATTTCGTGCCGCAGATGGTGAACCTGGAGCTGGTGGGCGGCGTGAACTTCCAGAAGGGCTGCTACCCCGGCCAGGAGATCGTGGCGCGCAGCCAATACCGCGGCACCCTGAAGCGCCGCGCGATGATCTTCGACAGCGAGGCCGAACTGCAGCCGGGCCAGGAGGTGTTCCACAGCGCCGACCCGGCCCAGCCCGCTGGCCAGATCGCCAACGCCGGGCGCCTGCCGAACGGCCCCAGCAGCGCGCTGATCGAGGTAAAGCTGGCCGCGCTGGGCAGCGGCAGCTGGCACCTGGGTGCGGCCGATGGGCCGCTGCTGCACCCCGCCGCCCTGCCCTACGAGCTACCGGCCGACACGGCTTGAGTCGCCGGCTCTACATCTACTACCGGGTCGCTGCCGGCGACCTTGCACAGGCCGTTGCAGCGATCCGGGCGCTGCAGGCGGGCTTGAGCCTGACTGTTCCTGGCCTGCGGGCCGAGTTGCTGCGCCGCCCAGGTGCGCCTGATGAGCAGGTCACGCTGATGGAGACCTACGCGGCGCCATTCGGCATCGACGAGGCGCTGCAGCATCGCATCGAAGCGGACTTCGCCGCACTCGCGCTGCCGCTGCAAGGTCCGCGACACGCGGAAGTGTTCGAGCCGCTCGCCTGAGTCACAGCGCCCGTACCATCTCGACGTGCGGGATACCGGCCTCTTCGAACACCGGGCCGCGTGTCGTGAACCCGGCCCGCGCGTAGAACGGCGCAGCCGACATCTGCGCATGCAGCAGCGCCTCGCGGAAGCCGCGTTCACGCGCGGCCTGCATCAGGGCGTCCAACACCGCGCGGCCGACGCGGCTGCCGCGCATCGTCGCCAGCACGGCCATGCGGCCGATCTTCGCGACGCCGGGCACGTGCTCGAGCAGGCGGCCGGTGGCCAGCGGCGCGCCGAAGCGGTTGTAGGCCACCGCATGCACGCAGTCGGCATCGCCAGCATCCCATTCCATGTCGGCCGGGATCTTCTGTTCTTCGACGAAGACCCGGGCACGGATCGGCGCGGCGTCCCGGCCGAGCTCGGTCCAGCTGCCGACGCGCACCTCGACCATTGGCTTGCCGGCCTCGAAGGCCTGCAGCACATCGCGCAGTTGCTGCGGCACCGGCCTGGAGGTCTGCGTCGCAGGGTCCGCGAAGACATAGACCAGCTCGCCACTGACCAGCAACTCGTCGCCACGGAACACGCCGCAGCCCAGCACCATCGACGAGGTGCCGATGCGCACGGTGCGCACGCCGACATCGAGCAGGTCCTCGTAGCGCGCCGATGCGTTGTATTCGACGGTGGCCTTGCGCGCGTAGAGATCACCCTCGAGGTAGTGCATGGTGTCGCTGTAGGGCATGGCCATCGCGCGCCAGTAGCCCGCCACCGCTGTGTCGAAGTACATCAGGTAGTGGCCGTTGAAGACGATCTTCTGCATGTCCACCTCGGCCCAGCGCACGCGCAGGCGTTCGGTGAAGCGGTAGTCCGAGCGTGTCGTCATGGAAACCAGTATCTCCTCAGTGCGTGGCCCGCAGCTTCCTGCGCTTGTCCGGCTTCCTTCAAGGCCCGGCCCATCTTGATGAAGTCATGCGTCATGCCACGGTACAACTCCAGGTCGACCGGCACACCGGCCATGCGCAGGCGGTCGGCATAGGCCAAGCCTTCGTCGACCAGCGGATCGCATTCGGCGAGGATCATGCACGCGGGCGCCAGGCCTTCCAGCGCATCGGCCTCCAAGGGCGCAAAGCGCCAGTCGCGACGGTGATGGTGCGGGATGTAGTGGTCGAAGAACCAGCACACATCCGCCGCTTCGAGCAGGAAGCCGTTGCCGAACAGCTTGTGCGACGCGGTGTCGGCATGCGCCGTGGTGCCGGGGGTGATCAGCAGCTGCATCGCCAGCGGCAGGCCGATGTCGCGGGCATGGATCGCGCAGGTGGCGGCCAGCGTGCCGCCGGCACTGTCGCCGCCGACGGCGAGGCGGGTGGTGTCGAGCCCCATCGTGTCGCCATGTGCCGCCAGCCAGCGCATCGCCGCCCAGGCATCGTCCACCGCGCTAGGAAAGCGGTGCTCGGGCGCCAGCCGGTAGTCCAGCGCCACCACCGCACCGCCACTGCGCAGCGCCAGTTGGCGGCACAGGCTGTCGTGGGTTTCCAGGCCGCCGATCACGAAGCCGCCGCCATGCAGGTACAGCAGCACGGCCGGCTTGCCGGTGTGATGGGTGTACAGCCGCGCCGGCAGAGCGGCGCCATCGGCCGCACGCACGGTGAAGTCTTCGACGCGCGCCAGCGGCGCACGAGGTGGCTCCAGCACCTCGGCGGCCATCGCATACGCGGCACGCGCTTCGGCCGGCACCTGCGCATGGAACGGCGTGCGCTTGGCGCGGCCAATGCGTTCCAGCAATCCGGCCATGGCGGGGGTCAGCAGGCGTTGGGTGGTCACCGAAGCACTGGTCGTCTGAAGGGTTGGCAAGGATACTGTGGCTCCCCGCCGCCTGGCCCCTCCACTGTGCAGAGTCCCCCACCATGGCCCGCATCCTCTACCTCACGCAAATCGAAATCGACCACGGCGCTGTCGCCTGCCTGCCGCAGGAATGCGAACGCGTGGGCATGCACAAGCCGCTGGTCGTCACCGACCCCGGCGTGCGCGCCGCCGGTGTGCTGGACAAGGCGCTGGCCGCACTGGGCGCGCTCGAGCATGCGGTGTTCGACCAGACGCCCAGCAATCCGACCGAAGCCGCCGTGCGCGCCGCCGTAGAGGTCTACCGCGCGCAGGGCTGCGATGGCCTGGTGGCCGTGGGCGGCGGCTCCAGCATCGACCTGGCCAAGGGCGTGGCCATCCTCGCCACCCATCCCGGCGCGCTGAAGACCTACGCGACGATCGAAGGCGGCAGCCCGCGCATCACCGAGGCCGTGGCGCCGCTGATCGCCGTGCCCACCACCGCCGGCACCGGCAGCGAGGTGGCGCGCGGCGCCATCGTCATTGTCGACGACGGCCGCAAGCTGGGCTTCCACAGCTGGCACCTGATGCCCAAGACCGCCGTCCTCGACCCCGAGCTGACGCTGGGCCTGCCGCCGATGCTGACCGCCGCCACCGGCATGGATGCGATCGCGCATTGCCTGGAGACCTTCATGGCGCCGGCCATCAACCCGCCGGCCGACGGCATTGCGCTGGACGGGCTGGAGCGCGGCTGGGCCCACATCGAGCGCGCGACGAACAACGGCCAGGACCGCGAGGCCCGCTGGCACATGATGAGCGCCAGCATGCAGGGCGCGATGGCCTTCCAGAAAGGCCTGGGCTGCGTGCATTCGCTGAGCCACAGCCTGGGCGGCGTGAACCCCAAGCTGCACCATGGCACGCTGAACGCGATGTTCCTGCCGGCGGTGGTGCAGTTCAATGCGCCGGCCGAGTCGATGCAGAAGGACCGCCGCCTGCAGCGCATGGCGCACGCCATCGGCCTGCCCGGATGCGATGCCAAGGGTACGGAACTGGCCGAGGCGATCCGCGCGCTGAACGCCCGTATCGGCCTGCCCACCGGCCTGGCCGCGATGGGCGTGACGCGCGATCTCTACGAGCGCGTGATCGACGGCGCGATGGCCGACCACTGCCACAAGACCAACCCGCGCATCGCCACGCGGGATGATTACCGCGCGATGCTCGACGCGTCGCTGTAGCCCCGGCCGGCTGGATCGGCAGGCGCTGCAATCCGTCGTCCGGCGCTGCAGTCTGTCGCATCGGCCGCGCCAGCCCCAGTCGGGCTTGTTATGGTGTGCTACATCAGCAACACACCGGACCCGCCCATGCAGACCTGGGACCACAAGCAGCCGATCTACCAGCAACTGGCCGACCAACTCGCCGCCAGCCTGCTGGACGGCGACCTGCCGGAAGGTGAACCGATGCCGTCCGTGCGCACCCTGGCCAGCCGCTACCTGTTGAATCCGCTCACCGTGAGCCGCGCGCTGCAGGCGCTGGGCGACGAAGGCCTGGTGGAAACGCGCCGTGGCCTGGGCATGTTCGTGCGGCCTGGTGCGCGCCAGAAGCTGAAACAGGTCGAGCGCGAACGCTTTCTGAAAGAGGAATGGCCGCAATTGCGCATCCGCCTGCGCCGCCTGGACATTGCCGCCAACGAACTGAGCTGGGAGGAATGATGATGGAACCCTTGATCCGGGCCCAGGGCCTGACGCTGCGTTACGGCCGCAAGCTGGCGGTGGACGACGTCAGCTTCACGATCCCCAAAGGCCGCGTCGTTGGCCTGTTAGGACACAATGGCGCCGGAAAGACCTCGCTGATGAAGGCGCTGGTCGGGCTGATGCCCGGCGAGGGCCAGCTGAATGTGCTGGGCCTGGACCCGCGTCGACAGCGCGTCGAGCTGCTGAACAGCCTGAGCTACATCCCCGACGTGGCCATCCTGCCGCGCTGGGCCCGCGTCGAACAGCTGATCACCTTGATGAGCGGGCTGCACCCGCGCTTCTCGGCCGACCGGGCCCGGGCACTGATCAAGCGCACCAGCGTGGCCTTGACCGACAAGGTCAAGGCGCTGTCCAAGGGCATGGTGGTGCAGGTGCACCTGGCGCTGATCGCCGCGATCGATGCCCGCCTGATGATCCTCGACGAACCGACGCTGGGCCTGGACGTGCTGTCGCGCAAGGCCTTCTACGAGATGCTGATCGACGAGTGGTGCGACGGCGAGCGCAGCGTGCTGATCTCGACCCACCAGGTCGAGGAGATCGAGTCGCTGCTGTCCGACGTGATGATGCTCAACGAAGGCAAGCTGGTGCTGTCCATCAGCCTCGAAGAGATGGACCGCCGCTTCGTCGCGCTGAGCCACGACCCGGCGCAAGCCGAGGCGATGGCCGCCGCCCACCCCCTGCTGCGTTACCGCGTGCAAGGCGGCTCGGCCGCACTGTTCGACGGGCCGCCACCGGAGGCCGTGCAGGCACTGGGCCAGCGTGTGCGGCCCAGCCTGGTGGACCTGTTCGTCGCCTTGACGCGGGCGCCCGAGATGAACCGCACGCAAGGCTGAAGGAGAGCACCGATGAACCGCTTCAACACCCTGCTGCAACGTGAATGGATGCAGCACCAGCGCGGCTGGATGATCCTGCTCGGCCTGCCGCTGGTGCTGGTGATCCTGGCCGGCCTGTTCACCGATCTCGGCATCAGCATCGAGATCGACGGCGACACCGTCGTCAAGCATGTGCCCTCGGCGGCGCTGCAAGCCTTCGGCAGCATCGCGGCGATGGCCGCGATCACGCTGGGCCTGGCCTGGTTGTCCGCGCTATTCCAGGCGCCTGGCCTGGCGCGACGCGACCAGCAGGACCGCTCAATCGAGTTCTGGCTCTCGCTGCCCACTGGCCATGTGCCCAGCCTGGGCGCCACGCTGCTGACGCACCTGCTCTTGCTGCCCTGGGCAGCGCTGGCCTTCGGCGCCGCCGGCGGGCTGCTGGTCTCGCTGCTGCTGGTGGGCAAGGCCTGGGGCCTGGCCGCCTGGTTCAGCCTGCCCTGGGGCAGCCTGCTCATCGGCGCGCTGGTGCTGCTGCTGCGCGTGGCGATCGGCATCCTGCTCGCCACGCTGTGGATCTCGCCGTTGATCCTGATCACGATGGCCGCCTCGGCTTGGCTCAAGCGCTGGGGCGTGCCGCTGGTCGCTGGCGTGATCGGTGGCGGCGGCCTGGTGCTGGACAAGGTCTATGGCATCCCAATGGTCTGGGAGGTGCTTCGCACATTGGTCGAACACGGTTCGCAAGCGCTGATCGTCGCCGATCAGGGTGGCGCGGCTGGCGAGCTGGCGATCCACAGCGACGCCGATGTACTGCCCTTCATCCAGGGTCTGCCGTCCTGGGCCCTGCACGACTTGGGGCAAGCCCTGCAGGCGCTGGCGTCGCCGGCATTCGCCGGCGCACTGGCGGTCGCCGCAGCGGCCTTCATGCTGTTGGTCTTGCGGCGCCAGCGCGGGGCTTGATCCGGCAGCTGCGTGGTGTGTGGCCCCGGCGGGCCGGGCAAAAAATGGGTTCTTCCGGACTATTTGTGGGCGTCTAGTCAGCAACCTGAGCGTCCAAGCCGTGGCGCTCATCAGACAAGGCCAAAGGCCATGATGGCGCGCATCCCACGGCTCTACAGGGCGGGGGGCTTGATCCCGCGGGGTAGTGTGTTGACCTTCGAAGATCGCTGCCGCTGGCTATCTTGTTCGACGATGGCTTGTACTGGGACTGCGCCCCAGCCCCCCATTCCCCGCTACCTCCCCCGCTGCCGCCCGCTTCACCGCCCGAACCGATGTAGCTTTCGACAAGTAGCATCGAGCGACCGCTGTTCCTCTTCGGTGATGCGGGGGTACATGAGTGGCCCGCCATCAACGTCGATGAGCTGCTGCAGCGCGTCCTGGACACTTCGTCGGGCCAGGCCGGGATCCTCGTAACGGCGCCGAATCAGCTCGCCTCCGAGCAGCCAGAGATTGTCGCGATGCCTGCGCACGGTCGACTTGGCCAGCCCCTGGTCCAGCAGATCGAGCAGGAACGGAGTGAGGGCCTGGACGACCTGCTGGCCCACGACGATGTCCGCCGGCTCGAAGTGCCAGATCTCGGGCCACTTGTGCAGGTCTGGACATGCCTGGCGCAGCCGCTGCTCGTCATGCGGCGTGAGAATCGCCGCGCCGTCAGCGTTGACGGCGGAGTCGACCATGTTGCTCGCCCGCTTGCTCAATGCCTGCCACCACTTTCCCGGCTTCGTCTATGCCGCGGTGCGACTGATCGAAGCCACCAGCACCATCTTGGTGGAGGTACGACCGCGCCGGGGCTCCAAGCCGCATTGCTCGTGCTGCGGCAAGCGCGCTGCCGGATATGACGTGCTGCCTGCGCGGCGGTTCGAGTTCATCCCGATCTGGGGCTATGCCGTGATGCTGGAGTATGCGATGAGACGCGTGCAGTGCGGGCAATGCGGCGTAAAGGTCGAGACGGTGCCCTGGGCCACGGGCAAACACACCCTCACCAAAGCCTACATGTTGTACCTGGCGCACTGGGCGCGCAAGCTGTCGTGGAACGAAACCGCCATCAGCTTCGGTACGACCTGGGACAAGGTCTGCCAGGCGGTGGAGTATGTCGTGCAATGGGGGCTCGAGCATCGCCAACTCGGACCGCTGCGCGCCATCGGGGTGGACGAGATCGCGGTCGGGCGGGGGCACAAGTACCTGACGCTGGTCTACCAGATCGAGGCCGACTGCGTCCGGCTGCTGTGGGTGGGCAAGGAGCGCACGGAGCAAAGCTTCGAGCAGTTCTTCACCCTCATCGGCCAGGAACTGGCCGGCAAGATCGAGTTCGTCTGCTCGGACATGTGGCGGCCCTACCTGAAGCTCATCGCCAAGCACTGTACCCAGGCGCTGAACATCCTGGACCGCTTCCATGTCGTGGCCAAGCTCAACCTGGCACTCGACGAGGTGCGCGCCAGCGAGGCTCGCCGCATGGTTCGCGAAGGATACGAGCCGGTGCTCAAGAAAAAGCGCTGGTGCCTGCTCAAGCGGCCCGAGAACTTGACGGACAACCAGCGCATGAGTCTGCGCGAGTTGCTCGGCTACAACCTCAAAAGCGTTCGGGCCTATCTGCTCAAGGAGGAGTTCCAGCTGTTTTGGGACTACGACTCACCCGCCTGGGCCGCCAAGTTCCTCGACGCCTGGTGCACCCGGGCAATGCGCTCGCGCATCGAGCCGGTGAAGAAGTTCGCCCGCACCGTGCGTGCCCACCGCGAGTTGCTGCTCAACTACTTCCGGGCAAAAAAGCAGTTCTCCAGCGGCGTCATCGAGGGGCTGAACAACAAGGCCAAAGTCACTATGAGAAAAGCATACGGCTATCGGACCTTCCGCATCGCCGAGCTCTCTCTGTACCACGTGCTCGGCAAGCTTCCTGAGCCAAAACTCGCCCACAAATTCTTCTGACGAGGCAAAAAAATGGGGGCGAATGATCGCCCCCATTTCCATAAGCCGGCTCTTGTGCCGGCCCGTTGCCAGACCGGCTCTCTGATCAGCCGTGCTTGGCTTCGAAGAACTGCTCGTCTTCGGTCGATCCCTTCAGCGCCGCGGTCGAGGCCTGCGCTTCGATCGTCGTGGTCACCGCGTCGAAGTACCCGGTGCCCACTTCGCGCTGGTGCTTCACGGCGGTGAAGCCCTTCTCGGCGGCGGCGAATTCCTTCTCCTGCAGCTCGACGAAGGCGCTCATGTTGTTGCGGGCGTAGCCATGCGCCAGCTCGAACATCGAGTAGTTCAGGCTGTGGAAGCCGGCCAGCGTGATGAACTGGAACTTGTAGCCCATCGCGCCGAGTTCACGCTGGAACTTCGCGATGGTGGCGTCGTCGAGGTTCTTCTTCCAGTTGAACGACGGCGAGCAGTTGTAGCTCAGCAGCTTGCCCGGGAACTTGGCATGGATGGCGTCGGCGAACTTCTTCGCGAAGGCCAGGTCCGGCGTGCCGGTTTCGCACCAGATCAGGTCGGCGTACTCGGCATAAGCCAGGCCGCGGCTGACGGCTTGGTCGAAGCCGTTGCGGGTGCGGTAGAAGCCTTCGACGGTGCGCTCGCCGGTCATGAAGGGCTTGTCGTTGTCGTCGACATCGCTGGTCACCAGATCGGCGGCTTCGGCATCGGTGCGGGCCAGCAGGATGGTCGGCACACCCATCACGTCGGCGGCCAAGCGGGCGGCGACGAGCTTGCTCACCGCTTCACGCGAGGGCACCAGCACCTTGCCACCCATGTGGCCGCACTTCTTGGCGGCGGCCAGCTGGTCTTCGAAGTGAACGCCGGCGGCGCCGGCCTCGATCATTGCCTTCATCAGCTCGAAGGCGTTCAGCACGCCGCCGAAACCGGCTTCGGCATCGGCCACGATGGGCTGGAAGTAGTCGATGTCGTTCTTGCCTTCGCTCCACTGGATCTGGTCGGCGCGGGCAAAGGTGTTGTTGATCTTCTTGACCACCTTCGGCACCGAGTCCACCGAGTACAGCGACTGGTCGGGGTACATCTCGCCATTGCTGTTGGCGTCGCCGGCCACTTGCCAGCCAGACAGGTAGATCGCCTTCAGGCCGGCCTTGACTTGCTGCATGGCCTGGTTGCCGGTGAGTGCGCCCAGCGAGTTGACGAAGGGTTCGGTGTTGATCGAGTTCCACAGCTTCTCGGCACCGCGGCGGGCCAACGTGTATTCGATCGGCAGCGAGCCGCGCAGGCGCACCACGTCGGCGGCGCTATAGCCGCGCTTGATGCCCTTCCAGCGCGGGTTTTCGGCCCAGTCTTTTTCGAGGGCGGCAATCTGTTGGTCGCGTGTCGGTTGGGTCATGTCAGCTCCTTGCGTCGTTGAGGTTGTGAACCAGGGAAATCGATGGCTCAAGCCTACCGAGGCCGCAAGCGCTTGGGAACACTTATGTCTTATAGAAGACTTATATTTTTCATCATTGATATCAATGACTTACGTTCGTCATCTCATGATGCGGCAAGCGATTCTTCACCATGAAAAATCTTGCTGCAATGCAGCAGTCCATGATTCCGTATTGCGAAATCATAATTTCTTCATGTGGAATACGGACGCCGCGCTACAGCGGCAGCGCCGTCGTCTTCTTCACCGTGCGCAGCACCAGCATCGAATTCGAGCGCTCCACCCCCGGCAGCCGCATCAACACCTGGGTGTGGAAGCGTTCCAGGTCCTCGGCGTCGCGGTAGCTGAAGCGGATCAGGTAATCGTTCGATCCGGCGACGTAGAAGCAATCGAGCACCTCGGGCTCGTCACGCACCGCCTGCTCGAAGGCCTTCAGCACGCCATCGTTCATCGTCTGCAGGTTGATGATCGAAAAACAGGTGCCATGCTGGCCCAGCGCCTTGGCATTGAGCAGCGCCACATACTGCGCGATGACGCCGGAGTCTTCCAGTTGCTTGACGCGGCGCAGGCAGGCCGAAGGTGACAGGTGCACGCGCTCGGCCAGTTCCACATTCGACAGCCGGCCATCGGCCTGAAGCGCTGTCAGGATCTGTCGGTCAATCGCATCGAGTTGCGGCTTTGGGCTTTCTGTTCGCATGAAATGCGGTTTCTTGTTTGATTCTTCGAATGATATGGCGTTGCTCAGGGTGGACCCCCTGCGTTTTTGCAAGCACATTGCGCGCCGGGCTGCTTAGACTTGTTGGATTCACGAAAGGCCCGCCATGACCCAGCCCAACCTCGATGCCTACTGGATGCCGTTCACGGCCAACCGCCAATTCAAGAAGGCGCCGCGGCTGTTCACGAAGGCCTCCGGCATGCACTACTGGACCGACGACGGCAGGCAAGTGCTCGATGGCGTGGCCGGCCTGTGGTGCGTGAACGCCGGCCATGCGCGGCCGAAGATCGTCGAAGCCATCCGCGCCCAGGCGGCCGAGATGGACTACGCGCCGCCGTTCCAGATGGCGCACCCCAAGGCCTTCGAGCTGGCCGACAAAGTCGCCAAGCTGGCGCCGGCCGGCATGAACAAGGTGTTC
Organism: Aquabacterium sp.; assembly: GCF_035476535.1. GTDB lineage: Bacteria > Pseudomonadota > Gammaproteobacteria > Burkholderiales > Burkholderiaceae_C > Pseudaquabacterium. Next base: position 43,578 of record NZ_DATILJ010000330.1, read on the forward strand.
TTCACCAACTCCGGCTCCGAATCGGTGGACACCGCGCTGAAGATGGCGCTGGCCTACCACCGCGTGCGCGGCGAAGGCCAGCGCACCCGGCTGATCGGCCGTGAGCGCGGCTACCACGGCGTCAATTTCGGCGGCATCTCGGTCGGCGGCATGGTCGCCAACCGCAAGATGTTCGGCGCGATGCTGTCCGGCGTCGACCACATCCGCCATACGCACGACCCGCTGCGCAACAGCTTCACCGTCGGCCAGCCCGAGCATGGCGCCGAGTTCGCCGACGATCTGGAAAAGCTGTGCGCGCTGCACGACCCGTCGACGATTGCCGCGGTCATCGTCGAGCCCGTCGCCGGCTCCACCGGTGTGCTGATCCCGCCCAAGGGCTATCTGAACAAGCTGCGCGAGATCTGCGACAAGCACGGCATCCTGCTGATCTTCGACGAGGTCATCACCGGCTTCGGCCGCACCGGCAACGCCTTTGCGGCGCAGACCTTCGGCGTGACGCCGGACCTGATGGTCATCGCCAAGGGCCTGAGCAATGGCTGCGTGCCGATGGGCGGTGTGATCGCCAGGCAGGCCATCTACGACACCTTCATGACCGGGCCCGAGCACCTGATCGAGTTCATGCACGGCTACACCTACTCGTCGCACCCGCTGGCCTGCGCCGCCGGCCTGGCCACGCTGGCCACCTACGAAGAGGACGGCCTGCTGACGCGTGCCCAGCAGTTGCAGGGTTACTTCGCCGAAGCGCTGCATTCGCTGAAAGATGCACCGAACGTCATCGACATTCGCAACATCGGCCTGGTCGGTGGCATCGAATTGAGCCCGCTGCCCGGCGAGCCGGCCAAGCGCGCCTTCAACATCTTCCTCGACTGCTACGAGAAGGGCGTGCTGATCCGCACCACCGGCGACACCCTCGCGCTGTCGCCGCCGCTGATCATCGAGCGCCAGCAGATCGACCAGATCATCGACACCGTGCGCGGCGCGATCCAGCGCGCCGCTTGAGGCGCGCCGGGTTCATCATCGCCGCCTGACGCAAGACGTACGCGGCCAATCCACCATCACCGAGGGCCCTGCCTAGCGCATACACATGACCTTCCTGAGCGCTGATCGTGAACTCACGCGCCACTCGTACTACGCCGACACGGCGGTACGGGAGGCGCGGTATCCGGCGCTCGAAGGCGATGCGTCCTGCGACGTGGCCATCGTCGGTGGTGGTCTGGCCGGCCTGTCGGCCGCGATCGAACTCGCCCAGCGCGGTTTCTCGGTGCGCGTGCTGGAGGCCCGGCAAGTCGGCGCCGGCGCCAGCGGCCGCAACGGCGGCCAGGCCATCCATGGCCTGGCCTGCGACATCGGCGAGATCGAATCGCAGCTGGGGCTCGATGAAGCCAAGCGCATCTTCGGCATGTCGATCGAGGCGCTGGACCTGATCCGCAGCCGCTGCCAGCGCTTCAATATCGATGCCGATTGGCGCGACGGCTACCTCGGCGTGGCCGTCAATGCGCGCAAGGGCCGTGAACTGCTCGAAGGTGCCGAGCGCCTGGCCAGCATCTACAGCTACCCGATGACGCCGATCGCGCAGGCCGATCTGCCGCAGTGGATCAACAGCCCGCGCTACGTGGCTGCGGTGCACGACCCGCGCTCCGGCCACCTGCACCCGCTGAAGTACACGCTGGGCCTGGCGCGTGCCGCAGGGGGCTTGGGCGTGCGCATCCACGAAGGCACGCCGGTGATCGGCCTGACACCTTCGACGCGCCCTGTCCTGCACACCGCCACCGGCCGCATCATCGCCGGCCAGGTGCTGCTGGCGGGCAATGTCTACCTGCAGGGCATCGCGCCTCAACTCGAATCGCGCATCATGCCGGTCGGCACCTACATCGTCGCCACCGAACCGGTGGGGCCCGCCCTGGCCCGGCAGCTGATCCCGTCCTTGTCAGCGGTGTGCGACAACAACTTCGTGCTCGACTATTTCCGTTTCTCGGCCGACAGCAGCCTGCTCTACGGCGGCCGCGTCAGCTACTCCACCACCACGCCGGCCAACCTGGCCGAGAGCATGCGCCAGCGCCTGGTGCAGACCTTTCCGCAACTGGCCGCCACGACCATCAGCCATGCCTGGGGCGGCTTCGTCGACATCTCGATGAACCGGGCGCCGGACTTCGGCCGCCTGGCCGCGTCACCTCAGGTCTATTATCTGCAAGGCTTCTCGGGCCACGGCCTGGCGCTCACGGGCCTGGCCGGTCAACTGGTGGCTGAAGCGATGAATGGCGATGCCACGCGCTTCGACACCTTCGCACGCATCCGCCACAAACCCTTTCCTGGTGGGCGCATGCTGCGCACACCGGCGCTGGTGCTCGGCATGGCCTGGTACCGCATGAAAGACGCATTGTCATGAGCAGCAACAAGCCCATCGTGCTGGTCCCCGCCTGCAACCGGCCGCTGGGCGAGCATCCCTTCCACGTCGCCGGCAAGAAATACGTCGACGCAGTGCGCCTGGCCGGCGCCCTGCCCTTGATCGTGCCGAGCGCATTGACCGAAGAGCTGGACGCCCTGCTCGACCTGGCCGACGGCGTGCTGCTGACCGGATCGGCCTCCAACGTGCATCCCCGTTACTTCGATGAAAGCGTGCACGACAGTTCGCTGCCGCTGGACCCGGCCCGTGATGCCTGGACCTTGCCGCTGATTCCGAAGGTGCTGGCCCGCGGCATGCCGCTGTTCGCGATCTGCCGCGGCACGCAGGAGGCCAATGTGGCACTCGGTGGCTCGCTGCACCAGGCGGTGCAGGAAGTCCAGCCGTACATCGACCACCGCGCCCCGGCAGGCCAACCGGCGGCCGTGCAGTACGCCGATGTGCATGAGGTGAATGTCCTGCCCGGTGGTGTGCTGGCCAGCATCGTCGATCGTGCGCAGTTCAAGGTGAACTCGGTCCATGGCCAGGCCGTGAACCGCCTGGCACCGGGCTTGCGTGTCGAAGCACGTGCACCCGATGGTTTGGTCGAAGCCTTCTCGGTGACCGCCGCCGCGGGCTTCAACCTCTGTGTGCAATGGCATCCTGAATGGCAGGCCGAAGACAATCCCGTGTCGATGCAGATGCTCCAGGCCTTCGGTCACGCCTGCCGCAACTACCACGACCGCCATCGAACCCCGATCCCCTAGCGCCTCATGTGGTGCGGAGCAGGCGGCTTCCCCAAAATGCCGTCGCCAACCTCAAGAGAGATCAGGTGTTTTCCATGGTGAACCGAGACAATTTCAACTTCAGCGAGCTCGAACAGTGGCTCAACGAACGCCGCGTGACCGAGATCGAGTGCCTGGTGCCCGATTTGACCGGCGTCGCCCGCGGCAAGATCCTGCCGCGCGAAAAATTCACCGAAGACCGCGGCATGCGGCTGCCCGAAGCCGTGGTGGCGATGGGCGTGACCGGTGAATTCCCCGAAGAAGGCCCGTACTACGAGGTCATCAGTCCCAACGACAAGGACATGCACCTGCGCCCGGACCCCAGCACCGTGCGCATCGTGCCCTGGGCCGTGGACCCGACGGCACAGGTGATCCACGACTGCTACGACAAGGACAACAAGCTGGTGCCGTTTGCGCCGCGATCGGTGTTGCGCCGCGTGTGCGACCTGTACGCCGCCGAGGGCTGGAACCCGGTGGTCGCGCCCGAGCTGGAGTTCTACCTGGTCGCCCGCAACACCGACCCGGACATGCCGCTGAAACCGCCGATCGGCCGCAGCGGCCGCGCCGAGACCTCGCGCCAGGCCTATTCGATCGATGCGGTGAACGAGTTCGACCCGCTGTTCGAAGATGTCTACGACTACTGCGAAAAGATGGGCCTGAACGTCGACACGCTGATCCACGAGGTCGGTGCCGGCCAGATGGAGATCAACTTCTTCCACGACCACCCGCTGGGCCTGGCCGACGAGGTCTTCCTGTTCAAGCGCACGGTGCGGGAAGCCGCGCTGCGCCACGACATGTTCGCCACCTTCATGGCCAAGCCGATTGCCGGTGAACCCGGCAGCGCGATGCACATCCACCAGAGCGTGACCGATGTGAACACCGGCCAGAACATCTTCAGCAACGAAGACGGCACGCCCAGCAAGGAGTTCTACTGGTTCATCGGCGGGCTGCAGAAATACATCCCGGCGGCGATGGCGCTGTTCGCGCCCTATGTCAACAGCTACCGCCGGCTGGCCCGCTTCACCGCGGCGCCGATCAACATCCAGTGGGGCACCGACAACCGCACGGTGGGCATCCGCTCCCCGCTGGCGTCACCGGCGGCGCGCCGCGTGGAGAACCGCGTGATCGGCGCCGATGCCAACCCGTATGTCGCGCTGGCCGCGACCATGGCCTGCGGCTACATCGGCATCAAGAAGAAGATCGAACCCTCACCAGAATGCAAGGGCGACGCCTACCTCGGCGCCTTCGCACTGCCGCGCAGCCTGGGCGAAGCCCTGTCGCTGCTGCGCGCCGAGAAGGACCTGCACGATGTGTTGGGTGCCGAGTTCATCACCGTCTACACCGAGGTCAAGGAGATCGAGCACGCCGAGTTCATGAAGGTGATCTCGCCCTGGGAACGTGAGCATCTTCTGCTGCACGTTTGATCGAACACGAGCACAGCATCATGAGCATTCAACGAAGCACTCAGCAATGGCAGGCCGCCGACGCGGCCCATTTCCTGCATCCCTTCACCGATTTCCAGTCGCTGGCGAAGAAGGGCTCGCGCATCATCACGAAGGCCGAGAACATCTACCTGACGGACAGCGAAGGCCAGCGCATCCTCGATGCGATGTCGGGTCTCTGGTGCGTCAACGTCGGCTACGGCCAGCAGGCGCTGATTGACGCGGCCACGCGACAGATGAAGGAACTGCCCTTCTACAACGCCTTCTTCCAGACCGCCACGCCACCAGCCATCGAACTGGCCGAGTTGCTGAGCGAGGTCACGCCGCCGCAGTTCCAGCACGTGTTCTTCTCGGGCTCCGGCTCCGAGGGCAACGACACCGTCGTGCGCATGGTGCGCCGCTACTGGGACATCCTGGGCCAGCCGGAGCGGCAGGTGATCATCAGCCGCCACAACGCCTATCACGGATCGACGATGGCCGGCGCCTCGCTCGGCGGCATGAGCGGCATGCATGCGCAAGGCGGTTTGCCGATCCCCAACATCGTGCACATCGACCAGCCCTATTGGGCCGAACACGGGCAGCACATGAGCCGTGATGAGTTCGGCCTCATCGCGGCGCGTTGGCTCGAAGACAAGATCCTCGCCGTCGGGCCCGAGAAGGTCGCGGCCTTCATCGGCGAGCCGGTGCAAGGCGCCGGTGGCGTGATCATCCCGCCCGCCACCTACTGGCCCGAGGTGCAACGCATCTGCGACCAGTACGGCATCCTGCTGGTCAGCGACGAGGTGATCTGCGGCTTCGGCCGCACCGGCCGCTGGTTCGGCTGCGAGACCATGGGTTTCCGCCCCGACCTGATGACCTTCGCCAAGGGCGTGACCAGCGGCTATGTGCCGCTCGGCGGCGTGATGGTCGGCGAGCGCATCGCCAAGGTGCTGATCGAACAAGGCGGAGAGTTCGAGCATGGCTACACCTACTCGGGCCATCCGGTTGCCTGTGCGGTGGCTTTGGCCAATATCAAGCTGATCCAGCAGCTCAAGCTCGTCGAGCATGTGCACGACGATGTCGGCCCGTATCTTGCTGAAGCCTTTGCAACGCTGCGCGATCACCCGCTGGTGGGTGACGCCGAAACCTGCGGACTGATGGGTGCACTGTTGCTGGTGAAGGACAAGGCCGGGCTGAAGCCCTTCGACGAGAGCGTGGGCATCGGCATGGTCTGCCGCGGCCATTGCTTCGGCAACGGGCTGATCATGCGTGCGGTGGGCAACCGCATGATCATCGCGCCGCCGCTGGTGATCACCCGTGCGCAGATCGACGAGATGATGGGCCTGATCCGCCGCTGCCTGGACCTGACGCTGGCCGATGCCCAACGCGAAAAGTGGCAGTGACCGTCGCGGCGATGCGCGTGCCGGGGGGCGGGCCCTGTGGGTTACCCCGCTGATCCCCGTCGCGCGCCGTGCATAGACTCGCTCGCTGGCATGTCCTGGATGGTTTCTCTCTCTACAAGACCGGAGGTCGATTCATGAAGGTGTTCTCTCGCCGATCGCTGACGCTGCTGACCCTGGCGCTGAGCGCCGCGTTCGGCGCGGCGCAGGCCCAGGAAGAAGAAAAGGTCGTCAACGTCTACAACTGGTCCGACTACATCGCCGAAGACACGCTGAAGAACTTCGAGAAGGAAACCGGCATCAAGGTCCGCTACGACAACTACGACAACAACGAAATCCTGCATGCCAAACTGGTGGCCGGCAAGACCGGCTACGACGTCGTGGTGCCCTCCTCCTACTGGGCCAAGCTGCAGGCCGACGGCGGGCTGCTGCGCAAGATCGACAAGAGCAAGATCCCCAACCTGAAGTACCTCGATCCCGAGATCGAAGCCACGCTGGCCAAGCTGGACCCCGGCAACCAGTACATGGTCGACTGGCTGTGGGGCTACACCACCGTCGGCATCAATGTCGACAAGGTCAAGGCCGCGCTCGGCAGCCTGCCGATGCCCGACAACGCCTGGGACCTGGTGTTCAAGCCCGAGTACATGGCCAAGCTCAAGAGTTGCGGCGTCTCCTACCTCGACTCACCAACGGACATCGTGCCTGCCGCGCTGCACTACCTCGGCAAGCCGGCCTTCAGTCGCAACCAGGGCGATTACCAGCAGGTGCCGAACCTGCTGAAACAGGTGCGGCCCTACGTCACGCTGTTCAGTTCGTCGGGCTACATCAACGACATGGCCAACGGCTCGATCTGCGTCGCGCTCGGCTGGTCGGGCGACATCAACATCGCCCGCCAGCGCGCCATCGACGGCAAGACCGGGCAGAACATCCAGGCGCTGATCCCGAAGACCGGCGGCGTGCTGTTCTTCGACACGATGGTGATCCCGATCGATGCGCCGCACCCGGACAACGCGCACAAGTTCATCAACTACATCCTGCGCCCGGAGGTGCATGCGGCGCTGACCAACAAGGTCTTCTACGCGAATCCGAACAAGGAATCGAAGAAGTTCATCAAGCCTGAGGTGGCCAACAACCCGACCGTGTTCCCGCCCGATGCCGAGATGAAGAAGATGGCCTTGCCCGAAGCGGTGACCAACGACATCCGGCGCACGATGACGCGCATCTACACCTCGTTCAAGACCGGCGTCTGAATACCGCCGGCAGCGGCGTCACCGGCGAATTCGGGAGGAGAAGCATCCATGGCGGCAGCGCGGGACCAGGCCTTCCTGGCGATAGAAGACGTCGTCAAGGACTTCGGCGGCGTCAAGGCCGTCAACCACGTCAGCCTGGACATCGCCAAGGGCGAGATCTTTGCGCTGCTGGGCTCGTCAGGCTGCGGCAAGACCACGCTGCTGCGCATGCTTGCCGGCTTCGAGACACCGAGCGCCGGGCGCATCGTGCTCAACGGGATGGACCTGGCGGGCATGGAACCCTACTCCTGCCCGATCAACATGATGTTCCAGTCCTATGCGCTGTTCCCGCACCTGACGGTGTGGGACAACATCGCTTTCGGCCTGAAGCGGGAAGGCATGCCGCGCGAGCAGATCGCGCAGCGCGTCGAGGCCATGCTCAAGCTGGTGCAGTTGGGCACTTATGCCAAGCGCAAGCCTCACCAGCTGTCGGGCGGCCAGCAGCAGCGCGTGGCGCTGGCGCGCAGCCTGGCCAAGCGGCCGCAGCTGCTGCTGCTGGACGAGCCGCTGGGCGCGCTGGACAAGAAGCTGCGCGAGGAAACGCAGATCGAGCTGGTCAACATCATCCGCGATGTCGGCGTCACCTGCGTGATGGTGACGCACGACCAGGAAGAGGCGATGACCATGGCCACGCGCATCGCGGTGATGAGCGAAGGCCGCATTCTGCAGGTCGGCGCGCCGCACGAGATCTATGAAACGCCGGCCACGCGTTTCGTGGCCGACTTCATCGGCAACGTGAACCTGATGGACGGCACGCTGTCGGTCGACGAGGCCGACCACTGCGTGATCGCCTGCGCCGACTGCCAGCACTATGTCGGCCATGGCATCACCGGCACGCCGGGCATGGCGGTGTCGGTGGCGATCCGGCCCGAGAAGATGATGCTGTCGCGCGATGCGCCGGCCGAGCCCTACAACCGCACCGAAGGCACGGTGAAGGCCCTGTCCTACTTCGGCAGCTTCACCGTCTACCACCTGGGCCTGGCCAGCGGCGCCGGGCTGAAGGTCAGCCTCAACAACAGCCAGCGTCACCGCGACGACGAGATCAACACCGGTGACAAGGTCTGGGCGCATTGGTCGCAGAGCGCGCACGTGGTGCTGACGCAATGAACCAGGCGAGCTTGCGCCGCTGGTTCCGGGGCCGCACGGCGGTCATCGGCATCCCCTACCTGTGGTTGCTGATCTTTTTCCTGACGCCGTTCCTGATCGTGCTGAACTACAGCGTGTCCGAGATGGGCGCGGTGCGGCCGGAGAACATCGTCAGCTTCGCCGACGGCGTGATGAAGCTGGTGATCAAGTTCGGCAACTACCCCTTCCTGCTGAGTGAAGACCTGTACTTCAAGGCCTATGTCTCGAGCCTGAAGTACGCAGCCATCGCCACCGTGGTGTGCCTGGGCATCGGCTACCCCTTCGCGTACTTCATGGCGCGCGCGAAGCCGACGCTCCAGCCGGCGCTGCTGATGCTGGTGATGCTGCCCTTCTGGACTTCGTTCCTGCTGCGGGTCTATGCCTGGAAGGGCCTGCTCGACGAAGGCGGGCTGGTGGCCGGCCTGCTGATCGGCACGGGGCTCGACCAGCTGATGGCCGCGGCCGGCATGATCGCCACGCCCGGCAAGTTCATGAATACGCCGTTCTCGCTGGTCGTCGGCATGAGCTACACCTACCTGCCGTTCATGATCCTGCCGCTGTACGCCAACCTGGCGAAGATGGACCTGCGGCTGCTCGAGGCCGCGGCCGACCTGGGCGCTTCGCGCTGGGTGGCGTTCTGGTTGATCACCGTGCCGCTTTCTCGCGCCGGCATCATCGCGGGATCGATGCTGGTGTTCATTCCCTGCGTCGGCGAGTTCGTCATCCCTGAACTGCTGGGCGGCCCGCAGACGCTGATGATCGGCCGCGTGCTGTGGGACGAATTCTTCAGCAACAACGACTGGCCGATGGCCTCCACCGTCGCGGTGGTACTGGTGCTGCTGATCGTCGTGCCGCTGGCCATCTTCAGCAAGGTCCAGGCCGAAGCGCGGGAGCGTGGGCGATGATGGTCGGTGATCGGTCGCTGTTCGGCGCCAACTTCGCGCGCCGCTTCGGCCGTGCCTGGCTGCTGGGCGGCTTCGTCTTCCTGTACCTGCCCATCGTCACGCTGGTCGTCTACTCGTTCAACAACTCGCCTCTGCCCACCCGGTGGGGCGGCTTCACCTTGCAGTGGTACGTGAAGCTGGCGTCCGACCAGGAAATTCTCGGCGGCCTGTGGCTGTCGCTGAAGATCGCCTTCCTCAGCGCCACCAGTTCGGTGGTGCTGGGCACGCTGGCCGCGTTCACGCTGGTGAAGTACCGGCGCTTCGGCGGCCGCACGCTGTTCTCCGGCATGGTCACGGCGCCGTTGGTGATGCCCGAAGTGATCGTCGGCCTGTCGCTGCTGCTGATGCTGGTGGCGCTGCAGCGCACGACAGGCTCGGCGCTGTTCGATCGCGGCCTGACGACCATCTGGCTCGGCCACCTGCTGCTGGGCATGGCCTATGCCACGGTGGTGATCCAGGCCCGGCTGGTCGACCTGAACCCGCAACTGGAAGAAGCGGCGATGGACCTCGGCGCGCGGCCGCACCAGGTGTTCCTGCTGGTCACGCTGCCCCTGATCCTGCAGGCGCTGGCCTCGGCCTGGCTGCTGACCTTCACCCTGTCGCTGGACGACGTGGTGATCTCGGCCTTCCTGTCCGGCCCGGGCTCGACGACGATGCCGCTGGTCATTTTTTCAAGGGCGCGCCTGGGCGTCAGCCCCAGCGTGAACGCCGTCGCCACGGTGATCATCGTCGTCGTCGCCGTCTGCGTCACCGCCGCCAGCGTGTGGATCGCGCGTGCCGAACGCAAGCGCGCCGCCGAGATCAATGCCGCCCTGCGTGGCCAAACCTGAAGTTCATCGAAACAAGAGGAGAAACCGATGTCCCGATTCAAGCTCAGCCTGGTGACACTGGCGGCACTGGCCAGCCTTGGCAGCGGTGCACAGGCCCAAAGCAATGACGAGGTGCTGAAGGAATTGCGTGCGCTGCGCGACCGCGTCACCGAACTCGAGCGCAAGCTGAAGGACGCCGAAGCCAAATCGGCCAAGCCCGCCGAGGCGCAATGGGGCATGACGCCGCAGCAGGTGCAGGACTTCAACCGCATCGCGGTGAAGACCGAGGCGCTGGAAGACGCCATCGAGTCGCAGGGCCTGAAGATGCTGAAGATCAGCGGCTACGCCGATCCGACCTACCTGTACAACCAGCGCCAGCGCCGCGGCGGTTTCCAGTTCCTGAACCCGGTCGACAGCGACGGCTACAACTACGACAACTCCTACTTCGGCAGCGCCTCGCTGGACTTCCAGAAAGAGATGGAAGGCGGCACACGCTGGCGCCTGACGCTGGTGCCCAACCGCGGCACCGGCGCGGTCATCGGCGATGCCTCGGTGGTGCACGAGGCTTCGGTGTCGGTGCCGCTGGGCGATTTGCAGACGCGCTTCATTGCCGGCCAGGTGCCGGACTGGTCGGGCTACGAATACCTGCAGCCGACGCTGAACAAGCTGATCACGCACAACCTGCTGTTCGATTTCACGCTGCCCACGGCTTACACCGGCGCCGGCATGGAAATCACGCGCGGCAAGTGGATCTACAAGTGGATGCTGGGCAACATGAACGCCAGCAAGCGCAACGCCAACGAGCGCACCCCTGCCTTCGCCTACCGCGTGGACTACTCGCGCGGCGAGTTCCAGGGCTTCGGCTTTGCCGGCGTGCACGGCAAGGCGGCGAACTTCAGCGAGAACGCCGGCCACATCGAACAGACGGTGAATGAAGAGACCGGCGAGGTCGTGGACGTGCTGGTCAACGACGCCACGGCGCAACGCGATTCGCGCGTCGACCTGTTCGAGTTCGACGCCTACTTCATCCGCGGCGACCTCACCGTGCAGGGCCAGCTCAGCTACGGCCGGCAGCGCTTTGCATCGATCACACCGCGGGCCGACGGCAGCCTGCGCGATTCACGCTGGGTTGGCGCCTCGGGTCTCATCGCCTACAAGTTCATCCCGCGCTGGGAAGTCATCAGCCGGCTCGACTACCTGCGCAACAACAAGAACGGCGGCGGCCTGCTGGGCTACACCGCTGCGGACGATCGCAACGGCTTCGGCCCGGATGCGACGCTCGGCTGCGCTGCCGACAACATCGTCGATGGCTGCGACAAGGGCGCCAACCGCGTGGCCTTGTCGGTCGGCCTCAGCTACCTGTTCAACCTGAACACCGTGCTGAAGGCCGAGTACCGGGTCGACCGCGCCAACCTGCCGGTGTTCCTGGACGTGCGCACCGGCGAATACCGCAAGAGCAATGCGGTCTTCGGCACCTCGGTGGTCGTCAGCTTCTAAGCCGGCAACACTGGCCGCCGGGGCCGGGTGGCAGACCGCCCGGCCCTCTTTGTCTTTGCCGAAGGAGCAGTTCCATGGCCTCAGCACAAATCGACTGGCATGCCCGTGCCCGAGAGCTACAGATCGATGGCCGCATGGTCATCGATGGCCAGCGTCGTAACACGCAAAGCGGTGAGACCTTCGACTGCCTGTCGCCGCTGAACGGGAAATCGCTCGGCGCGGTGGCCCGGAGCCGCGCCGCCGACGTCGATGCCGCCGTGGCCTGCGCCCGCCAAGCCTTCGACGATGGCCGCTGGGCCGACATGGCCCCCGCGGCGCGCAAACGCGTCCTGCAGCGTTTCGCCGAAAAGATCCTGGGCGCCAGGGAAGAACTCGCGCTGCTCGAGACGCTGGACATGGGCAAGCCGATCCAGTACTCGCTGGCTGTCGACGTGCCCTCCACCGCGCGCTGCATTCAGTGGTACGCCGAGGCCATCGACAAGGTCTACGACGAGATCGCACCGACGCCGAAGAACGCGCTGGCGCTGATCACGCGCGAGCCGATGGGCGTGATCGGCGCCATCGTGCCCTGGAACTACCCGATGATCATGGCCGCCTGGAAGCTGGGCCCGGCGCTGGCCACCGGCAACTCGGTGGTGCTCAAGCCCAGCGAAAAAAGCCCGCTCACGGCGCTGCGCCTGGCCGAACTGGCGCTGGAGGCGGGCCTGCCGCCGGGTGTGTTCAATGTCGTGCCCGGCTTCGGCGGCGAGGCCGGCGAGGCGCTGGCGCTGCATCCGCAGGTGGACGCGATCGGCTTCACCGGCTCCACCCGCACGGGCCGCCGCATGCTGGATTACGCCAGTCGATCGAACCTGAAGCGGGTGTACAACGAACTTGGCGGCAAGTCGGCCTTCGTCGTGTTCGATGATTTCGACGACATCGCACGGGCCGCCACCACCGTGGCCGGCAGCATGTTCTTCAACCAGGGCGAAAGCTGCAACGCGCCGTCGCGCGTGTTCGTGCACGAGCGGGTGGCCGATGAATTCGTCGCGCGCGTCGTCGCCGAGGCGCCGAAGTACGCGCCGGCCGATCCGCTGGACCCCAGCACCGTGATGGGCGCCCTGGTCGACGATACGCAGCTGCGCACGGTGATGGGCTACATCGCCGCCGGCCGCAGCGAAGGCGCGGTGTGCGCCGCCGGCGGCCGGCAGGTGCGCACGGAATCCGGCGGCTACTTCGTCGAAGCCACCGTGTTCGACGGCGTCAGCAATGCGATGAAGATCGCCCGTGAAGAGATCTTCGGCCCGGTGCTCGGGGTGATCCGCTTCAAGACCGAGGAAGAAGCGGTCACACTCGCGAACGACAGCGCCTACGGCCTGCAGGCCAGCGTCTGGAGCCACAACATCAACCGTGCGCACCGCGTGGCGCGGCGCCTGAGGGCCGGCACGGTGCATGTGAACCAGTACGATGAGGACGACATCACGGTGCCCTTCGGCGGCTTCAAGCAAAGCGGCAACGGACGAGACAAGTCGCTGCATGCCTTCGACAAGTACACCGAACTGAAGACGACCTGGATACGGATTGACTAACCCCCCGAAGCGGCCTCCGGCCGCCTCCCCCCAGGGGGCAACACCAGCGGCCCGGCAGCGCCGGATCCGCGGTGTTCGCTCGGGAACACCCGGTCTGCGGAGACCGTGGGAGAAGAAGCGATGAAGGACCTGCGCGAACGATTGGCCGCCGCCCACGTGCACACGCTGCTGGCGCAGTTCACCGACATCCATGGCGTCGCGAAGGGCAAGTTCGTGCCGCTGGCCCACCTGGACGCGCTGCTGACCGATGGCGCCGGATTCAGCGGCCCGTCGATCGCCGGCACCGGCCTGCCGCGCACGGGGCCGCGTGCCGAATACTGGGCGCGGGGCTATGCCAGCACCGCGCAGCCCCTGCCTTGGCTGCCCGGCCATGCCCGCATCGTCTGCGACGGCTACGTCGCGGATGAACCCTTCGAGGCTTGCCCGCGCCAGGTGCTGCGTCGCGCCACCGCGCGGCTGGCCGAACGCGGCTGGCACCTGCGCACCGGTATCGAGCCCGAATTCTTCCTGCTCAAGCGCAGCGGCGAGCACTGGCTGCCGGCCGACGACGGCGACCGGCTCGACAAGCCCAGCTACGACCTGAAGTCGCTGCCGCGCCAGGCCGATTTCCTGCACGCGCTGCAGCAGGCGCTGCAGCAATGCCGGCTGGACGTGCTGCAGCTCGACCACGAAGACGCCCACGGCCAGTACGAGGTGAACTTCGGATTCGACGAAGCCGTGGCCAGCGCCGACCACCTGATGCTGTTCAAGCTGGCTGCGCAGGCGCTGGCCGAAGCGCGGGGCATGGTGTTCTCGATGATGCCCAAGCCCTTTGCCAAGCAGCCGGGCAGCGGCATGCACTTCCACGTGTCCTTGTGGAAGGGCCAGGGCGACAACGCGGTCAACCTGTTCGTGCCGCACACGCCCGATGGCGCGGCCCTGCCGCAAGCCGGCCTGTCGCCGCTGGGCCAGCACTTCGTGGCCGGTGTGCTGGCGCATGCGCCGGCGCTGTGTGCGCTGGCGGCGCCCACGGTCAACAGCTACAAGCGGCTGGTGGTCGGCGAGTCCTTGTCCGGCACCAGCTGGGCGCCGGCCTACATCGCCCACGGCGCGAACAACCGGACCGCGCTGGTGCGCACGCTGGCCAGCCGCTTCGAGTGGCGCTTGCCCGATGCCAGCACGAACCCCTACCTGGCCAGCGCGGGCCTGATCGCCGCAGGGCTGGACGGCATCGACAGGCGCCTGAGCCTGCCGCCGGCCTGCGACGACGATCTGTTCGAGCTGCCCGAGCACGAGGTGGTGTCGCGCGGCATCGGCGTGCTGCCGCAGGATCTGGGCGAGGCGCTGCGGGCCCTGCAGGCCGACAGCGTGATCAGCGAAGCGCTGGGCCCGGTGCTCACCGGGCAGTTCATCGCGCTGAAGCAGGCGGAATGGATCGAGTACCAGCGCCATGTCAGCCACTGGGAGCTGCAGCGCTATGCGGCGGCGTTCTGATACAGCGGCGTTCTGATGCGGCAGCGCTCTGATCGGCCCCAGGCGGCAGCGTCCTGAGCCCAGCGTCCCGACACGCCGCGCCGCTGCTGGCCTACGGCTGCCTGGCGCTGAGCATGGCGCTGGTCGGCACTTATGTCGGCCTGTCGCGTCTGCTGGTCGCGGCCTTGCCGGTGTTCCTGCTGGCCTGGCTGCGCTTCGGCATCGCCGCGCTGGCGATGTGGAACTGGGTACGCCGCGCCCCCGGCGATGCGCCGCTGTCCCGCCACGACCGCTGGCTGCTGTTCTGGGAGAGTTTTCTCGGCAACTTCCTGTTCTCGATCTGCATGCTGTTCGGCGTGCTGCTGACCTCGGCGGTGTCGGCCGGCGTGGTGATGGCCGCGATGCCGGCCACCGTGGCGCTGATGTCCTGGCTGTTCCTGGGCGAGAAGCTGACGCGCCGCGTCGGCGCCGGCATCGCCTGCGCGGTGGCCGGCATCGCGCTGCTGGCACTGCTGCGGCCGGCGGGCGCCGAAGGTGTCGGGCACATAGCTGCGCCTGGCACGTCGAACGACGCCCTGCCCGGCTGGCTGGGGCCGCTGCTGCTGGTTGGCGCGGTGATCTGCGAGGCGAGCTATGTCGTGATCGGCAAGCGCCTGACCGGCAGCGTCTCGCCCAAGCGCATCAGCGCACTGATCAATCTGTGGGGGCTGGCGCTGGTCACGCCGCTGGGGGCCTGGCAGGCCTGGCGCTTCGACTTCAGCGCGGTGCCCGCCAGCCTGTGGTCCTTGCTGGTGTTCTATTCGCTGGCGGCCAGCGTGGTCACGGTCTGGTTGTGGATGAAGGGCCTGGTCAGCGTGCCGGCCCAGCGGGCCGGCGTGTTCGCGGTGATGTTGCCGGTGAGCGCCGCGCTGGTGGGCGTGCTGTTCCTCGATGAACCCTTCGGTGCCGGCCACCTCGGCGCCCTGGCGCTGGCCGTCACCGGGCTGCTGCTGGCCGCCTGGCCGCAGCGCCCGGTGAGGACGTGACGGGCGGCGTACGCCGCCCGGTGGCCGCTTGCGCTTAACGCGCGATCGAATCGCTGGTTTCGGTGTTGGTCAGCGGCGCGTAGCTGTAGCCGCTGCGGCTGGCATTGGTCACTGTGAACACGAAGTTGCCGCTGCTGGCGCGCGAGACCGGCGACGTGAACCGCGCGACACCACTGCTGTCGGTGGTGGCGGTGACGCCGGTGCGCGAGACCAGCCCGCTCCAGTTGCCGGTGACCGTTGCGCCCGACACCGCCACGCCGCTGGCCGTCAACACCTTGACCGCCGCGCCGGCGCTGGCGTTGTTGCCGTTGCGGCTGACGCTGAGGCTCATGCCGATGTCGGCAATGCGCATCGCCGTCACCACCACCGGTGCATCGACCGTGATGGTCACGCTGCTGGTGGCCGTGAGCCCGCCGTTGTCGGTGACGCGCAGTTGCGCGCTGTAGCTGCCGGCCGCGGTATAGGTGTGCGTGCTGGTCGCACCGCTGGCGGTGCCGCCGTCGCCAAAGGTCCAGTCGTAGGCCACCAGGCTGCCGTCCGGATCGCTGGAGCCGGTGCTGGCGAAGGACACCGCCAGCGGGGCCGTGCCCTGCACCGTCGACGGAACGATCACCGCCACCGGCGCCTGGTTGCCCGAGACGGTCAGGTAGCTGGCATTGAGCACGTACTGGCCGAGGCTGCCGTAGTTGGTGTAGCCGGTGCTCAGCGGGTCGCCCTTGCCGGTGCCTTGCACCGACAAGTAGTAGGTGCCGGCCGCCGGCAGCACGACGGTCACGCTGGCGTTCAACGCGTCCACCGGGTTGACGGTGGCCAGTGCCGTGCCGGCACTGTTGCGCACGGTGAGCACGGCGTCGAGGTTGGCCGAACGCGCCGCGGGGCCCACACTGAACGTGGCATTGCCGGCGGCGGCGCTGAAGGCAAAGTAGTCGACATCGGTCGGCCGTTCGATCACCCCGTTCGCCACCGCGGTGCTGACGCCGCCGCTGCTGCTGGCCTGCAGCGCCGTGGCGGTGGCGCTGGTGTTGCCATGGTCGTCAGTGCGCAGCGGCAGGCCATTGCTCTGCATCACCGCATAGTCGTCCTGCACGTTGTTGGCGCCGCTGTACTCGCCCTTGCTCCATTGCACCAGCGACTGGTAGTAGCCCACGCCCATGATCGGCGCCCAGCCGGTGGCACCGCTGCCGTGGCCCTGGTAGTAGCCGGTCGACGCATTGCCGTCGTGGCTCAGGCCCATGTTGTGGCCGGCCTCGTGCGAGATGGCCTCGGCCACGTACTTCTCGTTGCCCGCCCCCAGGGCGTCGTAGAACACCAGTGCGGGTTTGTAGAAGTCGCTGGTGTCGTCGTAGATGCCGAGGTAGGCCACGCCGCCGCAACTGCAGCTGTAGACGCCGGTGCGGCTGGTGATCAGCACGGTGGTGCCGAAGATGTCGTCAGACGAGCCGCTGCGCGTGATCAGGTCCTGCGTCACCGCTTCGGTGGTGACGTTGACATCGAACGCGGCGTAATCCTCGGACACGCGCTGCCAGATGTACTGGATGCGCTGCAGTTCGGTGGTGGAAAAGGTGCCGGGCACACCGTCCAGGTCGAAGGGCGCTGCGGTGATGCTGCTGCCGGAATTCCAGACGGTGCCGGTCAGCGTGGCGCCCTTGAAGTTCAGGTAGATCGTGCGCTTGGCGCCGGGTTTGCTGTGCAGCACAAAGGTCTGGTCCAGCGGCGCCAGCGTGCCGTCCAGCAGACCGGTACTGACGGCCGGGGCGGATGTGGCCGGCAAGGGCTGATCCAGCTCTTCGACGAAGAACACGCGGCCGCGCTGGTCCAGGCGCATGCGCCGGTCTTTCAGCAACATGCCCTTGAACTCGTCCGGCGACTTGCCGTACCACTCGGCCACTTCGGGCAGCCGTGACCCCAGCAGGTCGATCGCGCGCTGACCGGCCGCCTGCCGCTCGGGCAGCGTGAGCTGCGGGAACGCGCGCTTGTTGACGTGGGGCACCGATTCAGACGCCGGGCCGGCTGCTCCGGCCGGGGCAGCCAGGCCCAGGGCCAGCAACAAGGGGAGCAGCAGTTTGTGGGGGAATCTCATATGTCAAGCGTTTTCGGCAGCCGCGAAGACCGCGATGTTAGGGGGGCCCCCCTTCCAGCAGGAGTCGCTTTGCCAACTGTTACCTGCAGCTGCCAAGTTGGTCACAGCCACGTCGCTGCAGGCCACTTACTTCAGGTGATAGGCGATCGCCTGAGCGTCGGCGGACACGATGCCGCGCTCGGTGATCAGCCCGCTGACCAGCCGCGCCGGCGTGACGTCGAAGGCCGGGTTCAAGGCCGGCGAGCCGGCCGGTGTCAGCTGCACCTCGGTGAGCCGGCCCTGCGCATCCAGGCCGCTGATGTGGGTCAGCTCGCGCGGCGAGCGGGCCTCGATGGGGATGCCGGCCAGCCCGTCATCGACGCTGGCATCGAAGGTCGAACGCGGCACCGCGACGTAGAACGGCACACCGTTGTCCCGCGCAGCCAGTGCCTTGAGGTAGGTGCCGATCTTGTTGCAGACATCGCCGCGCGCGCTCACGCGGTCGGCGCCGACGATCACCACGTCCACCTGGCCGCGCTGCATCAGGTGGCCGCCGGTGTTGTCGGCAATCACCGTGTGCTGGATGCCGGCCTGGCCCAACTCCCACGCGGTGAGGCTGGCGCCCTGGTTGCGTGGCCGCGTTTCGTCGACCCACACATGCAGGTCCAGGCCGGCCGCCTGGGCCTGGTAGACCGGCGCCAGCGCCGTGCCCCAGTCCACCGTGGCCAGCCAGCCGGCATTGCAGTGGGTCAGCAGCTGCAGCGGGGCCCCGGCGGGTTTAGCGCGGGCCAGGGCCTGCAGCATCGCCAGGCCATGGCGGCCGATCGCAGCGTTGGCTGTGACGTCCTCCTCGGCGATGGCGGCGGCTTGCTGCCAAGCCTGTTCGGCGCGATCGGGCAGCGCGACGGGCCGCAAGCCGTCGAGCATGCGCTGCGTCGCCCAGGCCAGATTCACCGCGGTCGGCCGTGCGCTGTCCAGCAGCAGCTTTGCCGCCTGCAACGCGGCGTCCGCAGCGTTCACTCGGCACTGCAAGGCCATGCCGTAGGCGGCGGCGGCGCCGATCAGCGGTGCACCGCGCACCCACATCTGCGCGATCGCCTGCCGCACATCATCGACACTGGCCAGCCGTGCCTCCGTCCAGCGATGCGGCAGCGCCCGCTGGTCGATGACCCACACCGCATCCGCCGCGGCGGCCGGCCAGATCGTGCGGCGCGCGACGCCGCCGACCTTCACAGCACCCGTCCGGCAATGAACCTGAGCTTCTCGACCATCGCCGGATCGCGGGCCGCCGGCGCGGTGATCAGCGCATGGTCCAGCGCGCGGCGGCAGGCGCAGGCCGGTGCATGGCCATCCCCGCTGATGGCCTGCGCGGCGCGTGCCACCAGCGCACGGGCCTGGTCGGCATTGGACAGCAGCACCTGGACGATGGCCTCGACCGTCACGTCCTCATGCTGCGGGTGCCAGCAATCGAAGTCGGTGACCATCGCGACGGTGGCATAGCACAGCTCGGCCTCGCGGGCCAGCTTGGCTTCGGGCATATTGGTCATGCCGATGACGTCGCAGTTCCACGAGCGGTAGAGCCGGCTCTCGGCCAGCGTGGAGAACTGCGGCCCCTCCATCACCAGGTAGGTGCCGCCGCGCGTGCTGGGCACGCCCAGCGCCAGCAAGGCCTCGTGAACATGCGTGCCCAGGCGCGCGCACACCGGCTGGGCCATCGAGACATGCGCCACCAGGCCGCTGCCGAAGAAGGACTTTTCGCGCGCGAAGCTGCGGTCGATGAACTGGTCGACGACCACGAAGCTGCCCGGCGCCAAGTCGGCCCGCAGGCCACCCACCGCGCTGAGCGACAGCACATCGGTGACGCCCAGGCTCTTCAGCGCCGCGATGTTGGCGCGGTAGTTCAGGTCGCTGGGCGGCAGCCGGTGGCCTCGCCCGTGGCGCGGCAGGAAGGCCAGCCGCGCGTCGCCACCCGGCGTGGGCAGCCGGCCCATCAGGATCTGGTCGGACGGCGCGCCCCAGGGCGTGTCGACGCTGACCCAGCCGGTGTCCTGCAGGCCCGGCAGGTCGTAGAGGCCGGAGCCACCGATGATGCCGATCACGCCGTTCATCGCCGGCCGTTCAGTTGACGCGCCGCATGCGCGGCCTGCGCTTGGCGCTCCTGGCCGCGCGCGCGGGCCTGTCGGCCGACAGCGGGGTGAGCAAGACAGCGTTCAGGCGCATGCGGTTTCATCCCGTGGGGTGTCGGCGGCGATTGTGCCGCGACGCGCAGCCGTGGCCAGCCGAGCCACCTCGGCCACCGGCGTGTGTTTCAGGCGGTGGTCGCTCCACACCTGGCGCCAGCGCCGCGCGCCGGGCCGGCCATGCCACAGGCCCAGCATGTGGCGCGCGATGTGGGCCCAGGGGATGCCGTGCTCGGCCTGCTGGCGCGCGATGTACTCCAGCATGCGGGCCTCAATGGCCTCGCGCCAGCCGTCGTCCGGTTCGACATCGGCCGCGTCGGCAGGCGCCGTGCCGGCTTGCATGAAGCGCGCATCCCAGCCGGCCATCAGGCTCGGATGGTGGTAGGCCTCGCGGCCGACCATCACGCCGTCCACCGACGCCAGCTGCTCGGCGATCTGCGCATTGCGCGTGATGCCGCCATTCAACGCGATGGTGAACTGCGGAAACTCCTGCTTCAGCCGGTGCACGATCTCGTAGCGCAGCGGCGGGATGTCGCGGTTCTCCTTCGGGCTCAGCCCCTGCAGCCAGGCATTGCGGGCATGCACGATGAACACCCTGCAGCCGCCTTCAGCCACCGTGCCGATGAAGTCGCGCACGAACTCGTAGCTCTCGGTGCGGTCGACACCGATGCGGTGCTTCACCGTCACCGGCAGGTCCACCGCTTCGCGCATCGCGGCAATGCCGTCCCGCACCAGCGTGGCTTCGCGCATCAGGCAGGCTCCGAAGGCACCGCGCTGCACCCGCTCACTCGGGCAGCCGCAGTTGAGGTTCACCTCGTCGTAGCCCCAGGTCTGCGCCAGCTTCGCGCTGCGCGCCAGCTCGGTGGGGTCGCAGCCGCCGAGCTGCAGGGCCACCGGGTGTTCCCCGGCATCGAAGTCCAGGTGCTTGGGCACATCGCCATGCAAGAGCGCGCCGGTGGTCACCATCTCGGTGTACAGGCGTGTGTGGCGGGTGATCAGGCGATGGAAGTGGCGGCAGTGCCGGTCGGTCCACTCCATCATGGGCGCAACAGACAGGCGCCAGGGGCTGTCGAGGTGATTCATGGGCTCGATTGTCGGTGGGTCTGGAGCGTTGCGTGCCGAGGGACCAGCGTTTGGTGCAGCGCCTGCTCGACCGCCGCAAAGCCGATGCGCTCCTGCTCCAGCCGCACCGGCGTGTCATGCAGCCGCAGCCAGCGCAGCTCGTCGAACAGCCTGCGCTCTTCGTCGTTCAGGCGCGGCAGATCACGCAGCGTGGGCTGGGGCTCGCTTGTCCATTGCGGCAGGTGCGCCAGCAGCGTTTGCCTGTCCATCAGGAAGGATTGCGCGTGCGGGAGATGGCTGCGCAACTGGTCGAGGATGGCGAAACCGTGCGTGTCGATGTCGCCCCAGTAGTGCAGCTCGCAGCGCGCCAGCCAGCGGGCCTGGGCCAGCGCATCGAAGCCGTAGCCGGCGCCGAAGACCAGCAGGCTGTCGGCGGCCGGCGGGAAGGCCAGGAAGTTGATCTCGTTCTCGGTGATGAACACCCGGGACACGGCAGGGTCCAGGGCGGCGAAGGCTTCGTGCCGCACGGCATAGTCCTGATCGGCGCCCGGTGCCCAGCCGGGATGGCAAGGATCCAGGAAACGAAAGCGCAGGCGCAGCGGCTTGTCGCGAAAGCCGTAGCGCCGCGCAAACTGCGCTGCACCGGTGGCGCCGGCGTCGATGGCCTCCGGCGGCAGCACCCGGTCGAGCAACTCCGTCAACACGCCGCGCTGCGCTTCGATGAACTTGCTGTGGATGCCCGGCAAGTCCACCTGCCGCAGATAAACCGCCGGCCGCGGGTGGGCCTGGATCCAGGCCACCAGGTCCAGCAGCCGGGGCCAGTCGTCGGCCAGCGCCAGCGCCCGCATCGGCTGCTGCGCCAGCCACGGCAGCAGCGCGGGTTCGCGGGCCCGCGTGTCGTCCAGCATGCGCTGGAAGATCCGCGCCTCGCGGGTCTTGCCGATCCAGCGCAGCGCATCCTCCCGCGTGTCCACCCAGGCCTGATCCGGCAGGCTGTTCTGGCCGACGATGCGGTGCCGCCATTCACGCAGCACCAGCCGATAGCCGGCGCCCGCGCCTTGCTGCAGCTGCGAGGCCCAGTGGCGTGCGTCGTCGAAGCGGTCCGACAACTCGCTGGATTGCGGGCCGCGCAGCGACAGGCGCAGCGGGAACAGTGCCGCTGGCGCCACGATGTCGGGCACCGTGCCGGCTGCCATGTCGGCCAGCAGCTCGCCGCGCTCCCAGCGCTTGTGCAGCTGGGCGCGCAAGTCGGCCGGCGTTGTCCAGTCAGCCATGCCTGTCAACCATGCAACTCACCCCTGCCCGGCACCCGGCATCGCGGCATCACGCTGCGCGCGATATTCCTCGATGCTCAGGTTGCGCAGCCGCGAGGCGCTGCCGTCTTCGTTGTGCACGAAGCCCACGCTGGCGACGAAGGGTTCGATGATGTGGATCTTCTGCAGCGGCGTGACGATCAGCAGCTGCAGGTTGAGCTGCTGGAACAGCCTCAGGCCGTATTCGGCGGACTCGTCGGAGCCACGGCCGAAGGCTTCGTCGATGACCACGAAGCGGAACGAGCGTGAGCGCACGGCGCCCCACTCCAGCCCGAACTGGTAGGCCAGGCTGGCAGCCAGAATGGTGTAGGCCAGCTTCTCCTTCTGCCCGCCGGACTTGCCGCCCGAGTCCGAGTAGTGTTCATGCTCGCTGCCGTCTTCGCGCCAGCGCTCGCTGGCGGCAAAGACGAACCAGTTGCGCACATCGGTCACCTTGGCCGACCAGCGCCGGTCGAGTTCGGCCGAGCCTTCGCGCCCGCGGAAGCGTTCGATGATGTGGCGGACCTGCAGGAACTTGGCTTCGGAGTACTGCGCATCGTCCGAGCCGGTGAGCGCGCCTTCGGTGCAGGCGCGCAGCTCGGCCTGGAAATCGCGGATGTCGGCGTCGGTGGCGGATTGCTCCTCCAGCGCGATGAAGCGGCCGGGGTTGTAGTCGATCTGCGTCAGCGATTCATTGATGCGCGCGATGCGTTCCTTGATGGTCTCGCGCTCGCGGTGCAGCTGCGACTGGAAGTTGGCCACTTCGCGGATGGTGTTCTCGTTGAGCAGCTCCTTGAAGCGCGCCTCGAAGCGCGGCAGGTCGTCGGCATTCAGGCGCTCCAGCATGGTGCGGTATTCGAAGCCCGCCGCCACGCTGGCATCGACCTCCTGGGTGTCGAGCTTGAAGGCCTGCTTGTACTCGGCCATGGCCCGCACGATCTTCTCGCCCAGGCGCGCCAGCTTCTTGTCTTCGGCATCGATGCGGGTCTGCAGCCACGTGCGCAGCTCCTGTTCGCGGTGATCGCAGGACTCGACGCTGAGCTGGTGCTCGCCGAGGGCCTCGTTCCGGAAGCCGTCGATCAACTCGAACTGCGCGCTGTGCGCCAAGGCCTCGGGTGCGTCCAGCAGGCGCTGCGTCTGTTCACGCAAGGCCAGCGCCTGTTCGTGCTTGAGTGCGTCGCGGGCCTGCTCGGCTTCGCGCGCCTTCAGCCGAGCGGCCGTCTCGGCCAGCCCGGTTTCCAGCGCCTTCAGTTGTGCGGCCAGGGCCTGCAGCAGGTCCGACGCGGTTTCGAGATCGCGCTTTTCCTGCACCAGCCGGGCGATGTGGGTGGCGCTGGCCGGCCAGTCCAGTTCGGCGAAATCGCGGTACTCCTCGATCTTGTTCAGCGCCTGCAGTTGCTCGCGGGCCGATTGCTGTTCGCGCTGCAGCTCGGCGATGCGCTTGCCGGTGTCGGCCAGCCGCGCTTCCAGCAGGCGCGACTTGGACTCGAGCGCGGCGATCTTGGCCTGGTTGCTCCAGCCCAGCACGTAGCGGCTGCGGTCGTCCAGCCGGTGACGGTCATCCTTTTCATGGCGCTCGCCCGGGGCCTTGATCTGCCCGGCCTGCGTGATCGCACGGGTCTCGCGCCGGAACTGCTCGCCGCTGCTGCAGCAGGCCAGGTCGAAGCGGTGCGCCAGCTCACGTTCCATCCAGTCGTAGAACGGTGTATCGGGCTTGATCACCAGCTTGCGCACCAGGGAGTCCGGGTGCAGCGTGGGCATCTCGCCGCGCCCGTCCTTGCGCGCGGTGCGGATGCGAAAGTAGACCAGCCGGCCCTTGAGGTGCGTGCGGTCGACCCATTCGCTGACCAGCGCGTAGTGCGCATCGGGCACCAGCAGCGACAGGCCGAAGCCGCGCAGCACGCGCTCGGCCGCGCCCTGCCAGTCGCGCTCGTCGTCGCGCACCTGGATCAGCTCGGCGGCGTAGGGCATGTCGGCCTCGCGCAGGCGCAGCGCCTCGCACAAGGCACTGCGCATCGCGACCTGCTGCGCGTCGATGTTGCTGCGGCGTGCCTTCAGGCTGGCGAGCTCGGCGCGCAGTTCGTCGTGCTCTTGCCGGCCCTGTGCAAACGCCACGCCTTGCTCGTTGAGCTCGTTCTGCACAGCCGCTTCACGATCGGCCGCGGCTTCGCGCATCGGGCCGCACAGCTGCCGGTGGGACAGGAAGTCCTCGGCGTTGTGCACCGCCAGCAGGCCCAGAGCGCGGCGCAACTCGTCGTAGCGACCGGCCTTGTCGGCGCGGCGCTGTTTCTCCTGCTCGGCCTGC
The DNA here is from genome assembly GCF_035476535.1 of Aquabacterium sp. Lineage (GTDB taxonomy): Bacteria > Pseudomonadota > Gammaproteobacteria > Burkholderiales > Burkholderiaceae_C > Pseudaquabacterium. The sequence continues at coordinate 68,171 of NZ_DATILJ010000330.1, forward strand.
GCAATCTCGATCGCCAGACGTTCGATGCGGTCGCCGCCGCTGTCGGCAATGCTGCGGCGCAGTTCGCGCTCCTGCGCCTGCTGCTCGTCGTGCTGGCTGTTCAGCCGCTGGATGTGGCCGGCGTGCCGAGCCCCTTCTTCGGCCAGGTGGGTGATGCGCCGGTCCAGCAGCTCGGCCTTGAGCGTAGCGAAGTAGGCCTGCAAGGCCTCGCGGGCGGCGCGCAGCTGGTCGATCTGCCGGGCCAGCGCCTCGTGAGCCTCACCGTCGGCCACCAGCGGCTGCAGCAGCTGCACCTGGCGCTTGGCCTTCAACACCGCCTCGTGGGCGCGGTTCAGGTCGTCGAAGTGCGCGATCAGCGCGGCCACGCGGGGCGCCACGTCGAAGGGCTCGAGCATGTGGCTGCGCACGAAGTCGGTGAGGTTGCCCACCGATTTCATCGACACCGTCTGGTGGAACAGCTCCAGCGCCTGGTCGTTCTTGATGCCGAAGTGGCGGCGGAACAGCGCGCCGTAGGGCGGGAAGCTGTCTTCGATGCCAACACCCGCCGCGCGCAGCCGCTTGCGCAGCTTGGCGATGTCGGTGCCGAAATCGGCGAAGTGCTCGGCAATGCCCAGGCGCTTGTCCGCCACCGCGTACAGCCGCAGCGGCTGGCCTTGCGGGTCCTTGAGCCAGAACACCTGGGCCAGCGTGACGGTCTGGTCGTAGCCGGCGTTGTGGAACACCGCCAGGATCACCGAATAGTCGTTCGGCGTGCGCAGCGCCACCGGCCGGCCCGAGCCACCCTGCTCGTTGCGCTCGGCCTTGTAGTGGCCGAGCATGTAGGAGCGCAACGTGCGCTCGCGCGCATCGGCGCCCGCGGCCTTGTTGTAGGCCACGCGCTGGGCCGGCACCAGCAGCGTCGTCACCGCGTCCACCAGCGTGGACTTGCCGGAGCCGATGTCGCCGGTGAGCAAGGCGTTGCGGCCCTCAGTGCGCAGGGCCCAGACCCGGCCATCGAAGGTGCCCCAGTTGAAGACTTCCAGGCGCTGCAGGCGAAAGCCGGCCAGCGCTTCATCGGCCGCGAAATCCAGCGCCAGCGATTCATTCTTCATCGCGGGGTCCTGCCAGCTGGGCCCGGTAGGCTGCCAGGCGGGCATCGAAGTCGCCCAGCCACTGCGCATCGACAAAGGCCTTCAGGATGCGCTGCACCTCGATCATCTGCTCCTGGCCGCGCAGCCGGCGCACGAAGCCGAGCTCGCCAATGCGGTTCAGGTGGGTATCCACCTGGTCGATCAGGCGGGTTTCGTTGCTGCCTTCGGGCAGGAACACGCGCAGCATCTCCACCACCTGGTCGCGCGACAGGATCAGCCGCGTATCGCCGCCGCCGGCATCGAATTCGGCGAGCTTCTTGCGCAGCAGCGCCAGCAGCAGGCTCACCGCGAAGGACAGCGGCCGGCGGGCCACAAGGCGCGGCCGCTTCGACGCTGCGGGGGCATCGTCATCGGTTTCGGCGCGTGAGCGCAGGAAGGCATAGCCCTCGGACTCATCGAGCATCAGCTCCAGGCCGAGCACGGCAACGTGGTCGCGCACACGACCCTGCAGTTGCAGCAGCGCATGCCAGTGGGCCGCGTCATCGGCGCGGTAGGTCACGGCCTTGAGCAGCGGCACCAGGACCGTGGACAGATCGGCCGTGTCGGCAGCGCCTTCGGGCGCTGCAGCGCTTGAGGATTCAAGGGGCGTCGTCATGTCTTCGAGAAGATCACGCGCGGCAGGCGCGCACTCTTGTGCTGGCCATCGCGCGTGCGCCAGTGCACGCTGTCTTCCACCGTGTCGTCGATTGTCGCGCCGGGCTGTTCGCCGGCCAGGCTGAGGTAGGCCACCAGCTCGGCCAGGCCTTGTTCGAGTGGCCGGGCCTCCAGCAGTTCGGCCAGCGTGACCTGGTTGCGCTGCTGCAGGCTGTGCCGCACATGCCGGGCCAGAGCCGCCTTGTCGACGATGAACTGCGAGTACAGCGCCGACGCGTCCATGTCTTCGTCACCGGCGGACAGCTTGGCGCTGCTGAGCGCCAGCTTCACGGCCGGGGCGTGCAAGGGGCGCTCCAGCGGCAGCTCGATGCTGGGCGCGGTTTCGTCGATGTGCATGAACTCGCCCGACGGGGGTGAGGTACGCACGGCCAGCGCCGAGGCTTCGATGCCACGCAGGATGTCCATGATGCGGCGGTTCTCCAGGTAGGCCTGGTCGTCCAGGAAACGCCGCAGTTGCTGCGACAGCAGCGCGACGGTGCGCTGCGCATGCTCGCCGGCTTCGAGCCAGTCGTAGTGCACGCGCCGCAGCCGCGCATCGGGCCGCAGTTCGGCCACCGGCGGCAGCTGCAGCACGCGGTCCAGCAGCTGGGTCAGCTCGTCCTGGCGCGAGCGGGACATCAGGAAATCCCAGAACGCGCGGAAGCTGCGGCCCTGGTCGGATTCGGCGATCAGGTCGCGTTCGCCCAGGATGTCCTGCAGCAGCGCACCCTTGGCGCCGTCCCACAGCGCGATGCGCTCGCGCACCCGGCGGTCCAGGCCGCGAAAGTTGTGCTCCACCTCGCGGAAGTCGGCCAGCAGTTCACGTGCGAGCGCCGCGAACTGCGCGAAGCGTTCCTTCAGCGCGGTGTCATTGAGCAGCGGCACATCGCCGGCTTCGACACGGGCGATCTCGGCATCGATCTCGTCGCGGCGCCGGCGCAGATCGTGCAAGCGCGCCTGCGGATCGGTCTGGCTGCCCTCGTTCATCTGCCGCAGCAGGCCGAACAGCGTGAGCAGCCGCGATTCGGTGCCGACGAACTGTCGCTCCCCGAGGCTGACGAGCCAGGCAATCGCCCGTTCGGTGGCGGGCGTCAGGTCGAAGTGCGGCTCGTCCGATCCGGGCGGGTAGAACTTGCGCAGCCAGGCCTTGTCGTTGGCGGCCCAGTCGTTCAGGTATTCGGTGGCCGACTTCGGGTAGGTGCCGGCGCCGCGCTGCTCGCGCAGGGCAAAGAGCGTGTCCTCCAGGGCTTCGGCCAGATCGGCCTGGGCCAGCACGCGCCGGTTCGGCAGCACGAACACGCGGTGCAGGAAGCTGGCCACCAGCGGTGCCGAATCGGCCAGCAGCAAGCGCCAGGCCGGGTGCTGGCGGCGCAGGGCGTCCAGGGTGTCGAAGTCAAGCTCAGCGCCGGAGGCCCGGGGCAGCCTGGGTTCGCGAAGGGATGGCATGGGGGGTGCGGGGGGAGGATCACGGGACGAGGCCCGGGCGCATTAGACCAAGCGGGCCGATTCCGCGACAAACGCCACGCGTTGGCGATGCGACGGCGCTTGAGCCCGCGGCGAATTTACAGTCAGATACGGTCAGAAGATTCAGCAACACCTTGCGTGAGGGACCTGTCAGCCATGAAGCACTTCCCCCAGTTCATTCACATGCTGCGCGCCGCCTGGGATGGCGACCGGAACACCTGCGTTGAACAGGCCACGCACCTGGCTGAGCGCCTGGAAAGTGAAGGCGACACGGCCCACGCCAGGATGCTGCGCTTCACGCTGAGCGCGCTGCAGAACAAGGAGATGTCGCCGGCGACTCGGCAGGCCGTGGCCGATGCACGCGCCACGATGCTGGCCCCCGCCCCCACTGCAGCCGGCACCCAGGACGACGCCGGCCGTGTCGCGCTGACCTTCGGTGAATGGGAGCACGAGGCGGCGCCGCATCGCTAGGCCTCGAGCCGGGCAGGCCAGAAGCGCCTAGCGCCTAGCGCGACCGCCCCGCGTTCTCGGCAATGCCGGCCGCCACGCGCGGCAACAGCTGCTCCGGCAGGTCATGGCCCATGCCGGGGATGATGTCGGCCACCGCATGCTCGATCTTCTTGACCAGGTCATGCGCGGCGGGCACCGGCACCAGCGGGTCGTCCTTGCCGTGGATCACCCGCGTGGGTGCGACGATCTGCTTGAGCAGTGACGAACGGTCGCCGTCGGCGACGATGGCCACCAGTTGCCGTGCGACGCCGGCCGGATGCCAGGCCCGCCGGATGCTGCTTTCGATGCGCCGCCGCTGGCGCGCAGCGTCCGGCGGATAGCCGGGACTGCCGATGACCCGCCACACCCCCAACGCGTGCACGACACGGGATTCGGTGTCGTCGCCGCGGGGACGCGACAGCAGCGCACGGCGCACCGCGGCCTTGGCCTGCGGCAGGTGGCGCGCGCCGGAGCTGGTCATGATCAGCGTCAGGCTCTTCACCCGCTCGGGATGGCTGGCGGCGATGTGCTGCGCGATCATGCCGCCCATCGACGCGCCGCAGACATGCACACGCTTGATGCCCAGGTGGTCGAGCACGCCGACGCAGTCCTCGGCCATGGCGGCCAGCGCATAGGGTGAGCGCACCTTCAGCCGCAGCAGGTGGCGCAGGCTGGCGCGCAGCAGGTTGGGGGTGCCCAGGTGGTCCAGGTGGGCACTGAGGCCGATGTCGCGGTTGTCCATGCGGAGCACGCGGAAGCCGCGGGCCGCGAGGTCGGCCACCAGTTCATCAGGCCAGGCCACCAGCTGCATGCCCAGGCCCATGATCATCAGCAAGGGCTCGCCGTCGGCGGGGCCCTGCTCATCCACCTCGAATTCGAGGCCGTTGGCGGTGATGCGCATCGGTCAGCCCTGGCTTGCCGCCTGAAGGGGTGAATGGTCGGTGGTCTTGTAGAACCAGCGCCGCGCGCCGCGCAGGTCGAAGCGCTGCCAGCGCGCCGGGTCCTGCATCAGCCGGTCGGCGATAACGTACAAAGCCAGCGGGTTCATGCCCATGCCGATGTGGCTGGCATGGACCTCGATGTTCTCGGTGTGCGGCTCGCCGTCGTTCAGGCTGCACTGCCAGGCCACCACGCCGTCGGTCTTGCTGTAGATCGATGTCGTCGGCACCGGCGGCGGCACGCGCAGCTGGGCGATGAACTCGGGGTCCTGCTCGACGTTCTGGCCGCTGACCATCTGGTAGAAGCGCCAGGCATTGGTGGCCCGCGGGTGACCGGAGAACGGTGCGCCGAGCGTGATCACGCAGCGGGCCTTGTCCGGCATCTCCTTGGCCATTTCACGCGCGTATACGCCGCCCAGGCTCCAGCCGATCAGGCTGACCTTCTCGCGATGGCGATCGGCCACGTGCCGCACCTGGTCTCGCAGCGCATCAAGCACGCCATGGCGCGGGCCGAAGTTGAAGCCCTGCTTCCACGGATACGCCGTGTAGCCGCGGTCGGACAGGAAGCCGCGCAATGGGGCGGTGGTGAAATCGGTGGCGCCTAGGCCGGGGAAAACGATGACCGGGTGGCCATCACCCACCGGCAGCTGGCGCAGCCAGGGCATGGCGGCGAGCATCGCCGCGCATTCCCATGGCGCGCGGGCCTCGAGCATCAGTTGCAGCGGGCCGGGCGGTTGCAGTTCTTCGACAGCCGGGGGCACGGCGCCGGCGGGCTTGCGTCGGCGATTCAGGGCCATGCGCACTACCTCATTGTTGTCAGGGGCCCCCAACTGGGCCGTAGCCAATCTTATCGGGCCCGGCGGGCCTTCATTGGAGCGCTTGCCCTAGCCACCCCTGTCGCACGCGCGACAGTGCCGGCAGTCTTGACCGCGGAGCCTACTGCCGTGCCGACAGCCGTGCCCATGGCCTTGCCGACCGCCGCCCCCACAGCCTTGCCGACGGTGTTGCGCATGCCGCTGCCGGTGGCCTGCTGGACGGCGCCCTTCACCGCATCGGTGACCACATCGGTCAGCCGGCGCCGGGCCTGGCCCAGCACGGCGCGGCCGGTGTCGACCACCGTGGGCGGTGCGGTGTCCTCGGCATGCATCGCGCGCAGGTCGTCGAAGGCCAGTGCGATGCCATCGGCCAGTTCGCGCACATCGGGCATCGCAGCGGCATCGGCGACGAGGCCGAAGTCCATCTGCTTGTCGTAGCTCTCGACGGTGATGTTCAGGCCCAGGCCATGGGTGACGATCGAGGTCGGGTAGTTGACCATCATGCGGCCGCCGGCCAGGTACAGCGGCACCGGCGGGCCCGGCACGTTGCTGATCGCCACATTGGCCAACTGCGGAATGCGCTCGGCCACCTTGGCCTTGCCATACAGCGCGGCGGCGGCCTCCACCAGCCAGGGCACACCGATTGACGGGTAGTCGGTCGGCAACACGGACTTGAGCTTGCCCATCGTCGCCTTCATCGCCGCGGTGGCCTCCTTGACATGGGCGAAGCGCTTGCGGAAATCGGCGATATGCGTGCCCAGGCTGACCAGGCTCATCGAGGCCTGGGTGTCCGAGGTGGTGTCACCCTTCTCGCGCAGCGACACCGGCACCGCGGCGATCAGCGACTTGCGCGGCAGCGCATCGCGCTTGGCGAAGTAGCGGCGCAGCGCGGTGCCGCACAGCAGCAGCACCACGTCGTTGAGCGTGGCCTCGTTGGCCTTGGCAATGGTCTTCAGCTCGCCCAGTGGCAGCGTCACGCCGGCGAACGCGCGCTGGGCGGTCACCGACTGGTTCAGCACCGTGCGTGGCGCCAGGGTCACGTTGCTGCTGCCCTTGCCGGCCCCGCGCAGCAACGAGCTGTTGGACAAGGCCACGCCCGCTGCGCCAGCCAGCGTGCCCAGCGTCGAGGGCAGCTGCTTGATGATGCTGGTGACCTGCAGCACCTCGCTGGCGAGGGCGCCGCGCAGCATCTGGCCGGTGCTCAGGCGCAAGGTCTTGCTGCGCTTGTTCGGCTTGACCTCGATCTGCCGCGGCACCGGCGTCAGGTCCAGCAGCACCTGGGCCAGCGCCACGGCCGCCTGGCCGTCCACCGCGGCATGGTGGAACTGCGAATACAGGCCCACGCGCTTGTGGCCGCTGGCCGTGGGGGCCAGGCCTTCGAGCACGAAGAGCTTCCACAGCGGGCGCTTGCGATCGAGCAGCCTGGCATGCAACTCGCTGACCAAGGCTTCGAGTTCGGTCAGACCATCGCCATACTTCGCGCTCTTCGGCAGCTTGACCGAGACGATGTGCTTGCCGAGATCGGGCTCCGCGTCGACCCAGGCCGGATTGGCCAGGTTCAGCGGCATCCACCACAGGCGCCGCCGCAGCACCGGGATCAGCGGCAGCCGCTCGGCGACATGCTTGCGCAGTTGCGTGACATAGCTGCCTTTGTGACCGGCGGGCAGCTCGTAGATGTTGAGCGCACCGACATGCATCGGCATCTCGGCCGATTCCAGGTACAGGAATGCTGCATCGAGGCCGGAGAGTTGTTTCATGGGCTTGATGCTAGGGTCGCCGACCATCGAGGCCGGCCCGGGTTCACCCTAGGGCGCCGGACTGCGCACGCTCCTTGCTGGGCGACAATGCGAGCGTCTGCCCGCGATGTGCGGCCCCCTTCCTGCCCGCCGGCGCTGCCGGCCCCACCCCATGCTTGCACTTCTGCCGGCCGCCCTGCGCGGTGGCCTGACCGGCCTCATCCTGGGCCTCAACACGGTGCTGGTGTTCTCCTGCATGGTGCCGCCTGCGCTGCTCAAGCTGGTGCTGCCGTTTGCCGCAGTTCGCCGGCCCTGCGACCGGCTGCTGAACGGCCTGGCTTCCCGCTGGGTGGCGATCAACAACGCCTGGATCGCCAGCGTGGCGCCCCGAGCGGGCTGGGACGTGCAAGGCACCGACGGCCTGCATGCCAAGGGCTGGTACCTGGTGTCGAGCAACCACCAGACCTGGGTCGACATCCTGGTGCTGCAGCGCATCTTCCACCAGCGCATCCCGTTCCTGAAGTTCTTCCTGAAGCGCGAGTTGCTGTTCGTGCCGGTGATCGGCTTGGCCTGGTGGGCGCTGGACTTTCCGTTCATGCGCCGCAGCCACGGCCGCGGCGGCAGCGACCTGAAGACCACGCGCGAGGCCTGCGAGAAGTTCAAGCACATCCCGACCACGGTGATCAACTTCGTCGAAGGCACGCGCTTCACGCAGGCCAAGCGCGTGGCAGAGCGCAGCCCCTACCAGCACCTGCTGAAGCCCAAGATCGGCGGCATGGGCATGGCGCTGGCGACGATGGGCGAACAGTTCGAGGCCCTGCTCGATGTCACCATCGTGTACCCGCAGGGCACGCCCAGCTTCTGGGACCTGCTGTGCGGCCGGCTCGATGCGGTGATCGTGCGCGTCGTCACGCGCGAGCTACCGGCCGAAGTGCTCGGCGGCGACCCGGTCGGCAACAAGGCCTATCGTGTGCGCGTCGGCCGCTGGATGCAGCAGCAATGGGTCGAGAAGGACCGCCTGATCGACGAATTGCTCGCCGGCCGGCGGCCGTCGACCGCGAGTTCAGCCCAAAAAACGGCCAGTTCAGGCGAAGCCGCTGCGCCGCTGCCGCAGGGCCAGCGCCTCGTTGGCGAGCAAGGCACCGATCACCAGTGAGCCGCCGGCCAGCGCGGTAGGCCCCGGCGCTTCATTGGCGCCGACCCAGGCCAGCAGCACGCCGAAGATCACTTCCAGCAGCGCGATCAGCGACACCTCGGGCGCCGGCAGCACACGGGCGACCTGCACCGAGATCAGGCAGGGAATCGCCAGCTGCACGACGCCCAGCAGGCCGAGCAGCGACAGGTCGTGCGTTGATGCGCTGAGCGGCCAGGCCAGCGGCAGCGTGATCGCGGCCGACAACACCGCGCCGATCAGCACGGCCGGTAGCATGTCGGGTTCAGTCTGCGTCGGGTCGCGGCGCTGGCGCTGCTGGATGTACTGCAGCAAGGTCCAGTTCGTCGCGCCGGCCAGCGGCACGCCCAGCGCGACGAGGATGCCGGTCAGCGACGCCCCGCCTTCCACCGCCTGCCGGCCGAACATCCAGCCGATGCCGATACCGGCCACGCCGATGGCGGCCCAGGTGCGCGCCGGCAGCTTGTGGTGCAGGAAGAGGCGCGCGAACAGCGCGGTGACCAGGGGCGCGATCGACATCGTCACCAGCACGGCGGCCACCGTCGTCAGCGTGATCGCCACCATGAAGTTGGTGTACATCACCGTCCAGCACAGGCCGGAGATCCACAGCGGCCAGCCGCCCTGGCGCAAGGTCTGCCACAGCGCCGGCCCGCGCATCACGACCAGCGCCAGCGTCAAGGCCAGCGCATTGAACAGGCTGCGCCAGAACGTCACTTCGAAGCTGCGCGCCGACTCCAGGTGCCGCGTGACGACCCCTGCAATGCTCCACATCAGCGTGACCAGCACCATCAGGCCGATGGCGCGGCCATGACTCATGCGCTCCGACACGCGATCAGGCAGCTTCGCGCTGGGCCCGCTTGCGGTCGTGTTCCTTCAGATGGCGCTTGCGGATGCGAATGCTCTTGGGCGTGATCTCGACCAACTCGTCGTCGGCGATGAACTCCACCGCGTACTCCAGCGACAGCTCGATCGGCGGCGTGATCTTGATCGCGTCTTCCTTGCCGCTGACGCGGAAGTTGGTCAGCTGCTTCTGGCGCACGGCATTGACCACCAGGTCGTTGTCGCGGCTGTGGATGCCGACGATCATGCCTTCGTACACCGGGTCGCCGGCGCGCACGAACATGCGGCCGCGGTCGTCCAGCTTGCCCAGCGCGTAGGTGACGATTTCGCCGTCGTCCATGCTGATCAGCACGCCGTTCTTGCGGCCTTCGATCTCGCCCTTGAAGGCTTCGTAGCCGTCGAAGATGTTGCTGATCAGGCCGGTGCCGCGTGTCAGGTTCAGGAACTCGTTGGAGAAGCCGATCAGGCCCCGCGCCGGAATGCGGTATTCCAGGCGCACGCGGCCGCGGCCGTCGGTTTCCATGTTCACGAGTTCGGCCTTGCGTTCGCCCAGTGCCTGCATCAGTGCGCCCTGGTGCTGGTCTTCGACGTCGGCGGTGACCAGCTCGATCGGCTCATGGCGTTCACCGTTGACCTCGTGGAACACAACGCGCGGCTTGCTGACGGCCAGCTCGTAGCCTTCGCGGCGCATGTTCTCGAGGAGGATGGTCAGGTGCAGTTCACCGCGGCCGGACACTTCGAAGATGCCGTCTTCGTCGGTGTCCTTGACGCGCAGCGCGACGTTGCTCTGCAGCTCACGGTCCAGCCGGTCGCGCAGCTGGCGGCTGGTGACGAACTTGCCTTCGCGGCCGGCCAACGGCGAGTTGTTGACGCAGAAGTTCATCGTCAGCGTCGGCTCGTCGATGTTCAGCATCGGCAGCGGCAGCGGGTTGTCGATGTCGGTCAGCGTCACGCCGATGCCGATGCCTTCGATGCCGTTGATCAGCACGATGTCGCCGGGGCCGGCTTCGGTGGCCTGCTGGCGCTCCAGGCCTTCGAACTTCAGCACCTGGTTGACGCGCGCCTTGATCGGCGTGCTGTCCGGGCCGCTGTAGACGGCCACTTCTTGCATGGGCTTGAGCGTGCCCTGGTTGACGCGGCCGATGCCGATGCGGCCGACATAGGTGGAGTAGTCCAGCGAGCAGATCTGCAGCTGCAGCGGCGCGTCGGGCTCACCTTCGTGCGCCGGCACGTGCTGCAGCATCGCATCGAACAGCGGCGCCAGGTCGACACCGGTGTCGCCTTCCTTCAGCATCGCCCAGCCGTTCAGGCCCGAGGCGTAGATCACCGGGAAGTCCAGCTGTTCTTCGGAGGCGCCGAGCTTGTCGAACAGGTCGAAGGTGGCGTTGATCACGTAATCGCAGCGCGCACCCGGCCGGTCGACCTTGTTGACGACGACGATGGGCTTGAGGCCCAGCGCCAGCGCCTTCTTCGTGACGAAGCGGGTCTGCGGCATCGGGCCTTCGACCGCGTCGACCAGCAGCAGCACGCTGTCGACCATCGACAGCACGCGTTCGACTTCGCCGCCGAAGTCGGCGTGCCCGGGCGTGTCGACGATGTTGATGTGCGTGCCCTTCCATTCCACCGCGCAGTTCTTCGCGAGGATGGTGATGCCGCGCTCACGTTCGAGGTCGTTGCTGTCCATCACGCGTTCGGCGATCTTCTCGTTCTCACGGAAGGTGCCGCTCTGGCGAAGCAGCTGGTCCACCAGCGTGGTCTTGCCATGGTCGACGTGCGCGATGATGGCGATGTTTCGGATCTGACGGGTCATGGTGGTTCTCGTGAAAATTCAGGTCACGCCGTGGCGGGTTCGGGATGCTGGAGCGCCTGCACTTCCAGCGGGCTGAGCAGGCGGTCGGCGATCAGTTCGCCGGCGGTGATGTGGGCGCTGCCGAGGAAGGCGCCGGGCTGCGGTCCATAAACGCGGACGGCGGGCAGATCGGCATGCTGCACACGGCGGCGCAGGCCGGTCAGGAAGCGGCCGGCTTCGTCATCGTCCAATGCCAGTCGCGGCCAGTCGGCGAGCAAGGCATCGGGCGACAGCAGGCGCGTTTCGCGTTCGGATTCGGACATGGCTTCGAGCTGGTCCAGCGTGATGGCATCGTCCACCGACAGCGGCCCGCTGCCGGTGCGACGCAGCGCGGCCAGGTGCGCGCCGCAGCCCAGCGCCTCGCCGATGTCCTCGGCCAGCGTGCGGATGTAGGTGCCTTTGCTGCAGCGCACGTCGATCACCAGCGTCGTATCGTGCCACTCGACGATGTCGATGGCGTGAATGCGGATGCTGCGCGATGGCCGCTCCACCTCGATGCCAGCACGGGCGTATTCGTAGAGCGGCTTGCCATCCTTCTTCAGCGCCGAGTGCATCGGCGGCACCTGGTCGATGGCACCGGTGAAACGCGCACAGGCGGCGTCGATGGCAGCGCGGTCGATGTTGACCGGGCGCTCTTCGACCAGTTCACCCTCGAGGTCGCCGGTGCTCATGCGCCGGCCCAGGCCCAGTGTGGCGCGGTAGGCCTTGTCGGCGTCCAGGCTGACTTGCGAGAACTTGGTGGCCGCACCAAAACACAGCGGCAGCAGCCCCGTGGCCAGCGGGTCCAGCGTGCCGGTGTGGCCGGCCTTCTCGGCACGCAGCAGCCACTTGGCCTTCTGCAAGGCATCGTTGCTCGACCAGCCCAGCGGCTTGTCGAGCAGCAGCACACCGTGCACGGCACGGCGTTGGATGCGTTGCTTCTGTGCTGCCACGTCAGTCTTCTTTCGCCCGTGTCGCGTTGGCTTCACGGATCAAGGCGCTCAGTTCGGCCGCATGTTCTGTCGTGCGGTCGAACTGGAAATGCAGTGTCGGCACGGTGTGGATCTGCAGCCGCTTGAACAAACCATTGCGCAGGAAGCCCGCGGCCTCGTTCAAGCCGGCTTCGCATTCGTCGGGCGTGCCGACCAGCAGCGAGAAGTAGACCTTGGCGTGCGCGTAATCCGGCGTCACGTCGACGCTGTTGATCGTGATCATGCCGATGCGCGGATCCTTCAGCTCGCGGATCAGCTCGGCCAGATCACGCTGGATCTGGTCGGCGACTCGAAAGCTGCGGTTGGGGATGGCTCGCTTGTGGCGCATGGTTCAACTCCTGGGGTGCCCTCAAGCACAAACCCCGCCTTCTTTGGGAAGGCGGGGTTTGCAGGTGAGGGCAAATCCGCCTTACAGCGTTCGGGCGACTTCCTTGACCTCGAAGAACTCAAGCTGATCGCCTTCGGCGATGTCGTTGTAGTTCTTCAGCTTGATACCGCACTCGAAGCCTTCGTTGACTTCGCGCACATCGTCCTTCATGCGCTTCAGCGATTCCAGCTCGCCGGTGTAGATCACGACGTTCTCGCGCAGCAGGCGGAAGCGCGCGTTGCGGCGCACCACACCACCGGTGACCATGCAGCCGGCCACCGTGCCGATCTTCGAAGCCACGAACACCGTGCGGATCTCGGCCGAGCCGATGACTTCTTCCTTCTGCTCCGGCGCCAGCATGCCGGACATCGCCGCTTTCACCTCATCCACCGCGTCGTAGATGATGTTGTAGTAGCGCAGGTCGACATCGTTGCCTTCGGCCAGCTTGCGGGCATTGGCGTCGGCGCGCACGTTGAAGCCGATGATCACCGCCTTCGAGGCGATGGCCAGGTTCACGTCGGACTCGCTGATGCCGCCGACCGCCGCATGCACGATCTGCACCTTGACTTCCGGCGTGCTGAGCTTGACCAGCGACTGACCCAAAGCTTCCTGCGAGCCCTGCACGTCCGCCTTGATGATCAGCGCCAGCGTCTGCGCCTGGCCTTCGCCCATGTTCTCGAACATGTTCTCCAGCTTGGCGGCCTGGCGCTTGTTCAGCGTCACTTCGCGGTACTTGCCCTGGCGGAAGGTGGCAATTTCACGGGCCCGGCGTTCGTCGCCCAGCACCATGAATTCATCACCGGCACGCGGCACTTCGGTCAGGCCCTGGATCTCCACCGGCATCGACGGCCCGGCCTCTTGCGTGGCCTTGCCGTTTTCATCCAGCATCGCCCGCACGCGGCCGTAGCTGGAACCCGCCAGCACGACATCGCCGCGCTTCAGGGTGCCCGATTGCACCAGCACCGTGGCCACCGGGCCGCGGCCCTTGTCCAGCTGGGCTTCGATCACCAGGCCCTTGGCCATGGTGTGGATCGGCGCCTTCAGCTCCAGCACTTCGGCCTGCAGCAGCACCTGCTCCAGCAGGTCGTCGATGCCCTGCCCGGTCTTGGCCGAAACGGCCACGAACGGTGCATCGCCGCCGAACTCTTCCGGCACCACCTGTTCGGCCACCAGTTCGCCCTTCAGGCGTTCCAGGTTGGCTTCAGGCTTGTCGACCTTGTTCATCGCCACGACGATCGGCACGCCGGCCGCCTTGGCGTGGTGGATGGCTTCCTTGGTCTGTGGCATCACACCATCGTCCGCCGCGACCACCAGGATCACGATGTCGGTGGCGACGGCGCCGCGGGCTCGCATGGCCGTGAAGGCCGCGTGACCCGGGGTGTCCAGGAAGGTGATCATGCCGCGCGGCGTTTCGACGTGGTAGGCGCCGATGTGCTGCGTGATGCCGCCGGCTTCACCCGCTGCCACGCGGGTGCGGCGGATGTAGTCCAGCAGCGAGGTCTTGCCGTGGTCGACGTGGCCCATGATGGTAACCACCGGCGCGCGCGAGGTCTGTTCGGCCTCGGTCGCGGCATGCTCCTCTTCGAGGAAGGCTTCCGGATCGTCCAGCTTCGCAGCCAGCGCCTTGTGACCCATTTCCTCGACGACGATCATCGCCGTCTCCTGGTCCAGCTGCTGGTTGATGGTGACCATCTGGCCCAGCTTCATCAACTGCTTGATCACCTCGCTGGCCTTGACCGACATCTTGTGCGCAAGATCAGCCACGCTGATGGTCTCGGGCACATGCACTTCTTGAATGACCGGTTCGGTCGGTGCGTTGTACGACGATTGCTCGTTGTCGCCCCGCTCACCCCGGCGACCGCCACGCGGCGCACGCCAGCCAGCCCGGCCGGCGCTGGAATCGGTACGGCCCTTCAGCGCGGCGCGCTTCTTGGCGGCATCGTCGGCCCAGCTGGATGACAGCTTTTCGGACTTGACCGACTTCTTGTCGCCCGGCTTGGCCACGCCCGGCGCTGCGGGTGTGGCACCCGGCGCCCCCTTGGGCTTGTGGATGGTGCCGGTGATGGCTTCCTTGGCCGCGGCCGGCTTGACCTCTTCAGGCTTCTTGGCCGTCAGCACCTTCTTCGGCGCATTCATCATCGCGCGGATCGCGGCGGCCTCGGACTCTGCTGCCTTGCGGCGCTTGTCCAGATCGGCCAGGCGCTGCTTCTCGGCCGCCTCGTCCGTGCCGGCCTTGACCACGCGCAGGTTGGACTTCGGCGGCTCGGGCGCGGGCGGCGGTGCGGGCACCGGAGCCGGTGCTGCCGCGGCGGGCGCAGGCGCCGGTGCGCCGGCTGCCGGAGCGGCCGCCGGTGTTGACGCCTTCTCGATGGCCGCAGCCGCCGCAGCCTTGGCCGCCGCTTCGGCCGCTTCACGCGCCGCCGCTTCGGCGGCGGCTTTGGCCGCCGCCTCGGCCGCTTCACGGGCCTTGCGCTCGTCTTCTTCGCGCTGGCGCTGTGCGGCAGCCAGTTCCTCGGCCTGGCGGCGCAGCGCCTCGGCCTCGGCATTGGCCGCGTCTTCGCGGCGCTGCAGATCGGCGTCGTCGTCCACCGGCGGCGCCGCTTCTTCGGCGGCCGTCGGCGCTTCGTCACGCTTGACGAAGGTGCGCTTCTTGCGCACCTCGACCTGGATCGTGCGGGCCTTGCCGGAGGCATCGGCCTGCTTGATCTCGCTGGTGGACTTGCGCGTCAGCGTGATCTTCTTGCGATCGCCGCCGGCAGTGCCATGCGCTGTGCGCAGGTAGTCCAGCAGGCGTTCCTTGTCAGCCTCGGTCAGCGCGTCGTCGGGCGACTTCTTCGCGACACCGGCAGACTGCAGCTGCTCGAGCAGCGTCCCTGCAGGACGGTTGAGCTCGGCTGCGAACTGGGCGACGGTCGTCACGGCCATTGATGATTTCCTTGCGTGAACTTCAGGGTGAGGCTGCGGGGTGGTTCAGTGCGGCTTTCATGCCGTGAACCAGTGTTCGCGCGCCTTCATGATCAAAGCCTTGGCGGCGGCTTCGTCGATCTGCGTCATCTCGACCAGTTCGTCCACCGCCAGATCGGCCAGGTCGTCGCGGGTATGCACCCCGCCATCGGCCAGCTTGCCAATCAGGTCGGGCGACAGACCTTCGAGGTCACGCAGGTCCTGCGAGACTTCTTCGACCGACTCTTCGTGCGCGATCTCCATCGTCAGCAGCGCATCCTTGGCTCGGGTGCGCAGCTCGCTGATGGTGTCCTGGTCGAAGGATTCGATCTCCTGCATCTCGGCCAGCGGCACATAGGCCACTTCCTCGAGGCTGGTGAAGCCTTCCTCGATCAGGATGTTGGCGACTTCTTCATCGACATCGAGTTTCTCGACGAACAGCTTGCGGATCGAATCACTCTCCACCGCCTGCTTCGCATGCGACTCTTCGGCGGTCATGATGTTGATGCGCCAGCCGGTCAGCTCGGACGCCAGGCGCACGTTCTGGCCGCCGCGGCCGATGGCGATGGCGAGGTTCTCTTCGTCCACCACCACATCCATCGCGTGCTTTTCTTCGTCGACGACGATGGATTGCACATTCGCCGGCGCCAGCGCGCCGATGACGAACTGTGCCGGGTCTTCCGACCACAGCACGATGTCGACACGTTCGCCGGCCAATTCATTCGTCACCGCATTGACACGCGAGCCGCGCACGCCAACGCAGGTGCCGATCGGGTCGACCCGCTTGTCGTGCGAGACCACCGCGATCTTGGCGCGTGAACCGGCATCGCGGGCGCAACTCTTGATCTCGAGCAGGCCCTGCTCCATCTCGGGCACTTCCTGCGCGAACAGCTCCATCATGAAGCCCGGCGCCGAGCGCGACAGCATGATCTGCGGGCCGCGCGCGGTGGGGTCGATGCCGGCGATGAAGGCCCGCACCCGGTCGCCCGTGCGCAGGTTTTCCTTGGGGATCATTTCGCTGCGCTTCAGGCGGCCTTCGACCCGGCCCGATTCGACAATGATGTCGCCCTTGTCCAGCCGCTTGACGGTGCCGACGAAGACCTTGTCGCCACGCGACAGGAAATCGTTCAGCAGCGTTTCCCGCTCGGCATCGCGGATCTTCTGCAGGATGACCTGCTTGGCCGCCATTGCGCCGATGCGACCGATCGGCACCGATTCGATCGGCTCCTCGATGTGGTCGTCGACCTCGATGTCGGCAATCTGTTCCTTGGCTTCGAACAGCAGGATCTCGGCGTCCGGCAGTTGCAGGCCGGCTTCGTCCGGCACCACATGCCAGCGGCGGAAGGTTTCGTACACGCCGGTGTCGCGGTCGACCGAGACGCGGATATCGACCTCGCCGCCATGCAGCTTCTTGGTCGCCTGCGCCAGTGCCGCTTCGACCGCGCCGAACACGACATCGCGGTCCACGCTCTTCTCGCGCGAGATGGCATCGACCAGCATCAACATTTCGCGGTTCATCAGTCTTGACCTCCGTCTACCTTGTTCGCCTCGTTCCGCTGCCCGCGCCGACCCTTGAAGTCGAGGACGGGCACCAGACGGGCTTCGCGCACTTCATCCAGCGCAAAGTCCAAAGCTTGTTCTTCGGGTTGAACCGTGCTTCCCGCTTGAAGCGCGGCCTGGTTCTGCGCCTTGGTCTGGCGCTTGGACTTCGGTGCAACCGGCAATACCAGCCGCCAGCCGCCATCTTCACGCAATTGCAATTCACCGCGCCACTTGCGGCGGTTCTGAAACGGCTCGCGCAAGGTCACTTCAACCTCGCTGCCGGTGAAACGCTGCCAGTCGGCCGGCTTGGTCAGCGGCCGATCCAGGCCGGGTGACGAGACTTCGAGGCGTTCGTACTCCGCGGCCTCGACTTCCAGCACATACTGCAGCTGCCGGGTGACCAGTTCGCAGTCCTCGACCAGCACGAATTCGCCGGGGCCGGTTTCATACAGCTTGCCGGGCAGGCGATCGATGTAGACACGCAGCAAGCCACCCGCCGACCGTTCAACGTCGACGAGGTCATACCCCATGCCGGTCACGGTTTTTTCCACCGCCGCCTGCCAGTTCATTGTTCCTGCTGTCACCCTTGTGCCGAGTCTTCCGCAACCTGAAATGAAAAACAAAACGCGGTCGAGCAAAAAAAATGGGCTGGATGAATCCGCCCATTCAGCTCAACAGCGAAAGGTCGGATTGTAGCCAGCAAGCGCAGTACCGGCAAGCTGGCGGCGTGGCGCAAAGGCCTCGGGCAGGCGCTGCATGCGAGAATCCAAGACCCAGAGAACCCCTCATTACAGACAGGATTTGAAGTCATGGGCTTTCTTGCCGGCAAGCGCCTGCTGATCACCGGAGTGTTGAACAACCGCTCGATTGCCTATGGCATCGCCCGCGCCTGCCACCGCGAGGGGGCTGAACTGGCCTTCAGCTACCAGGGCGAGCGCTTCAAGGAGCGCATTACCGAGTTCGCGGCCGAGTTCGGCTCGCACTTGGTCTTTGACTGCGACGTGGCCGACGACGCCCAGATCGAGCGACTGTTCGCCCAGTTGGGCGAATCCTGGGATCAGTTCGATGGCTTCGTGCACGCCATCGCCTTTGCGCCCCGCGAGGCCATCGCCGGCGACTTTCTCGATGGCTTCACGCGCGAGAACTTTCGCATTGCCCACGACATCTCGTCCTACAGCTTCGGCGCGCTGGCCAAGGCCGCCCTGCCCCGCCTGCGCCCCGGCGCCGCGCTGCTGACGCTGAGCTACCTGGGCGCCATGCGCTACGTGCCGAACTACAACACCATGGGCCTGGCCAAGGCCTCGCTGGAGGCCAGCGTGCGCTTCCTGGCGCAAAGCCTGGGCGCCAAGGGCGTGCGCGTGAACGGCATCTCGGCCGGCCCGATCAAGACGCTGGCGGCCTCCGGCATCAAGGACTTCGGCAAGCTGCTGACCGAATTCGCCGCCAACACGCCGATCCGTCGCACGATCACGATCGACGACGTCGGCAATGCCGCAGCCTTCCTGTTGTCTGACCTGGCCGGCGGCATCAGCGCCGAGATCACTTACGTCGACGGCGGTTTCAGCCAAGTCGCAGTGAGCAGCCCCGGCGCCTGATCAAGCAGCGGGCACGTCGGCCCGCAGCCCGCTTCAGGCCCGGACGCAGTCGACTGCGTAACGACGGCCGCCCTGGCCGTCGTCCAGTTCGACCAGGCCGTGCACGTCGGTGTCGAAGCCCGGGAACTTGGCATTGAACTCGCGCGTGAAGCGCAGGTACTGCACGATCTTGCGGTTGAAGCGCTCCCCCGGGATCAGCAGCGGGATGCCCGGCGGGTACGGCGTCAGCAGCGAGGTGGTGATACGGCCTTCCAGCTGGTCGATGTCCACCCGCTCGGTGTCGCGGTGGGCGATGCGCGCAAACGCATCGCTGGGCTTCATCGCCGGATGCAGGTCGGACAGGTACATCTCGGTGGTCAGCCGCGCGATGTCGCCCGCCGCATAGGTCTGGTGGATGGACTGACACAGGTCGCGCAGGCCCATGCGCTCGTAGCGCGGCTGTTGCGCACAGAACTCGGGCAGGATGCGCCACAGCGGTGCATTCTTGTCGTAGTCGTCCTTGAACTGCTGCAGCGCCGTCAGCAGCGTGTTCCAGCGGCCCTTGGTGATGCCGATGGTGAACATGATGAAGAACGAGTAGAGGCCGGTCTTCTCGACCACCACGCCATGCTCGGCCAGGAACTTGGTGACGATGGCCGCAGGGATGCCGGTTTCGGCGAACTTGCCCGACACGTCCAGCCCCGGCGTGATGATGGTGCTCTTGATGGGGTCGAGCATGTTGAAGCCCGGCGCCAGGTTGCCGAAGCCATGCCATTCCTCGTTGGCCTTGAGCACCCAGCCCGAGGGCTCGCCGACGTCTTCCCGGTTCTGCTTGTCCGGCCCCCAGACCTTGAACCACCAGTCCATGCCGAACTCGTCGTCGACCTTGCGCATTGCGCGGCGGAAGTCCAGCGCCTCCTTCAGGCTTTCTTCGACCAGCGCGGTGCCGCCGGGCGGCTCCATCATCGCCGCCGCGACATCGCAGCTGGCGATGATCGAGTACTGCGGCGAGGTCGAGGTGTGCATCAGGTAGGCCTCGTTGAACAGATGGAAGTCGAGCTTCCGCGTCTGCGAGTCCTGCACCAGCACCTGCGAGGCCTGGCTCAGGCCGGCCAGCAGCTTGTGCGTGCTTTGCGTGGCATAGACCATCGCCTCCTTCGGCCGCGGGCGCGACTTGCCCATTGCATGGAAGTTGCCGTAGAACTTGTGGAAGGCGGCATGCGGCAGCCAGGCTTCGTCGAAATGCAGCGTGTCGATCCAGCCGTCGAGCTTGGCCTTGATGGTCTCGGTGTTGTAGAGCACGCCGTCGTAGGTGCTCTGCGTCAGCGTCAGGATGCGCGGCTTCACCGTCTCGGCGTCGACACCGGCCAGCAGCGGGTTCGCGGCGATCTTCCTGCGGATGGTCTCCGGCGAAAACTCGCTCTCCGGGATCGGGCCGATGATGCCGAAGTGGTTGCGCGTCGGCGTCATGAACACCGGCACCGCGCCGGTCATGATGATCGAGTGCAGGATGGACTTGTGGCAGTTGCGGTCCACCACCACCACGTCGCCCGGCGCCACCGTGTGGTGCCAGACCATCTTGTTGCTGGTGCTGGTGCCGTTGGTGACGAAGAAGCAGTGGTCGGCATTGAAGATGCGCGCCGCGTTCTTCTCGCTCTGCGCGATCGGGCCGGTGTGGTCGAGCAGCTGGCCGAGTTCTTCCACCGCGTTGCAGACGTCGGCGCGCAGCATGTTCTCGCCGAAGAACTGGTGGAACATCTGGCCCACCGGGCTCTTCAGGAAGGCCACGCCGCCCGAATGGCCCGGGCAGTGCCAGGAATACGAGCCGTCCTGCGCATAGTCCATCAGCGCCTTGAAGAACGGCGGTGCCAGGCCGTCGAGGTAGCTCTTGGCTTCGCGGATGATGTGGCGGGCCACGAACTCCGGCGTGTCCTCGAACATGTGGATGAAGCCGTGCAGCTCGCGCAGGATGTCGTTCGGAATGTGCTCCGAGGTGCGCGTTTCGCCGTACAGGTAGATCGGGATGTCGGCGTTCTTGAAGCGGATCTCTTCGATGAACTTGCGCAGGTTCAGCACGGCCGGGTCCAGCTCGGGCCCGGGCGTGAACTCCTCGTCGTCGATCGACAGGATGAAGGCCGAGGCCCGGCTCTGCTGCTGCGCAAAGGACGACAGGTCGCCGTAGCTGGTGACGCCCAACACCTCGAAGCCCTCTTTCTCGATGGCTTGCGCGAGCGCGCGGATGCCCAGGCCGGAGGTGTTCTCCGAGCGGTAGTCTTCGTCGATGATGACGATGGGGAAGCGGAAGCGCAGCATCACTAAGCTCCTTCGGAGCGAGGGGGTCGAAAATTGGCGAGCGCGAAGTGTAGGCGCGAACCCATGGCCTGCTGATGACGCGGCCGATCCTTGTGCCATGGCTACACTGGCCCCCCCGAACCCGAGGCGGTGAAGCGATGGACTGGAACGCATCCACCTGGTGGTGGCTGGGCACGGTGGCCCTGGTGGCAGCCGAACTGGCCACCGGCACCTTCTACCTCCTGATGCTGGCTGTCGGCACGGCGGCGGCGGCACTCGCCGCGCATGCGGGCTTGTCGAGCACGGGTCAGCTGGTGATCGGGGCTCTCGTCGGCAGCGGTGTCGTGGCGCTGTGGTACTGGCGCCGCAGCAAGCAGTCGACCAACGGCGCCACTGACCCGGCACTGAACCTCGACATCGGCGGCAGCGTGCAGGTCTCGCACTGGCATCCCGACGGCAGCGCGCGGGTCTACTACCGCGGTGCCGGCTGGGATGCGCGCTATGCCGGCGAGGGCACGCCCGCCCCGGGCGAGCATGTCATCCGGGCGGTGCAAGGCAGCCGCTTGCTGCTCGATCGCCCCGCCCCTTGATCACCCCCCTTTGCTACGGAGCGCTACATGGAAATCATTGCACTGGTGCTGTTCATCCTGGCGGCGATCTTCGTCGTGCGCTCGATCAAGGTCGTGCCGCAGCAGAACGCCTGGGTCGTCGAGCGGCTGGGCAAGTACCACGCCACGCTGACGCCGGGGCTGAACTGGCTGGTGCCCTTCGTCGACCGGCTGGCCTACCGCCATTCCTTGAAGGAGATTCCGCTGGACGTGCCCAGCCAGATCTGCATCACCAAGGACAACACCCAGCTCACGGTGGACGGCATCCTGTACTTCCAGGTCACCGACCCGATGCGCGCCAGCTACGGCTCGTCGAACTACATCGTCGCGATCACACAGCTGGCGCAGACCACGCTGCGCAGCGTGATCGGCCGCATGGAACTGGACCGAACTTTCGAGGAGCGTGACCAGATCAACGCCGGCGTGGTGGCCTCGCTGGACGAAGCCGCGCTGAACTGGGGCGTCAAGGTGCTGCGCTACGAGATCAAGGACCTGACACCGCCGGCCGAGATCCTGCGCAGCATGCAGGCGCAAATCACCGCCGAGCGCGAAAAGCGCGCGCTGATCGCCGCGTCCGAAGGCCGGCGCCAGGAGCAGATCAATATCGCCACAGGTGAGCGTGAGGCGTCGATCGCCCGCTCCGAAGGCGAGAAGCAGGCCGAGATCAATAAGGCCATGGGTGAAGCCGCCGCGATCACCGCGGTGGCCGATGCCACGGCCGACGCGATCCGCAAGATCGCCTCGGCCATCGAACAGCCCGGCGGCTCCGACGCGGTGCAACTGAAGGTGGCCGAAAAAGCCATCGATGCCTATGGCCAACTGGCCAAGACCAACAACACGATGATCGTGCCCGGCAACATGACCGAGGTGTCCGGCCTGATCGCCACCGCGATGGCGGTGATCAAGCGCGCGACACCCTGAGGTCTCGGAACCGAGCCAAGCCTCGGCTAGAATTCAAGGCTTCGTCCCGCGGAGGGATGGATGAGCGGTTTAAGTCGCACGCCTGGAAAGCGTGTGTGGGTTAACAGCCCACCGCGGGTTCGAATCCCGCTCCCTCCGCCAGCATGGAATACCAGCGCCCCGTCCCCGGGGCGTTTTTGTTTCTGCCGCTCGGCACCCCATGGCAACGCCGCTAACGTTTGCCTAACGGTCAGCCCGCACAGTGGCCCGGTCCATCACCCCACCGGGATCCACCATGAACATTCGAATCCTGACATTGGCCACGTTGCTGGGTACTGCCTTGCACGGCGGCGCCATCGCGCAGCAAGGCGTCAGCCTGGCCACCGGCCTCACCGACTTCACGCAGTGGACGCTGCTCGGCAGCGCGCAGGCCAGCAACACCACGCCCGGCAACGGCTTCACCTACAGCAACCTGATGCTGACCGCGCCCGGCACGGGTGGCCAGGGCGGCGCGGGCTTTGCGCCCACTGCGCTGACGATGGACTTCAACCAGGCCTTCAGCTTCGACTTCCACTTCTTTATCCCGGTCAGCACGGACCTGCGCGGCGACGGCCTGACCTTCACGCTGGCTGGCACACCCGCCCTGGGCGGCGCGGGCAGCGGCCTGGGCTACGACGGATTGGGGTCGGACAGCGTGGCCTTTGCGATCGACACCTTCCACTTCGACGACGAACCGGTGTCCCCCAGCCTGCAGATCCTGGCCGGCGGCAGCGTGACGCCGCTGGCCGCCACCGAAACCGGACTGGGCGACAGCATCCGCGACCCCAACTTCCAGTGGCTGGCGGTCGTGAACTACCAGCCCTCGGGCAACGACGATTTGGCCGGCACGCTGACGGGCACGATCTCGCACATCAACCTGGGCAGTTTCAGCGTCGGTGCCGCGGTGGACTTCAGCGGCCTGGCCGGCGCGCCGGTGTACTACGGCTTCACGGCCGCCAACGGCGCGGCCACCGACGGGCACTTCGTGACCTCCGCGATGCCGATACCGGAACCCCACGCTGGCTTGCTGATGCTGTGCGGTGGCCTGCTGCTGGCCGCATGGGCACGCCGCCGCCTGGACTGACCCGGCCCGCGCGGGCCACGGCGCCTGCCCCGCCGGCCCGTGCCTAGGGTCGGCCGCGGTAGGCCGCGTCGAACACCGCTTCCAGCCGCGCATCGATGCCGCGCAGCCGGTCGATCACCGCCTTGGCCCAGTCGAAGTACTCGCGCTTGCGGTCCAGCGACCAGCCGGCCGGCGGTGAATCGGCCACGTCGCGCAGGTTGCAGATCTTGTCGGCCAGCTTCACGCGCTTGGCCTTGTCGCTGATCGTTGCCGCGTGTTCGATCTGCAGGCGCTTGCGCTCCGCCTTCTGCAGGGTCTTGTCGTCGGTCACCTCGCCCACCAAGCCGGCGATCTCGGCGCCGAACTCGCGCGCCAGTTCCTCGGCGCTGGTGTCGGTGTCCTCGATCGTGTCGTGCAGCAGCGCGGCGCACAGCGTCGCCGCATCGGTGACTCCGCCTTCGTTGGCCAGCACGCAGGCCAGGCTCAGCGGGTGGTTGATGTAGGGTGACGCATTCACGTCCTTGCGCCGCTGGTCGCGGTGCTTGTGCGCTGCGAACATGCTGGCCCGCAGGATCAGGGCCAGACCATTCGGTTCGGGGATCGTGCTCATCGACGCATTCTTCCCTCGTTAGACTCCCGGCACAAGCCGCCCGGGACTCTCCCCGAGGCCGGCAGCACAGGGAGTGACGATGGTTTTGAGTTTGCACGGCGACGCGTCCGCCGCTGATGCGTTGTGGCCAGCGCAACGCGCACCCGGCCCACGGTTTCAGGTCAGCCCGGCCGATCTGGTCAGCGGCACACCTGACCTCGACTACCTGGAGGGCACCGACGGCAGCGATACGCTGCGCGGCCTGGCCGGCGACGACTCGCTGCAAGGTTATGCCGGCAACGACCTGCTCGATGGCGGCGCCGGCATCGACACTGCCTACTACGACGACGCCATCTCCGCGGTGACGGTGAACCTGCTGTCGGGCAGCGCCAGCGGCGGCAGCGGCACCGACACGCTGGTCTCGGTCGAGGACGTCTGGGGCTCGTTGTACAACGACTCGCTGATCGGCAACTACGCCGACAACACGCTGTACGGCGACTTCGGCGACGACTTGCTGCAGGGCGGTGGCGGCGACGACACCCTGAGCGGCGATACCGGCGACGACACACTCGACGGCGGCACCGGCATCGACGCGGCCGACTACTTCTTCGCGTTCGGCGCCGTGACGGTCAATCTCGCCAAAGGCCGCGCCTCCGGTGCCGACGGCAACGACCAACTGATCTCGATCGAGAGCGTCTTCGGCAGCTTCTACGACGACACGCTGACCGGCGACGAAGGCGTCAACTTCCTGTTCGGCTCGTTTGGCGACGACACGATCGACGGCGGCTTCGGCGACGACTTCACCGGCTTTCTTGCGACGCTGGCCGAAGCGACGGTGCGCTACGACCCAGCGACTGGCTGGCTCACCGTGAGTTCCGAACTGGACGGCACCGACATCCTGCGCAGCGTCGAGATGCTGTACTTCGGCGACGATTTTTTCGAGGCGTCGCAGTTCACGGCGGCGTCCCCACCGACACCGCTGCTGTTCAGCCCTGCCTCCGGGTCGACCGACGTGCTCGTCGGCAGCAACTTGCAACTGACCTTCAACGAGACAATCCAGCGCGGCACCGGCACCCTGCTGCTGCGCGACGGTGCCGGCACCGTGGTGGCCAGCTTCGATGCCGCCACCAGCAGCCAGCTCACGCTGGAGGGCGCCAACCTGAGCATCGATCCGCCGGCCCGGTTGTTGCGCAACACCAGCTACACGCTGGAACTCCCGGCCGGGGCCGTGCTGGACGCCGAGGGCAACCCCAACGCGGCCCATGCCAGCTACCACTTCCGCACCCATGCCGCTGCCGAGGTCTCGCTGCCCGAGACGCTCGCGGTCAGCGAAGGTACTGGCACGCTGCAAGTGATGGTGAGCCTCAGCGATGCGATGCCGCAAGCTGTGCAGGTCACCCTGCACATCGACAGCACCGGCACCGCCGGCGCGGCCGATGCCGACCTGAGCGCGGCCTCGCGCGTGCTCAGCTTCGCGCCCGGTCAGACGCAGTTGCTGGTCGACCTGGCCATCTTCGACGACGGCTTGTTCGAGCCCAACGAAGGCTTGCGCCTGACGCTGGACAGCCCGAGCGGTGCCGTGCTCGGCAACGATGCGGCGATGGTCACGATCGTCGACAACGACAACCCCGGTATCGCATTGCCCGACGATCCGCTGCGTGGCCAGCAATGGCATCTGTACCCGGGCACCGGCGCCAATGTGCTGTCGGTGTGGCCGGAGTACACCGGCGCGGGCGTGCGCATCGGCGTGTTCGACCAGGGCATCGATGCCAGCCACGCCGACCTGCACGACAACATCGATCAGGCCGCCGGCCGCCACACGGTCGACCTCAGTGCCGGCGGCAACCCGGTGTCGGACTCCGACAACCACGGCACCGCGGTGGCCGGCGTGATTGCCGCGGACCGCAACACCATCGGCGGCATCGGCGTGGCCTATGACGCCAGCCTGGTGTCCTTGTACTCGGCACTGGATGCCGATTCCGCCACCATCGAGATCCAGAACGCCTTTGCCTATGCGCAGGAACTTGACATCCTGAACGACAGCTGGGGCTATGCGCCGCAGTACTACCTGGATGCACCCTGGGCCTTCGAGGACAACTTCATCGATGCCGAGTTCAGCGCCAGCGGCGCCGCGCTGAAGGCGCTGGCCGAGCAGGGCCGCGGCGGCCTGGGCACCATCGTCGTGCAGTCGGCCGGCAACAGCTTCGAGTTCGGCGACGACACCAATCTGCACAACTTCCAGAACAGCCGCTACATCGTCACCGTGGCGGCCACCGATTACGTCGGTGAAGCCACCTCCTACAGCTCGCCGGGGGCATCGATCCTGGTGGCCGCGCCCGGCGGCGATGGCGGCGACGAGTTCGACTTCGGCAACATCCTGACCACCGACCGCCCGGGCAGCCAAGGCTACGGCCAGGAGGACATGGTGCGCATCGCCGGCACGTCGTTCTCGGCACCGGTGGTCTCGGGCGTGGTAGCGCTGATGCTCGAAGCCAACCCGCAGCTGGGCTACCGCGACGTGCAGCAGATCCTGGCCAGCAGCGCGCACATCAGCGCCGCCGAGGACAACCTCTGGCGCTACAACGGCGGGCAGCACTGGAATGGCGGCGGCCTGCACTTCGACGCCGAGGCGCACGACCTGGGCTTCGGCCTGGTGGACGCGCATGCCGCCGTGCGGCTGGCCGAGACCTGGGGCAGCGTGGCGGCCACGTCGGCCAATGACGTCGAGCTCAGCGCCACGCGCGCGACGCCGGCCGAGATCCCCGATGGCCGCTCATCCCTGACGCAATCGATCGCGATCACCGAGGCTATCGAGGTGGAACGCGTCGAGGTGACGGTGGACATCGAACACGACTACATCGGCGATCTGTCGCTGCTGCTGGTGTCGCCGGCCGGGACCTCCAGCTGGTTGCTGTCGCGCCCCGGCCAGAACGCGCTCACCGCCTTCGGCGTGCATCAGGAGGATATCCACTTCACCTTCAACACCGTGCTGAGCATGGGCGAATCGTCGCTCGGCGACTGGTCGCTGACGGTCTACGACAAGGCCGATGCGGACGTCGGCTCGCTGCGCAGCTGGACCTTGAACCTGGTCGGCAAGCCCGTCACGGCCGACGATGTCTACCTCTACACCGACGAATACGCCGAGGCGGTGCTGCAGTCGCCCACGCGCGCGACGCTGGCCGATGACGGCGGAACGGACACGATCAACGCCGCGGCCATCACCTCGGACAGCATCATCGATCTGGTGGCCGGCTCGCCGAGCTGGCTGGACGGCCAATCGTTCGCCGTCGCCGCCGGCACCGCGATCGAGAACGCGCTGGGCGGTGACGGTGCCGATGCACTGCTGGGCAATGCGCTGGCCAATGCGCTGCACGGCATGCGCGGCAGTGACGAGCTGGTGGGGCGCGGCGGCGATGACCGCCTGGACGGCGGTGCCGGGGTGGACCTCGCCCGCTACACTGGCCTGCGCGCCAGTTTCGACGTGCAGCGCGGTGCCACCGAATGGACCATCACCGACCGCAGCGGCGCAGAAGGCCTCGACACGCTGCTGGGCATCGAGCGGCTGGCCTTCGGTGACGCCGCAATCGCCTACGACACCGGCGCCGCCGACCATGGCGGCCAGGTGGCGCAGATCCTCCGCGCGCTGTTCGGCAGCAGCTTCCTGGCGAACCCGCTGTACGTGGGCATCGGCCTGGACCTGCTGGACCAGGGCATAAGCTACGGCGAGTTGGTGGCGCTGGCGATCGGCACCGGCGTCTTCGAACAACTGGCCGGCTCACGCTCCAACACCGATTTCGTGAAGCTGGTCTATCGCAACGTGGTCGGCAGCCCTGCCGACGCGGCGAGCCTGGCGGAGTACACCGGCCTGCTCGACAGCGGCGTGTTCACCCAGGCGGCGCTGGGCCAGCTGGCCTGCCAGGCGATGCTGAATGTGCAGAGCGTGGAACTGGCCGGACTGGCGCAGACCGGCATCGAGTACCTGCCGGCGCAGGGTTGAGGCCAGCGCGCCTGCGGCCGGACCAGGCCGTTCGGCTTCAGCCTGTCGCCACCCGGGGCGATTCGGCCCGCGATTGCCGGGCCTGCTGATAAAGCGCAAGGTACTCGTGGGCCGGCCCGGCCCAGGACAGGTCCTGCGCCATCGCGCGGCGCATCGTGGCCTGCCAGGCGGCCGGGTCGGTGCGCAGCGCCAGCGCGCGCCGCACGCAGGCCACCAGCGCGTCGGGCGTTGCGGCATCGAACACGAAGCCGGTGGCCCCATCGCGCACGGTATCGCCCAGGCCACCGACCCGCCGCACCAGTGGCAGGCTGCCGTAGCGCAGGCCGTACATCTGCGTCAGGCCGCAGGGCTCGAAGCGCGAGGGCACGGCAATCACGTCGGCGCCGGCCACCAGCTGGTGGGCCCGGGTCTCGTCGTAGCCGATGTGCACGCGCACGCGGCCCGGGTTCATCTGCTCGGCCATGCGAAAGGCGGCTTCCAGCGCCGGCTCGCCGGTGCCCTGCAGCGCCAGCTGCACGCCGTCCTTGACCAGCGCCGGCAAGGCAGCCAGCACCAGGTCCAGACCCTTCTGCGAGGTCAATCGGCTGACCACGGTGAGCAGCAGCGACTGATCGTCGAGATCCAGCCCCAGCGAGGCCTGCAGCGCTTGCCGGCAGGCCTGCTTGCCGTCCAGCCGCTCCGCGTCATAACGCGCCGCCAGAGCGGCATCGTTGGCCGGGTTCCACACCGCCTCATCGATGCCGTTGAGGATGCCGGCCACCTCGCCGGCGCGGCCGCGGATCACGCCGTCCAGCCCGCAGCCGAACTCGTGCGTGGCGATCTCGCGTGCATAGCTCGGGCTGACGGTGGTGACGCGGTCGGCGAACTTCAGGCCCGCTTTCATGAACGACAGCTGGCCGTGGAACTCCAGCCCGGAGGGCGCCATGAAGCGCGACGGCAGGCCCAGCAAGGTCCAGTCGTGGTGCGGGAACAAGCCCTGGAAAGCCAGGTTGTGCACCGTGAAGACCGAGGCCGCCGGCGTCGGCAGGTGGTCGGCGATGTAGGCGCAGGCCAGCGCGGCATGCCAGTCGTGCGCGTGCACGACGTCCGGTGCCCACGTGACATCGGCGTCCGCTGCCGCAAGGTGCGCCGCGACCCAGCCCAGCAGCGCGAAGCGGCGCTGGTTGTCCGGCCACTCGCCGCCGTCGCGCGCCTGGTAGGGGCCGCCGTCGCGGCGGTAGAGGTGCGGCGCATCGATCACGTACACCGGCAAGTGCGTGCCGGGCATGCGGCCCAGCAGCAGGCGCACCCGCAGCGCGCCGAAACAGGCCCCGATGTCGATCACCGGCCGTGCCGATTGCACCGCGTCCAGGATGGGCGGCAGGCCGGGCAGCAGCAGGCGCACATCGGCACCGGCCTCGGCCAGCGCCGGCGGCAGCGCCGCCACCACGTCGGCCAGGCCGCCAGTCTTCACCAGCGGGTAGATCTCGGCCGCCACATGCAGCACCCGCGGGCTGCCCCGGTTCACGCCATTCACGAGCTCAGCGCCTCCAGCATGCCGCGTGTCACCAGCGTGATGCCTTGTTCGCTGCGGTAGAAGCGGCGCGCGTCTTCGACCGCGTCTTCACCGATCACCATGCCGTCCGGAATGCTGCAGCCGCGATCGACCACCACGCGGTTCAGCCGCACGCCGCGTCCCACCTGCACACCCGGCAGCAGCACCGACCAGTTGACCTCCGAATGGGAATGCACGCGCACATTGGAGAACAGCAGCGTGCGGAAGGCGCGGCCCGAGACGATGCAGCCGCCCGACACCAGTGACTCGATGGCCATGCCGCGCCGGTCTTCCTGGTTGTGCACGAACTTGGCCGGCGGCAGCTGCGGCTGGTAGGTCCAGATCGGCCAGCGCGTGTCGTAGAGGTCGAGCTCGGGCACCGTGGCGGTGAGGTCGATGTTGGCGTCCCAGTACGCATCGATCGTGCCGACATCGCGCCAGTACGGCAGCCCGCCCGACTTGACGCTGACGCAGCTGATGTCGAACGGATGCGCCACCGCCTGGGCGTTGCGCACCGCGGCAGGAATGATGTCCTTGCCGAAATCGTGGCTGGAGTTCGGGTCGGCCATGTCGCGCTCCAGCTCGCGGTACAGGTAGCGCGCGTTGAACACGTAGATGCCCATGCTGGCCAGCGACATGTCGGGCTTGCCTGGGATGGCCGGCGGATCGGCCGGCTTCTCGATGAAGTCGACGATGCGGCGCTGCGCATCGACCGCCATCACGCCGAACGAGCTGGCTTCGGCACGCGGCACCTCGATGCAGGCCACCGTGCATTCGCGCCCCTGCGCCACGTGGTCGGCCAGCAGCAGCGCGTAGTTCATCTTGTAGATGTGGTCGCCGGCCAGTACCACGATGTAGTCGGCGCCATAGGCGGCCAGGATGTCCTGGTTCTGGTACACCGCATCGGCGGTGCCGCGGTACCAGTGCTCTTCGTCGATGCGCTGCTGCGCCGGCAGCAGGTCGACGAACTCGTTCATCTCGCTTTTCAGGAAGGCCCAGCCGCGCTGCAGGTGGCGCAACAGGCTGTGGCTCTTGTACTGCGTGATCACGCCGATGCGGCGGATGCCGGAGTTCAGGCAGTTCGACAGCGCGAAGTCGACGATGCGGAACTTGCCGCCGAAGTACACCGCGGGCTTGGCGCGCCGGTCGGTCAGCTGCTTCAGGCGGCTGCCGCGGCCGCCGGCCAGCACCAGCGCCACGGCACGCTTGGGGAGGTCGAGGCTGGAGGCAAGCTCGATGGTCGGCATGGTTCTTTGTCTCCTGTGAGTCCGGCGGCGCTGCGGAGCCCACCCCTGCAACGCGGGCCGGGAAGTGCCATGGTGCCATGTCTTTTGCGGGTGGTTGCGGGGCCGGGGCATGAATAATGCATTTCCGTCGGCGGCAAGCGACTGACTCTTTGCGCAGCGCCTGCCGCAACAGCGATTCCAGCCACGAGGATTCGAGACATGGCCTCAGACACCGACATCAGCGCATTCCCCTCCCTCGGCGTTGCCGAACGCATCGAGCAGCACCTGCTCCACACCGTCGGCGTGGCGCCCGACCAAGCCGGCAAGCGCGACCTGATGAACGCCGTCTCGCAGGTGGCGCGCGCCGAACTCTCGCAGCGCTGGGTGGCCGGCGAGGCGGCCGACCGCAAGGCCAAGGCGCGGCGGGTCTACTACCTGTCGATGGAGTTCCTGATCGGCCGCAGCCTGGGCAATGCGCTGGCGGCCCTGTCGCTGGACAGTCCGGCCGCGGCCGACCTGGCGCAGCATGCCGCCACGCTGGAAGACGTGCAGGCGCAGGAGCCCGATGCGGCGCTGGGCAATGGCGGCCTGGGCCGGCTGGCCGCGTGCTTCCTCGACTCGATGGCCACGCTGGGTCTGCCGTCCTATGGCTATGGCATCCGCTACGAGTTCGGCATGTTTGCGCAGACCATCCAGGGGGGGCGCCAGGTCGAGCATCCGGACCCCTGGCTGGCCGACGGCACACCCTGGGAGTTTCCGCGGCCCGAGCTGGCCTATCCGGTGCGCTTCGGCGGCTGGGTCGAACGCGCCGAATCGCCCGACTCACCGCCGCTGTGGCGGCATGCCGGCGAGGTCAGCGCCAAGGCCTACGACCATGTGATTCCCGGCCACGCCACCGCCCGCGTGGCCACCTTGCGGCTGTGGAAGGCCAGCGCGCCGGCGCACATGGACCTGCATGCCTTCAACAGCGGCGACTATGCACGCGCCGCCGAATACAAGAACCAGTTCGAGAACATCTCCTGGGTGCTGTACCCGAACGACAGCACGCCGGCCGGCCGCGAGCTGCGGCTGCGCCAGGAATACTTCTTCACTTCGGCCTCGCTGCAGGACATCGTCGCGCGCCACCTGGCCGAGCATGGCCAGCTCGGCAACCTGGCCGAGCAGGTAGCAATCCATCTGAACGACACGCACCCGGCCATCGGGGTGGCCGAGCTGATGCGCCTGCTCGTCGACGAGCATGGCTTCGTCTGGGCCGCGGCCTGGCGCATCACGCAACGCGTGTTCAGCTACACCAACCACACGCTGATGCCGGAGGCGCTGGAAACCTGGCCGGTGGCGCTGATGCAGCATGTGTTGCCGCGGCACCTGGAGATCATCTTCCGCATCAACCACGACTTCCTGCTCGAGGCCGGCGCGCACCGGCCCGGCGATGCCGACTTCCTGCGTCGCCTGTCGCTGGTCGACGAACACGGCGAGCGGCGTGTGCGCATGGCGCACCTGGCGATCGTCGGCAGCCACAAGGTCAACGGCGTCTCGGCGCTGCACAGCGACCTGCTGGTACAGACCATCTTCGCGGACTTCGCCAGCCTGTGGCCCGAGCGCTTCACCAACCTGACCAACGGCGTGACGCCGCGGCGCTGGCTGGCACAGGCCAACCCGAAGCTCTCGGGGCTGCTGGACCAGTCGCTCGGCGACGGCTGGCGGCGCGACCTGGGCACGCTGAAGCGCCTGCTGCCGCTGGCCGACGACGCGGCCTTCCGCCAGACCTTCATCGAGGCCAAACACGGCAACAAGCAGCGCCTGGCGGCGCTGATCCACCGCACCACCGGCGAGCTGGTGAATCCGGCCTCGCTGTTCGACGTCCAGGTCAAGCGCATCCATGAATACAAGCGCCAGTTGCTCAACGTGCTGCACGCGGTGACACGCTACCGCGCAATCCTGGCCCAGCCGCAGGCCGATTGGGTGCCGCGCACGGTGATCTTTGCCGGCAAAGCGGCGTCGAGCTACCACAGCGCCAAGCAGATCATCCGGCTGATCCACGACGTCGGCCGCGTCGTCAACCACGATCCGCGTGTGGGCGACCGGCTGAAGGTGGTGTTCATCCCGAACTACGGCGTCTCGGTGGCCGAGGTGATCATGCCCGGGGCCGATCTGTCCGAGCAGATCTCCACCGCCGGCACCGAGGCCTCGGGCACCGGCAACATGAAGTTCGCGCTCAACGGCGCCCTGACCATCGGCACCTGGGACGGTGCCAACATCGAGATCGCCGAGAACGTGGGCCTGGAACACATCTTCATCTTCGGTCTGCGCACCGAGCAGGTGGCGGCCTTGCGTGCCAGCGGCTACAACCCGCGCCGCTACTACGACCACAACTACGATCTGAAGACCGCCATCGACCGCATCGCCGAAGGCGCCTTCAGTCCGGAAGAGCCCGGCCGATTCCACGACATCACGCGCACGCTGCTCGAATCCGATTACTACCTGCTGCTGGCCGACTACGGTGACTACCTGGCGGCTCAGGGAAAAGTGGATGAGCTCTACCGCCGCCCCACCGAGTGGACGCGCCACGCGATCATGAACGTGGCCGGCATGGGCACCTTCTCGTCGGACCGAACCATCCGCGAGTACGCCGACCAGATCTGGAACGTGAAGCCGCTGTTTGCTTGATGGGTACGTTGGTGCTTCTCGCCTGCGCTACCTCAATGGACCGAGCGCCAGTGGTGACCGACTCCGCTCATGTCCCCCGGGGCCGCTTCGCGGCCCCTCCTCCTTTACTTCGCTGCGCCGGTCACCACTGTCACTCGGTCCGCGAACACCGTTGCGCCCAACTGTGGGAACGCCAACTTCACCTCGGATCGGGGTGACAGTGCGTTCTGTGCAGTGAGGTAAAGGAGGAGGACCGGCGCAGCCGGTCCGGGGGACACGAACGGCACAGAGCGCGCTGGCGCCCCGATCCCGCAAAGGTGCTGGCGAGAAAAGTCAGGAAAGCGTGACCCGAGCAAACTTGCGCTTGCCCACCTGCACCACACAGGTCCCGGCCTCGACTTTCAAGACCTTGTCACTGACAACAGCCCCATCAATGCGCACCCCGCCGCCATCGATCAGGCGGTTGCCCTCGCTGGACGATGCCGCCAGCCCCGCAGCCTTCAACAAGGCACCAATCCCCATCGGCGCACCCGACAACAACACCTCGGGAATCTCGTCGGGCACACCGCCCTTGCTGCGGTTGATGAAGTCCTGCTCCGCCGCATCCGCCGCCGCCGCGCTGTGGAAACGCGCCGTGATCTCCTTGGCCAGCATCACCTTCGCATCCTTCGGATTGCGGCCGCCTTCGATCTCCTGCTTCAACACCTCGATCTCAGCCAGCGACTTGAACGACAGCAGCGTGTACCAGCGCCACATCAGCGTGTCCGAGATCGACAGCACCTTGGCAAACATCGTGTTCGCGGCTTCGGTGATGCCGATGTAGTTGTTCTTGGACTTCGACATCTTGTCGATGCCGTCCAGACCTTCGAGCAGCGGCATGGTCAGGATGCACTGCGGCTCCTGACCGTATTCCTGCTGCAGGTGGCGGCCCATCAGCAGGTTGAACTTCTGGTCGGTGCCGCCCAGCTCCAGGTCGCTCTTTAGCGCCACCGAGTCGTAACCCTGCATCAGCGGGTACAGGAACTCGTGCACGCTGATCGGCGTGCCGGCCTTGAAGCGGTCGTGGAAATCGTTGCGCTCCATCATGCGCGCCACGGTGTACTTGGCGGCCAGCTGGATCATGCCCATCGAACCCAATGGAAGCGACCACTCACTGTTGTAGCGGATCTCCGTCTTCGCCGGGTCCAGCACCAGGCTGGCCTGCTTGTAATAGGTCTCGGCGTTGGCCTTGATCTGCTCGGTGGTCAGCGGCGGGCGCGTGTTGTTGCGGCCCGAGGGATCGCCAATCAGGCTGGTGAAATCGCCGATCAGGAAGATCACCTGATGCCCCAGATCCTGCAGCTGCCGCATCTTGTTGAGCACCACCGTGTGGCCGATGTGGATGTCGGGCGCGGTCGGGTCCAGGCCCAGCTTGATGCGCAGCGGCACACCGGTGGCCTCGGACTTCGCCAGTTTCTTCACCCAGTCGTCCTGCGGAATCAGCTCCTCGATGCCCCGCAGCGTCACCGCCAGTGCCTCGCGCACGCCGTCTGTCGGCTGCACCGTCTCCGAGGTGGGCTTTTTGACACCTTTTGTTTCGTTAAGGCTGTGATTCATAAGGGTTTTTTCAGATGCAACAGCCTGGGAACTGGCTATACTTTTGGTTTCCGAGCGTGGATTTTAGTGGTCCTGCCCCCGAGCGTCCCGGCGAGACGCAGCCCGCACCTTTGCGGGAGGGCCCGTTTCCTGCTTCAGATGCCTCTTCTTTTGATTGCGTGCCACCCCGGTGGTCCGCCAGCAGGAACCGTACCTTGATTTCAATCCGCCCGGACTCGCTACCCCAGCTTGCACGCTCTTCTTCCAGTCTCCTGGCCCGTGGCCTGATCCGGCATCCCCGCCGCATCATGCTCGGCGTGGGTGCGGTTTTGCTCGGCACCGGCGTGACGGCGTTTGGCATCGCCCCGCTGGCCCCCGATGCCGCCGACCTGCCCGTGCGGCAAGTGATCGAAGCGCTGGACACCGCCCCCCTGGGTGCCCCGCTGCTCACCGATGTCACCCTGCCCGCCGCCTCACTCACCCTGTTCCGCAGCGATCAGGTGCGCCGCGATGACACCGCCCAAAGCCTGCTGCAGCGCCTGGGTGTGGCCGACTCGGCTGCCTTGGCGTTCCTGCGCAACGACGCCACGGCGCGCCAGTTGTTCAGCGGCCGCGCAGGCAAGCTGGTCACGGTGGAAACCAACGACCGCCACGAACTCCAGCGCCTGAGCGCGCGCTGGCTGCCCGACGACGAACGCCAGTTCCAGCGCCTGGTGATCACCAGCGGCCCGCAGGGCTACAACGTGCAACTCGA
>NZ_DATILJ010000331.1:0-2251 GCF_035476535.1 Aquabacterium sp.
CGCGGCGACATCGTGCTGAGCACCGATCTCGGGCTCGACGCGCTGATCGCCTGGCGCTTCGACGCGGTGTCGGGCCGGCTGCTGTCGCCGCGCCGCGTGCAGCTGTCGCCCGGGGCCGGGCCGCGCCACCTGGTGTTCCACCCGCGCGAACCGGCCTGGGTCTATCTGCTGAACGAAGAGGCCTCCACGCTGGCCTGGCTGCGCCTTGACGCGCACACCGGCGAGCTGAAGCTGCTGGGCGAGCTGAGCAGCCTGCCGCCGGGTTTTGCCGGCACCAGCTATGCATCGGATCTGGTGTGCTCGGCCGACGGCCGGCATCTGTACGCCTTGAATCGGCTGCACGACAGCCTGGCGCACTTCACGCTGAGCCGGAGCGGCGCGCCGCGGCTGGCCGGCGTCGAATGGTGTCGCGGCTCTTATCCGCGCACGCTGAGCCTGACGCCGGACGGCCGCCGGCTCGTGGTCTGCAACGAGCGCAGCGATCACCTGGCCTGGTTCGCCCTGAACGAGGATGGCAGCCCCTGCTTCAGCGGCCACTACACCGGCGTAGGCGGGCCGGCGGCCGTGGTCTTCGTGCAGCGGCCAGCGCCGCTGTGCGACGGGGCCGGACCCAGCGGCTAGCGGGCGCCGCGGCCCAGCCAGATCGCCAGGCCCTGGGCATTCAACTCAATGTCCAGTGCCAATGTGGCGATGCCCGCGTCCGGATCGTGCACGCCATGGCGCTGCAACTGCTCGCGGTACAGCGCGCTCAAGCCGGACATCAGGCGGGCATGGCGATCGTCGGCGGCGCGCAGCGGCCGGGCGAGTGCCACCATCGCATCGATCTGCTCGAACAGCAGGCCGCCAAGGCGCTGCACATCGTGCACACGGCTGTAGTGCGTCAGGTACATGCAGTGCGGCGACGCGGCGAGCAAACGCTCGATGGATCGCCGCAGTGCATCGGGCTCGAACTGCACCGGCGTCGTCGTCGGCAGGATCCAGGCGCCGAGCGCGGTGTCGAACTCCCTGAAGGACATGCCGAAGGTGTCGCCGGTGAACCAGCCGCGGGTGCGCTCGTCCCAGATGCAGTGGTGGTGTCGGGCGTGGCCGGGGGTGTCGATGAAGTGCAGCGGCCGGCCCGCCAGCACGACGGTGTCGCCATCGGCCGGCGAACGCACGCGCGCCGCATCGATCGGCCGCAGCACGCCATACGAGCGCGCCATC
Organism: Aquabacterium sp.; assembly: GCF_035476535.1. GTDB lineage: Bacteria > Pseudomonadota > Gammaproteobacteria > Burkholderiales > Burkholderiaceae_C > Pseudaquabacterium. The sequence continues at coordinate 1,204 of NZ_DATILJ010000331.1, forward strand.
TCGTCGGCGCCGTAGACCTGCAAGGCGCTCAGGTGGAGCGCGGTCGGATCGATCAGATGGCGGGCACCGCGCTGCTGCACCAGCAGGGTCGCGCGCGGCAAGGACTGCATCAACAGCCCGGCGCCACCGGCGTGGTCCAGATGCACATGCGTCGGGATCACGTAGTCGACATCATCGACTGACAAGCCCAGCGCATCCAGCGCGGCGAGCAGCCGCGGCACCGCGAAGTTGGTGCCGGTGTCGATGAAGGCGGCACGACCTTCTTCCACCATCAAATAGGCCGCGTCATAGCGCCGCCGGTGGAAGCCGGTGTCGATGGCATACAGCCCATCGCCCAGTGACTCAAGGTAGGGCAGGGCCGTCATGGAGCGGCCGTCAGCCAATCGGGTCAACTGGTCTGCGCGTAGAGAGCCCACAAGCGGCCGAGGTCGGCACCGCCATCGGCGCCTTGCACGCTGCGGAAGGTCTGCACCGCCTTGGCCTTGTTCTTGCCGCCTTGCAGATGGGCCAGGCCCAGCCGCAGCTTGGCATCTTCGGGCCGCTTCAGGCCGCCCTTGGCGATGCCTTGTTCGATCAGCGGGATGCCTTTGTCGGCCTGGCCCATCGTGGCGTAGACATAACCGATGTGCACCAGGTCGTTGCCGTCCTTGGCCGTGGCCGCTTCTTTTGCGCGTTGTTCGATCGAGGCCTTGCCTTCGGTTTCCTGCTTGTTGGCGAGGTCGCGCAGGCGCTTGTGGCGCTCGGCTTCGGCCCCAGTGCCCAGTGCGCCGGAGGCAAAACCCTTGTCGATGATGGCCTTGCCTTCGGCCGGGTAGCCGGCTTGCAGCGACAGCTGCGCCATCTCCATGAACTCGTCGGTCTTGGTCAAATTGCCGGTGGCCAGCTTCAGCCGCATCACGTCCAGCGAGAAACGGTCGGAGAAGCCGCTCTTGCGTGGCAGACGGCCGAGGAAGATCGACCAGTATTCCTTCTTCGGGTAGTAGGCCAGCAGCTTGTCCAGCGTGGCGGTCTGGCCGGCGCTGTTACCGGTGCGCGACTGCGCATCGGC
>NZ_DATILJ010000332.1:0-3942 GCF_035476535.1 Aquabacterium sp.
TGTGGCCAGCCACACGCTGGGCCAGTGACGCGGTGTGCCAGCGCCTTCAGCGCAGGCCAGCCACACCACGATGAGGGCCAGCAGGCACAGCATCGGGCCGCCCCACTGCAGCCACAGGCGGTGCCGCGGGGTCATGGGCGCCCCCTGGGGCCTGCGGCCGTCAAGCAGGCATGCGCTCTCGGCAACGCCTGCGGGCTCATCGCCGGCGCTCCAGCGTCGCGCCGGTGCGCGTGAAGACGCCCGTGTGGGGCGCGGCGCCACTGGCCTCGAGCCATTCGATCTCCTGCGCGGCGCGGCCCAGGCGCTGGCGCGTGGCACTCAGCCGGCGCCGGGCCTGCACCCGCTCGTCGGAGACGGGCGCCCGGTTTCCGAGCGCCGACACCAGCACCAGGGACAGCAGCGGCAGAACCAGCGCCAAGGCCAGCGTCACCAGCGGGAGCCTGGCGCCGTCTGCGTCTGCCGCGGTGCCGGCGTGCTCGATCGCATGGGCCACCAGCAGGCCCAGCGGGCGGCCCGCGGCATCCAGCAGAGGCACCCGGGCACCCGTGGCGGTGGGGCCTTCGTCGGCCGGCCGGCCCACCGCGGTGGGCTCGGTCGAAGCGCGCACGCGGCCGTCGTCGGCCACCCAATCGATGGCCTGCAACGACGGCGCCTGCGCCAGCGCTTCCTCGAGGTGGCGTTGCAGCTGCGGGCCGGACGTAGCCCCGGCCTCGGATTCGAGGCGCGTCTTCAAGGCCGCCAGCGGCAAGGCGCCGGGCGCTGCCAAGCCCGGCCGGGCCGCCAGGCCGCGTTGCAACACGCCGCCCAGGAACCCGATGCCCACACTGACCACCAAGACCCAAGGCAGTGTGGCATCGAGCACCTGGCGCAGCGGCGACCCGCGGGCTGCGCGCACACTGTCGCCGGACCGATCAGCCATGACCCACCTCGTCTTGCACCACCGCATGGCCAGCCGACTGGACGAGCTGGCCGGGCTGGCGCGCGCGGTCAGCGCCTGGTGTGTGCAGCAAGGCCTGCCGGACACCGAAGCCGCGCGGCTGAACCTGATGCTCGACGAATTGGTGACCAACACCGTGCAGCACGGCTACGCGGGCCGTGCCGACGGCTGGGTGGCATTGCGCTTGGGGCGGGAAGGCGAGGTGGTGCATCTCGACCTGAGTGACGGTGCGCCGCATTTCGATCCCACCGCGCAGCCCTCCAGCGTGCAAAGTGCCGTTGACGACGAGATCGAGACGCGGCCGATGGGCGGCCTGGGTGTCGACTTCGTGCGCCGCCTGGTGCTGCGCTGGCAGCACCAGGCGCTGCCGGCCGGCAACCGGCTTCAGCTGTGGCGGCGCATCGGCAGCGTGCCGCAGGGCTCGCGACGCTAGGGAAGTGCCGCTTCAGCACCGACCCGGCAGGACCGACGGCAGGACGTGCCGGGCGCGCCGCTTGCTCCCATCACGCTGCAAGGTGGGGGTGCGCAGAGGCCGCACCCGCCGGCTGTTTGCAACTGCAAGGACACGTCATCATGAAACGCAAGACCGCACCGAAGACATCGCGCCCTGACCCGCAGAACCACGGTGAAGGCAACCGCGAAGCCGCTCGTCGCTACAACGCGGATCAGCAGGACTTCGTGAAATCCGGCAAGGCCGAAGCGGCCGCGCAGCGTGCCGCGCCGCGCAGCGACGAAGAAGCCGCCGACCTGGCCCGCGCCGAACGTGAAGGCCGCCGGCATGCCAAGGAAGAAGACCCGACGGTCCCCGGCGCAAACGCCGCCAAAGGCCAAGATGAGCTCAGCGACGAGGACGCCGAGCCGCGCAGGGACCAGCGCAAGAACATGGACAAGCGCGACGAGATCCGCCCGCCCAAGCGCCAGGGCTGAGACGCCACCCCAGCCCGACCGGGAAACCCGGATCGGGCTGGACGCTCACGCCCCGCCCGTCGACCGCCGCTCGATCACGCGAAAGCCGAGGTCGAAGACGCGCTGCGTCACCACGTCGCCGCGGCAGCGCTCGATGATCAGCTGCGCGGCGCGGCGGCCGATGCCGGCGCCGTCGACCTGCACGGTGGTCAGCGCCGGCATGATGTGGGCCGCGAAGTCGGCGTCGCCGAAACCGCAGATCGCCAGGTCTTCGGGCACGCGCAGGCCGCGCGCCAGCGCTTCGACCAGCACGCCGTGCGCGAGCTGGTCGGAGCTGCAGTACACCGCGCGCAGTTGCGGGTCCTGCTGCAGCAGGTCGCCCAGCGCGCGCCGGCCCAGCGCCAGGTTGCTGGGTGCTGGCAGCACCGCCGTCGGCAATGGCCGGCCTATGCCCTGCAGGAAGCCCTCGCGCCGCAGCGTGGCGCGGTGGTCGTCGCCGGTGGCGATGCCCAGGTGCTGCCATCCCTTGCCGACAAAGTACGCGGCCACCGCGGCGCCGACTTTCTGATGCGAGAAGCCGACCAGCATGTCCAAGGGCTGCTCGCTCAGGTCCCAGGTCTCGACCACCGGGATGCCGACGCGGCGCAGCCGTTCACGCAGCTCGGGCGACTGCACCAGGCCGGTGACGACGATGCCGTCCGGCCGGCGGCTGATCATGGTGTTCAGCAGCGCGTCTTCACGCACGCGGTCGTAGCCGCTCTGGCCCAGCATCAGCTGGTAGCCGGCGGCGTCCAGCGTTTCGGTCAGCGCCTGCACGGTGGGCAGGAACTGCGCCATCGAGATCGTCGGCACCAGCGCCGCCACCATGCGGCTGCGCTGCGATTTCAGCCCGCCGGCCAGCAGGTTGGGGATGTAGCCGGTGGCCTGCACCGCCTGCTGCACGCGGGCAATGGTCTTGTCGGACACCACCTCCGGCTTGCTGAGTGCACGCGACGCCGTGATCAGCGACACGCCGGCGACACGCGCCACGTCGTGCAGCGTGGCGGACTTGGCCGGCTTGCCGGACATACCGGCTGGAAGGTCTGGCGCAGAAGACATGGTGCTCAGTAGAAGCCGCATTGACGGCCGAAGATGACAACGTTACCATCCGCCGAATGACAACGTTACCATTTTTGCTCGATCAAGGCTCGGCCGCGGCGACGGCTGGGGCCGGTAACGATCGCATCAGCCGCATCCGGCTCTCGTCCTGTTACCTGCCCTTGGCCACGCCGATCAGCGACGCCAAGGTGCTGACCGGCCGGCAGAAGCCGATGACCGAGATCGCGATGCTGTTCGCCGAGATCGAAACGGCCGACGGCCACCAAGGCCTGGGCTTCAGCTACGCCAAGCGTGCCGGCGGCCCGGGCCAGTTCGCGCATGCCCAGGAAATCGCACCCGCGCTGCTCGGCGAAGACCCGAGCGACATCGCCAAGCTGTGGAACAAGCTGTGCTGGGCCGGCGCCTCGGTGGGCCGCAGCGGGCTGGCGACGCAGGCCATCGGCGCCTTCGATGTCGCGCTGTACGACCTGAAGGCCCGGCGCGCCGGCCTCTCGCTGGCCAAGCTGCTGGGCAGCTACCGCGATGCGGTGAACTGCTACAACACCTCGGGCGGTTTCCTGCACACGCCGCTGGAGCAGTTGCTGGTGAATGCTGCTGCGTCGCGCGAGCGCGGCATCGGCGGCATCAAGCTGAAGGTCGGCCAGCCCGACCGTGCACTGGACATCCGCCGCGTCGAGGCGGTGCGCAAGCACCTGGGTGACGACGCGCCGCTGATGGTCGATGCCAACCAGCAATGGGACCGGCCCACGGCCCAGCGCATGTGCCGCATCTTCGAGTCCTACAACCTGGTCTGGATCGAAGAGCCGCTGGACGCCTACGACCATGAAGGCCACGCCGCGCTGGCGCTGCAGTTCGACACCCCCATCGCCACCGGCGAGATGCTGACCAGCGCCGCCGAACACGGCGAGCTGATCCGCCACCGCGCGGCCGACTACCTGATGCCCGATGCGCCGCGTGTCGGCGGCATCACGCCCTTCCTGAAGATTGCCGCGCAGGCCGAA
>NZ_DATILJ010000333.1:0-7049 GCF_035476535.1 Aquabacterium sp.
CTGCAGCAGGCCGTCGTCACCGATCCGGTCACGTACGAGAGCGTCGTGCGGCCTCTACCCAAGACGGCGAAGTGAGCGTAGAGTACTGGACGGGCATCCAGTACTTCTCTCCCATTGGAGCTAAGCTGATACCCCTTATATATGTACAGTAATCAGAGTCAGCGCGCAAGCCAATGAGTCCTGCCACCGAACCTCAGACCCCTCGCCTGCTGGATCTGCTGCGTCAGCAGGTTCGCTACATGCACTACAGCCTGCGCACTGAGGAGGCTTACGTGTACTGGGTGCGCGCGTTCATCCGTTTTCATGGCATGCGTCATCCTGCGGAGTTGTCGAATGCTGATGTCGAAGGGTTCCTGACCTGGCTGGCGGCCGAGCGTGAGGTGGCGCCGTCCACCCACAAGCAGGCGCTGTCGGCGCTGCTCTTTCTCTACCAGAAGGTGCTCCGGCTGGACTTGCCGTGGATGGGTGACATCGGCCGACCGAAGCACCAGCGCCGCCTGCCGGTTGTTTTGTCGCATGACGAGGTGGGGCAGGTACTGGCGGCGCTCGATGCACAGGGGGGTACCCATGGCCTTATCGCCCGAGTACTGTACGGCACCGGCATGCGTCTGATGGAAGGGCTGCGCCTGCGGGTTAAGGACGTCGATTTCGAGCGTCGCGCGGTGGTGGTCCGCGAAGGCAAAGGTGCGAAAGACCGCGTTGTGATGTTGCCCGCTGTACTGGAGCGGTCGCTGCAGGACCATTTGGCGCGGAATCATGCTTTGTGGTCGAAGGATCGTGCGCAAGAGGTGCCGGGCGTGCAGGTCCCGCACGCGTTGGCCCGGAAGTACCAGCGGGCACCTCAGTCCTGGGCCTGGTTCTGGGTCTTCCCCCAGGCTGAACTTTCACGCGACCCGCGTGGGGAGGGTGTGCGTCGACATCATGTGTTCGACCAGACCTTTCAGCGCGCGTTTCAACGTGCCGTGCGCAGTGTGGGAATTGACAAACCGGCAACGCCTCACACGCTGCGTCATTCGTTCGCCACCCATTTGCTGCAGGCCGGCTATGACATTCGAACCGTGCAGGAACTGCTGGGCCACGCCGATGTCAGTACGACGATGATCTATACCCATGTGCTCAAACTGGGTGGCGGTGCCGTGCGAAGTCCGCTCGACAGTCTGGGCAACCGGGTTGCCGGTGAACTTCGATATCCACAACAACAAGCGCCTCAGCAGCATCAGCAGCAGCCACCCCATCACCTGGTCAGCGCGAAGCCGGCAGACGAAGATGTGTTGTCGGGCATGCTGTCCCAGCGCACTGCGCGGTACGTCAGGGAGCCCCTCCCTTGCTACAGAGTCTTCCCCCTTACGCCGAACTTCACTGCCGCAGCAATTTCAGTTTCCTGACCGGTGCATCGCATCCGGAAGAACTGATCGCGCACGCGCAGGATGCGGGCTATTCGGCCTTGGCGATCACCGATGAGTGCTCGCTGGCGGGGGTGGTGCGCGCCCATGTGCAGGCGCTTCGTCTGAGCTTCAAGCTGATCCTCGGCGCCGAGATGCGCTTGCAGGCGCCATTGCCGTCACCGGACTGGCTGCTGCAGGCCCACGCCGAACGTGATGATGACGATGACGATGAAGACGGGCTGGTCGACGACTGCGACAACACCGACGACTGTGCCGACGACAGCGGCAACAACGACGATGGCGGCGAGCATGACGCAGCATTGCTGTCGCTGCCACCTGCTCCGATGCGCCTGCTATTGCTGGTGCAATCGCAACGCGGTTATGCCAACTTGTCGCGCTGGATCACACTGGCGCGGCGCCGTGCCGCCAAGGGGCAATACCAGGCCTACCCAGGCGATCTGGAAGGCCAGGTGCCGGACATGCCATTTCTCGCCGGGCTGCCGGGCTGCCTGGCCCTGCTGCTGCCCGAACCCGAGCAATCCTTTGCAACGGTCTATGCGCAGGCGACCTGGTTGCGCCGCTGGTTCGGCGACCGGGCGACATTGAGCATGGCGATGTTGTGTCGACCGCATGAACCGGGTTTGATGCGCACGCTGCAGCGGGTATCGGCGGCCACCGGGCTGGCGATTGCGGCCACCGGTGATGTGCTGATGCACAGCCGCTCACGCAAGCCATTGCAGGATGTGCTGACGGCCACGCGGCTCAATCAGCCGGTGGCTGCCTGTGGCGATGCACTGGCCTCGAATGCCGAGGCTCACCTGCGTTCTCGCGAACGCATCGCCGCGCTATACCCGCCGGACTGGCTGGCCTCCAGCGTGGCGCTGGCCGAACAATGCACGTTCTCGCTGTCAGAGTTGTCGTACCAGTATCCGCGCGAGATCGTGCCCGAGGGCCACACCGCGACCACCTGGTTGCGTGAGCTGACCGAACAGGGTCTGCGTGAGCGCTTCGGTGACCCGCTGCCGCCGGGGGTGCGCGCGGACGTGGAGAAGGAACTCGCACTGATCGAGAAGCTGGCGTACGAGCCGTACTTCCTCACCGTCGCCGATATCGTCCGCTGGGCACGCGGACGAAACATCCTGTGCCAAGGCCGTGGCAGTGCCGCGAATTCGCTGGTCTGTTATTGCCTGCGCGTGACCGAGGTGGACCCGCAGCGCGCCACGCTACTGTTCGAGCGCTTTGTCAGCGCCGAACGCCAGGAGCCGCCGGACATCGATGTCGATTTCGAACACCAGCGGCGCGAAGAAGTCATCCAGTACATCTACAAGAAGTACGGTCGCCACCGGGCGGCGCTGACCGCGGTGGTGATCTGCTACCGGCCGCGCTCGGCGCTGCGTGATGTCGGCCGGGCGCTGGGGCTGGACATCGACCGCATCGCCGGTGTTTCACGCGGCCAGCACTGGTTCGATGGCCGCGAGATAGCGCCGGAGCGCCTGCGCGAGAACGGCCTGGACCCGAACTCCAGCGTGTGCCGGCATTGGGTGGAATTGACGCGTGAATTGATCGGCTTTCCGCGCCATCTGAGCCAGCACCCGGGCGGTTTCCTGATCGCCCGCGACGAGATTTCGCAACTGGTGCCGGTGGAAAACGCCACGATGGCCGAGCGCACGGTGATCCAGTGGGACAAGGACGATCTCGACACCTTGCGGCTGTTGAAAGTCGACATCCTGGCACTGGGCATGCTGAGTGCGATTCGCCGTGCGCTGCAATTCATCAGCGAGAAGACCGGTGAACGCTTCGGCATGGACACCTTGTCGCGCCAGGCCGACGACCCCGCCGTCTACGACATGCTGTGCCGTGCCGACAGCATCGGCACCTTCCAGGTCGAAAGCCGCGCGCAGATGAGCATGCTGCCGCGGCTGCAGCCGCGCAGCTACTACGACCTGGTGGTGCAGGTGGCGATCGTGCGGCCGGGGCCGATCCAGGGCGGCATGGTGCATCCCTACCTGAAGCAGCGGGATTTGCGGCGGCTGGACCCGGCTGCGCCGCTCGATATCCCGTCGCCCGAGCTGAAGCCGGCGCTGGAACGCACGCTGGGCATCCCGATCTTCCAGGAACAGGTGATGCAGATCGCGATGATCGCGGCCGAGTTCACCGCCGGCGAAGCCGATCAATTGCGGCGCGCGATGGCCGCGTGGAAACGCAAGGGCGGGCTCGGGCCGTTCTACGACCGGCTGGTCGGTCGCATGAGGGCCAAAGGCTACTCGGAAGCATTCGCCGAACGCATTTTCAAGCAGATCCAGGGCTTCGGCGAATACGGTTTCCCGGAAAGCCATGCAGCGAGTTTTGCGCTGCTGGTGTACGTCAGCGCGTGGATCAAATACCACCATCCGGATGCCTTCCTGGCCGGCTTGCTGAACAGCCAGCCGATGGGCTTTTACGCGCCGGCGCAACTGGTGCGTGATGCCCGCGAACACGGCGTCGAGGTGCGGCCGGTCGATGTGTTGCGCAGCCAATGGGACAGCGGGCTCGAAGCGCTCGAAGGCAGGTCGTCGGCCTTGCGTCCGGTGCGCCTGGGCTTCAGCCGTTTGCTGGGTTTTCGGCAGGACGATGCCCAGCGGTTGGTCGCCGCGCGCTCCGACGGGCCGTTCGCCGGCATCGAAGACTTGACGCGGCGTGCCGGGCTCGATGCGCATGCGCTGCAACTGCTGGCGCAGGGCGATGCGTTGGCGCCACTGGTCGGCCATCGCCATCAGGCGGCCTGGGGCGTGCGGGGCATCGATACGCAGGCCACCGCGCTGCTCGAAGCCACGCGCACGCACGAGCTGTCGGCCGAACTGGCGGCCCCGGCCCTCGATCAGGAGGTGGCCGCTGACTACCGTGCCACCCACCTGTCGCTGAAGGCGCATCCGCTGGCCTTGCTGCGACCCCAGCTGGCGGCGTTCAAGGTGCAGCCGGCGGCGGTGCTGGCGTTCTGCCGCCCGGGCCAGCTGGCGCGCGCTTCGGGCCTGGTGACGCACCGCCAGCGGCCCGAGACGGCCAAGGGCGTGATCTTCGTGACGCTGGAGGACGACACCGGCGCGGTCAATGTCATCGTCTGGCCCGCGGTGGCCCAGGCCTACCGCCAGGCGCTGCTCGGTGCCACGCTGATGACGGTGTATGGCGTCTGGCAGCGTGAAGGGGAGGTGCGGCACCTGATCGCGCAGCGGGTGGTCGACCACACGGCGCTGTTGCAGGGCTTGACGAGCCGCAGCCGCGACTTCCATTGAGGCCCATGACGAACAACGCGGCATGGTGGCCCCTGCAGGCCATCCGCCGGGCGGCGCAGAATGGTGGCTCATCAACGAATCCGTCGCCGCCGCAGCACACGGCCTGATGCCGTTGCGCGGCCGTCGCCCCTTCGCCGCATGCCGAAATCATCTCTCCCCGCCGTGCTCGATCCGCCCGCCGACAGCAGCCCGGCCGGCCGCATTGCGCAGGCCCTGCTCGACGTGATCGGCCGCATCCCGCCAACGCGCGAGCAGGCCCGCAGCCAGCCTGCGCTGGCGGCACGGGACACCGCGAATTCCGCTGCTGCGCGCGCAGCCCTGGCCGCCGGCTCGCTGGCCTTGCCGCCGGGTGCGCTGGGCTGGATCACGCTGCTGCCCGAGCTGCTGACGGTGTGGAAGATCCAGTCGCAGATGGTGGCCGACATTGCGGCGATCTATGGCCGCTCAGCCACGCTGAACCGCGAGCAGATGCTGTATTGCCTGTTCAAGCACGCCGCCTCGCAGGCCGTGCGTGACCTGGTGGTGCGGGCGGGCGAGCGCTACCTGGTGCGCACCGCGTCGATCAGCATGCTCAAGACCATCGCCCGCCGCATCGGCGCGCGCTGGACCGAGCGCACCCTCGGCCGCGGCCTGTCGCGCTGGCTGCCGGTGATCGGCGCCGTCGGTGTCGGCGCCTATGCGTACTACGACACCGTGCAGGTGGCCATCACCGCGATCGACCTGTTCGAGCGTGACCTGGACATCCTGCCCGATGTGTCCGCGCCAGTGCGTGAAGGCGATGTTTGACCCAGCCACCACGCTGCGCTGGCCGCCCCGTGCAGGCCAGGGCCCTGCGTACACTCCGCCGCCATGCTCTACCTGCTCTCTCCGGCGAAGACGCTGGACTACCAGACCCCCGTGCCGCTGGCGCTGCGCCGCAAGGCCACTGAGCCGCTGTTCACCGACCGTGCGGCCCTGTTGATCGACCGCCTGCGCGAACTCGAACCGGCCGACGTCGCTGCGCTGATGGACTTGTCACAGGAACTCGCCGCGCTGAACGTCGCGCGCTACGGCCTGTGGTCGCCCGAGGCCACCGAGCGCAACAGCCGGCCGGCCGCCTGGGCCTTCGACGGTGATGTCTACGACGGCCTGTCCGCCCGCACGCTGAAGACCACCGACTGGAACTGGGCTCAGCAGCACCTGGTGATCCTGTCCGGCCTGTACGGCGCGCTGCGGCCGCTGGACCGGCTGCAGCCCTACCGCCTGGAGATGGGCACGCGCCTGGCCACGCCGCAGGCCAAGGACCTCTATGGCTATTGGGGCGAGGCGATTGCCGCTCACCTGAACGAGCGCCTGCAATCGGACAAGGCGCCGGTGGTGGTGAACCTGGCGTCGCAGGAATACTTCGGCGCGGTGGATCGCCGGCGCCTGCAGGCGCGTGTGATCGATTGTGTATTCGAGGACTGGAAGAACGGCGAGTACAAGATCATCAGCTTCTTCGCCAAGCGGGCGCGCGGCATGCTGGCGCGCTGGGCGATCCGCGAGCGGGTGAGCGGCGTGCGCAAGCTGCAGCACTTCGCCGAGGACGGTTATGCCTACGATGCCGCCGTGTCGGCGCCGGACCGGCTGGTCTTCCGGCGTCGGCCGGCCTGAGCCGCCAGGTGCCGATCCGGACGCTCATCTGGCGCGCTAGCCCGCGTGCGCTGTCAGGGGCCGGCCGTGCTGCTGGCCATCCGGCGCCGGCGGCTGCCAAAATACCGGCATGAAATCGCAAGTGGTCACGCCGGAGTTGCGGCAATGGATTCTCGAGCAGGCCAAGGCCGGCTGCCGGCCGGAGGACGTGCTGGCGTCGATGAATGCCAGCGGCTGGGACCCGGCGGTTGCCGAGCATGCATTGGAAGAAACGCTGAGCCAGTTCCTCGCCGAACGGGCCCAGCAGGCCGCCTTGCCGCCCGCCGTGCCGGTCCCCGGGCCGCTGCTCGACGGCGCGCCCAGCCGCATCTGGGCCGGCGACCGCGAGGTCAAGGTGCTGTTGACGCTGCACAACCCGCGCGTCGTGCTGTTCGGTGGCCTGCTGTCCGATGACGAGTGCGACGAACTCGCGGCGGCCGCCTCGCCGCGCATGAGCCGCTCGGAAACCGTCGTCAACGCCACCGGCGGCAGCGAGGTGCATGGCTCGCGCACCAGCCGCGGCATGTTCTTCGGCCGCGGCGAGTCGCCGCTGTGTGAACGCATCGAGCAGCGCATTGCCACGCTGCTGCGCTGGCCGGTGATCAACGGCGAGGGGCTGCAGGTGCTGCACTACGCGCCCGGCGCCGAATACAAGCCGCACTACGACTACTTCGATCCCGCCCAGCCGGGCATGGCCACGGTGCTCAAGCGCGGCGGGCAGCGGGTGGGCACGATCATCATGTAC
>NZ_DATILJ010000334.1:0-8113 GCF_035476535.1 Aquabacterium sp.
TGCTTGTCCTCGGTCGGCCCCCAGGCGAAATCGATCTGGCGCCGGCGGACCTTCAGCTGTTGCCACTCATGCGGCGGCGTGAAGTCGCTGCGGTTCATCCACCAGACGTTGTCGCCGCTGGCATCGACGAACTTGATCTGGAACTGATTGGCCGGCGCGTCGCCGCGCACGCGCAGGTCGAACACATAGTTCTCTGGCAGCTGCAGCGGCAGCGCGCGGCGCGCCACCGCATAACCGGCGACGCCGTTGAAGTCGTAGGCCAGGCACAGCGCCTTGCCGCGCACGCCGGGCGCGGCGCGCAGGCTGAGCTTCACCTGGTCGCTGGCGCTGGCCTGCCACGTCGACAGGTCCTCGAAGCCGTCGATCAACACGGGTGCAGCGGCGGTTTGCGCCTGCGCGGTGGCCGGCAGCACACAGGCCACCAGCAGGAAGCCCCAGAACCTCATCCCTTGACACTCCCGACCATCAGGCCCTGGATGTAGTAGCGCTGCATCGCCAGGAACAGCGCCAGCACCGGCAGCACGGTGACGACCGAGCCGGCCATCATCAGCTCGTTGTCCTGCACCCGTTCGCGCGACAGCGCGGCCAGCGCCACCGGCAAGGTGTGGCGCTCGCTGTCGGTCAGCACGATCAGCGGCCACATGAAGTCGTTCCAGCTGCCGAGGAAGGTGAAGATCGCCAGCGTCACGATGATCGGCTTGAGCAGCGGCACCACCACCGCGGTGAAGATGCGCCACTCGCTGGCGCCGTCGATGCGCGCGGCTTCCAGCAGGTCGTTGGGCAGCGTCATCGCGTACTGGCGCACCAGGAAGATGCCGAAGATGCTGGCCAGCCCCGGCACCAGCACGCCCGCGTAGGTGTTGACCAGGCCCATGCCCTTGAGCATCAGGAACAGCGGCATCATCGCCACCTGCGCGGGGATCACCAGCGTCGTCAGCAGCAGCGCGAACAGGCGCGCACGGCCCTTGAAATTCAACTTGGCGAAGGCGTAGCCGGCCATCACGTTGAAGGCGCCCGAGACCAGCGTCAGCGCCGACGCCACCAGCAGGCTGTTGAAAAAGTAGCGGCCCATGCCGGCGCGCGTGAACAGCGTGTGGAAGTTGGCCAGTGTCGGGCTGGCCGGCAGCAGCGGCGGCGGCTGGGCACTGGCCTCGCCCGGCGCCATCAGCGACACCGACAGCATCCACAACAGCGGTGCCAGCGTCGACAGCGCGATGAAGGCCAGCGCGGCGTTGACGGCGATGGCGGCCACGGGCGCTTTCAAGCGACCACCTTGTGTCTCGGCGCTTTCAAGCGACCACCTCGTGTCTTGGCGCCTTCATGCCTGCGCTCCCCGCCGCCGGGCCAGCCACAGCAGGCCCTGCGTGCACACGGCCATCAGCACGAACAGCAGGAACGCAACCGCCGAGGCCGAGCCCAGGTTCCACCACTTGAAGCCTTCCTCGTACATCAGGTAGAGCACGCTGACGGTGGATTGCAGCGGCCCGCCCCGCGTCATCACATAGGGCTCGGCAAACAGCTGGAAGTAGCCGGCCATCGTCAGCACGCTGACCATCAGCAGCGTCGGCCCCAGCATCGGCAGCGAGATGTGGCGCATCTGCGCCAGGCGGCCGGCCCCATCGATGCGCGCGGCTTCGTACAGGTCTTCGGGAATCGCCTGCAGCGCGGCGATGAGGATGATCATGTTGTAGCCGAAGTTCTTCCACACCGCGAACAGGATGATGGTCGGCATCGACCAGGCCGGGTCGCCCAGCCAGTCGGGCGCCGGCAGGCCGATGCCGTTCAGTGCGGCATTGACCAGGCCGTAGCGTTCGTGGAAAAGATAACGCCAGATCACCGCGACAGCGACCACCGTGGTGACCACCGGCGCGAACAAGGCCGTGCGATAAAAGCCCTTGAAGTGCGCGAGCTTCGAGTTCAGCAGCAGCGCGCAGCCCAGCGACACGGCGATCGACAGCGGTACGCCGACCAGCACGAAGTACACGGTGTTGCCCAGCGCCTTCCAGAACAGCGGCATCTGCAGCACCTGCGCATAGTTCGCGAAGCCGACGAAGCGCAGGTTGCCCAGGTCGGCCAGCGCGTACAGGTCGAAGTCGGTCAGGCTCAGGGCCAGGCCGGCGATCACCGGGCCGACGAAGAACAGCGTGATCACCGCGAGCGCCGGCGCAACGAAGCTCCACGCGGCCAGCTGCCTGTTCACGGCGCTGCTTTCGCAGCCCGGTCGAGCATCCAGCGGCGCTTTTCGAGAAAGCCATCCACCCGCGCGTCGATCTCGCGCGCGGCCACATCGGGCGGCACGCGCTGGGCCACGCTGCGCGCCGCGACGTGCTGCATCTCGTTGGCGATGCGCTCCCACTCCGGCACCGCGGGCGACGGCTTGGCACGCTCCAGCTGCTCGCGGAAGGCCCGCGCATGCACATCGTCGCGCAACGCCGGCGCGGCCCAGCTGGCGCGGCGCGGCGGCAGATCGCCGGTGAGTTCCCGAAAGCGCAGTTGCTGCGCCGGCTCGGACAGGAACTCGATCAGCTGCCACGCCGCGGCCTTCTGCCGCGAGTGCCGGAACATCACCAGGCTGGAGCCACCGGCGGTGGACGCACCCGGCCCGTCCGGCCCCGGCAGCGGCGCCGTCATCCAGGCCGATTGCTGCGCGGCCGGCAGCCGTGTCTTGAACTCCTGGATGTTCCACGGACCCGAGATGTAGAACACGAAGGTGCCGCGGCCGACTTCCTGCCAGACGTTGCCGATCTGCGTTTCGCTCTGCAGCGGCGCCCAGCCCTGGTCGAACATCTCGGCATAGAAGGCCAGTGCGCGCCGGAAGCCCGCGCTGCTGAAATTGCCGCGCCGGCCAGCGTCACGCAGCAAGGTGTCAGGCTGCTGCAGCGCCAGCGCCAGCAGCGGTTCGAACTCATTGAGCGGCAGCACGATGGCACGCTGGCCGGGCCTCAGTTTGGCAATCGCGCGCATCATCGCGCGCCATTCGTCCCAGGTGTTCGGCGGCGCATCGAAGCCGGCCTGCGCCAGCAGGTCGCGGCGGTAGAACAACAGTCGTGTGTCGACATACCAGGGCACGCCATAGCTGGTGCCGGCTATCACGTTGGTGTCCCAGATGCCGGTGAAGTAGTCGGCCCGATCCACCACCACCGATCGCTTGACCCGCCCATCCAGGGGCTCCAGCGCCTTCAGCGCCACCATCTCGGGCACCCAGGTGTTGCCCAGTTGCGCCAGGTCCGGCAAGGCATCGCCGGCAAAGGCCGTCAGCAGCTTTTCATGCGCCGAAGTCCAGGGCAACTGCTGCACTTTGACCCGAACGCCGGGATGGCGGCGTTCGAACTCGGGCATCAGCTGCGCGACGACCTCGCCTTCGCGGCCCATGGCCCAGAACGACAGCACCGTCGACGGCTGGGGCGTGCACCCGGCCAGCCCCGTCGCCAGCGCAGCACCGGCGCGCTGCAGCCAGCGGCGGCGATCCGGCAGCGGTGTCATGCGCCCGCCAGCCAAGCACCCCGGAACCCGGCACGCTCCAAACCTCGGCGCAGGTGCGGGTTCTTGCGCATCGTCTGCCAGATCAGGCCGTTGCGGTGGTTGGCGATCATCGTGACGATGGGCCCCTGGTCGATGCCCAGGTAGTCGGTGTCGACCCAGCCGAAGCCGGGGATGACCTGGCCGTTGCCGATCGGCGCATTCGCTGCGGTGAAGCTGGTGTTGAAGGCATCGAGGAAGCCATAACGCCCGTAGATGGTGTCACCAAAACGGCGGCGCAACTCGCGCAGCGCCGGCACCACGACTTCGGGCGCGAAGGGCAAGGAGCTCAGCGCAGCGGTCGGCGCCACGGTACCGTCGTCCACCGTCTCCTGCAGCCCGGCGCCGCGGGCGCGGTAGTCGAAGAACTGGCGCATGCGGCCGCTGTGGTCCGGCAGCTTCAGCATGCCGGGGCCGTCGCAGGCGGTGAGGCCCCAGACGTTCTGGTCGTAGTCCTTCCAGCCGCCGGGGTTCAGCGTTGCGTAGGCGCGCTGCGACAAGGTGGCGCGGCGGCTGTTCTCGAAATAGTCCAGCCCGCGCCGGCGCATGTAGTCGTCCTGGATGCCGCGGAAATCGACCCAGACATGCGAGTACTGGTGAAAGAACAGCGGCGAGCCGCCAAGATGCTCGTAGCCCAGGAAGCCGCCCCAGGATCGGCTGTAGGTGCGCGTGAAGGCGGTCCAGGTGGTGTCGTCGGCAGGATGCGTCGGCGAGCCCATGGCCAGCAGCAGCAGCAGCATGGCTTCGTCATAGCCGGTGTAATCGATGAAGCGCTCGAAGCCCGACTCCGGCGTCCAGCCCATGCAGATGAAGCCAGGCCGGCGCTGCGCCCAGGGCCAGTCGACGCGGCCGTAGATCTGGTCGACCCGGCGGCGGATCTCGGCCTCGGCGGCATCTTCGCCGTCGAAGTAGGCCTGCGCGCACAGCATGCCGCCGAGCAGCAGCGCGGTGTCGATGGTCGACAGCTCGACATTCGCATTGAAGCGCGCGCCGGTCTGCATGTGCAGGAAGTGGTAGAAGAAGCCGTGGTGGCCGGTCATGCCCGCGGCCTGCGGACCCTGCGGCGCATCGGCGAAGAAACGCACGGTGGCCAGCACGCGGTCACGCGCCTCGGTGCGGCTGACGAAGCCGCGGTCGACGCCAGCCACATAAGCCGTTAGCGCGAAGCCCACCGAGGCCACGCTGGCCATCGGCGCGGTGCCGGGCCAGCGGTCCGGGCTCAGGCCGTTGACGGGGTTGGCGGTCTGCCAGAAATAGCGGAAGGTGCGCTGCTCCAGGTCGGCCAGCAAGGCCTCGTCGCTGGGCAGGCTGCCGCCGACCCGTGGCGCGGTGCGGGCCGGGGCGGTGGCAAGGCCGGCACAGCCCGCCAGCGCGAGCGATGCAGCGGTGGCCGGCAGCAGCGCGAGCAGATCACGCCGCGTTACCACGAGTAGGCGAGTCCCAGCTTGTAGGTGCGCATCGGGGCGCCGCGGCTGTTGGGAACGCCAAGGTTGGCGTTGTCGCCGCCGAGGTAGTTCTTCGGATTGCCGGGGCCGCCGACCCAGTCGTCATAACCGCCATAAGTCACGGTGTTGAACAGGTTGAGCACATCGATGCGGATAGACACCTTGCCCAGCGGCAGGCTGAAGCTCTTGGCCACGCCGAGGTCGAACTGCGTCAAGTCGTCCTTGTCGCCGACGCGGTAGACGCAGTTGTTGAAGCCTGCGGAACAGTCAGTGAGCTGGCGGATGCGGCCAGCCGCATAGGTCAGCTTGCCCGACAGCAGCACGCCCCAAGGCAGCAGCTTGTCGCTCAAGCCGGTGGCCACCAGCCGGTGCTTGTCGACATCGAGCGACGGGTTCCAGCCAGCGGTCGACTTGCCGTAGGTCCAGTTGAAGATGTCGTTGGTCCAGCTGCGATGCGTGGTCTTCGCGTCGCTGTAGGTGTAGGCCACCGACACGGCCCAGCCCGAGTCCGTGGTGTAGGGCTTGTCGGCCTTCAGGTACAGCATGTCGGTCTTGGCTTGCGTGACGAAGTCGCCCAGCACCAGCGTGCCGTAGCCGTTCGGTCCGCCCCACAGCGGGTCGATCGAGCTTTGCGTGCCAAAGCCGCCGTTCGGATCCCGGTTGCCGCCGAACCAGTTGAACTGGTTCTTCGCATGGCTGCGGCTCAACGCCACCTCGGTGTTCCAGATACCCGCCGCCTGGCGCAGCCCCAGCGTGTACTGGTCGGTGAACGGCATCTTGTGGTCGTTCTTGATCAGCCAGATCTCGCCGTTGGGTTGCGCGTTCTTCTGCATCTCGTCAAGTGCATGGTTGGCCATCGCCCGGTCGTAGGCCCGGCCGGCGCCGGCGAAGATCACCGAGCTGCGGTCGCCCGTCAGGTCATAGCTGAAGCCCACGCGCGGCTGCCACGCACCGGTGAAGGCCTTGCGGCTGTTGCCGTTCGAGATGTACTGCTCGATGTCGATGCCGCCCTTGGCCAGCGACTGCGCGTAGGTCTGACCGGGTGCCGGCGTGATGTTGGCGCGCACGCCGTCCAGCCCGCGCAGCGCGGCCACGCGGTCAGCGGGTGTGGCGTAGTCGTCGTTCAGCGCATTGGTTTCGTAGTCCCAGCGCAAGCCGAGGTTCAGCTCGAGCTGTTTGCTGAGCTTCCAGTCATCCTGGAAGTACAGGCCGATCTGCTGGTTCTTGAAGCTCACACCCACCGGCGTGACGGCCGGGTCGATCTGGCACTGGTCGGACTTGAGAATCCGGCCGTTGATCGTCTCCTGCGACGTACCCAGGCAGCTGACATTGCCGGGGTCGTAGTACGGCTGGCCCGTGACCTTGTCGATGATCGTGCGCACAGAATCGACGCCTCGGAAGGTGCCCGAGAGGGCGAACTTCAGGTCCTTGAGCTTGACGCCGCCCTTCATCGTGTGGCCGGCCAGGCCGGTGAAGGTCAGGTCCTCGGAGACGAAGACGCCTTTCTGCTGACGCCGCTGCATGTTGGGCGAGCCGCCGTCGAGCAACACGTCGCCGATGTTGTTGATGTTGTTGGTGGGCGACGCCAGGTAGCGCACCAGCGGCGTGTTGGCTGCGGAATGCGGATTCCAGGTGTAGTCCTCGTAGCCCAGCCTCGCTTCGCTCAGCACATCGCCGCGGGTCCATTCATGCTTCAGCGTCACCCGGTTCTCGGTGTTCTCGCGGTCCAGTTCGTTGCCGGGCAGGCTGATCAGCTTGTCTTCCGGCACACGATCGGATTCGTCGCGATAGCGCACCGACAACTCGAGCTTCTGATCGTCAGCGATCTGGGCGTCGAGCTTGGCCAGCAGCAGGTTCTCCTGGAAGGTCGACTTGGTGCTGCCCTGGCGCGCCAGCAGGCCGGGCACGATGCCGGCATTGGGCAACTGGTCTGCACGTTGCGCGATCACCTGGCGTGGCTCTTCGATGTCCTTGCCGTCGTAGGCGACGAAGAAGTGCAGCACGTCCTGCTTGATCGGTCCGCCGAGTGCAAAGCCATATTGCTTCTGGCTGGTTGATGGACGCTTCACGCCAGCGGCTTCAGCCTTCTTCTCGAAGGGATCCGCCGCGGTCCAGTTGGCTCCGGTGCGGTCGATGAAGGCCTCACCGTGGAACTCATTGGTGCCTGACTTGGTGATCGCCGTGATCGCCACGCTGGAGACCTGGTCGAACTCCGCCTTGTAGTTCTGCGAGATCACCTTGTATTCGGCGATGGCCGATTGCGGGAAGGCATTGCCGCGGGTGGAATCCAGGCCCGAGATGCCACCGCGCAGGATGTAGTTCTTCTGGCCGACACCGTCGATGAAGACGTTGACGTTGTCCTGGTTCTGCGCGCCGGACTTCAGCGTAGTCTGGCCACTACCCTGGTCGACATCGAAGCGCACGCCCGGCGCCATGTCGGCGAAGGACAGGAAGTTGCGCGTGACCTGCGGCAGCGCTTCGATCTGCTTGCGCGACACCGACGTGCCGACTTCACTGGTGCGCACATCCTTGCGCTGCAGCGTGCCGACGATGGTCACCTGCTGGCCGGCGGCGCCCAGCGCCAGGTCGACCGACGCGGTTTCACCGACCTGCACCGTGATGCGCTGCGACTTCTGCGCACCGCCGGCCGCATCGACCCGGATCTCGTAGACGCCCGGGGCCAGACCCGGCAGCACATAGCTGCCGTCGGCACGGGTTGTCGTGCGATAGGTGTTGCCGTTGGCGGTGTTCACCGCCGTCACTGGCAGACCGGCCTGGGCCGCCGCCGTGCCGCTGGTGATCTGCCCCTGGATCGTGGCGCTGCTCAGCTGTGCCTGTGCGGCGCCGGCCAGCGCCAGCACCACCGCGGCCGCCACGGCGCTGCGGTGAAAACCTGTGCGTATCGTCGTCATGCCTGTCTCCTGTCTTGTGTTGGCTGTCGTTCGAACGAAAGAAAGACTCACGTGGCCGTGCTGATCTGGTGCTAGCGTCCGGAAGTGGACTGGCGAATCACCAGGTCGGCGCGCAGCATCTGGTGCTGCGGCGTGCAGTGCTCGGGCTCTTCGATGCACGAGGCCAGCCGATCCAGCGCCAGCGCGCCGAGCTCGGTGATGCGCGCACGCACGGTGGTCAACGGCGGGTTGACGTAG
>NZ_DATILJ010000335.1:0-27218 GCF_035476535.1 Aquabacterium sp.
CAGCACGGTCAGCCCCGGCCCGTATTTGCTGCGGTACCGGGCCTCGTTGGACGGCATGGTGGGATCCGCACTGACATCCTGGAACGGAAAGTAGAGCCACTTCATGGGTTTCCCCTGTCAAGCATCGTTCATGCTTTTTAGGTGCGGCCAGCGAGCATCGCAAGGGAAATTGTTCAGTCCCCAGGTCGTCACACCGCACTCCCTCCGGGGGCCTCGTTCACCCCGGGCCGTGCGACAGCCGGTACTCGCCCGGCGCCACGCCGGCCCACTGCTTGAACGCGCGGTGGAAGGTGCTGGCCTCGGAGAAGCCGACCCGGCTGGCGATCTCCGGCAGCGGCAGCGAGGTCTGCAGCAGCAGCTCGATCGCCGCATCGCGCCGCGTCTCGTCCTTGATCTGCTGGAAGCCGCGGCCTTCTTCGCGCAGGCGCCGGCGCAGCGTCTGCGGGCTGACGGCGAGCAGCTCGCTCACCGCTTCGAGCGAGGGCATCTCGCCGCCCAGGCTCTTGCGCAGCAGCTGGCGGATGCGCTCGGTCGCGCTGCTGGTGTCGCGGTACTTCACGATCAGGTTGGCAGGCGCGCCGGAAAGGAACTCGCGCAGGCTCTGCGGCGACTGCACCACCGGCAGCTCGAGCCAGCGCGCGTCGAACGACAAGCCCACGTGCGCCTGGGCGCTGCGCACCGGTACCTGGTAGACGCGTGAGGTGTCGGTGCTGGCGTGGCCCTCGGGGTAGTCCACACTGACCAGCGGGATGCGCCGGGCCACCAGCCACGACGCCGCGCCGAAGCTCAGCAGCATGAAGGCCTTGACGGCGTAGTCCAGCCGCGCATCGGGCGCGCGGCGCAGCATGAACTGCACCTGCGCGCTGCCCTGGCTCACCGCCAGGCGCGGCACGAAGTCATGCAGCAGCAGGTGGTAGAAGCCGAAGCCCTGGCGCAGCGCGTCGCCGAGCGTGTGGCACGCCACCAGCTGGCGCATGCAGCGGCCGAAGCTGCCCGGCGGCAGCGGTTGCTGCAGCAGGCCCCAGAGCTCGTCGCGCAGGTGCCGGCGCAGCACGCGGATCAGCGCCGCGTACTGGCCTTGCGAGACGCGTGCGAGCGGCGCATCGAGCAGCGCGGGCGCGATGCCGGCGCTGATCAGCAAAGGCTCCACGGCCAGCCCGCGGTGGCGCGCCCCCAGCAGGATGCTGCGCACCTGCGATATCGCGACGGTGTGGTGGGTGGTCGGCATGGCTTGAAGCGTCAGCGCGGCGGGGTCCAACGATAGCCCCGCCGCGCCCGGCTGCGTCCGCCGCGTCAGCCAACAGCCCCCGAAGCCCGCAGCGCGGCGATGTCGGCGGCTGCCAAGCCAGCTTCGGCGAGCACGGCATCGGTGTGCTCGCCGGGCTGCGGGGCCGGGCGCGGCGCGGCGGGCACGAAGCCGCTCATCTTCACCGCGCAGCCCAATTGCGGCGGGTCGCCGGCCACCACCATGCCGCGGGCCTGGAAGTGCGGGTGGGCCAGGGTTTCGTCCAGGCGCAGCACCGGCGTGACGCAGGCCGGTGCGTCAGCGAAGAGTTCGGCCCAGTGCGCGAGCGGCTGGGTCGCAAACAGCGCGGCCAACTCGGTGCGCAGCCGCGCCTCGGTGGCCGCATTGCCGCTGCGGTGCAAGGGCGCCAGCTCGGGCCGGCCGAGCGTGGCGCACATGGCATCCCAGAACTTGCGTTCGAGCGCGCCGACCGCGATCTGGCGGCCGTCGGCGGTGGTGTAGAGGCCGTAGCAGGCGAGCGCGCCGGTCAGCGTGCCTTCGCCGGGGCGCGGCACGCGGCCGTGCTGGTGCAACGCCGCCAGCGGCAGCACGGCATGGGCCAGCACGCTGTCGGCCATCGCGATGTCGACCCAGCGGCCGCGGCCGGTGCGCGCGGCATCGAACAGCGCGGCCAGCGTGCCCATCACGGCGCCCATCGTGCCGCCGAGCAGGTCGGCGATCGGCAGGTTCGACAAGCCGGCCATCTGGTCGGTCACACCGGCCAGCGCGGCGTAGTTCAGGTCGTGGCCGGGCAGCTCGCGCAGCGGGCCGGTCTGGCCCCAGCCACTCAGGCTGCAGACGACGATGCGGGGATTGGCTTCGCACAGCAGCTCGTAGCCGAGGCCGAGGCGCGCCATCACGCCGGGGCGAAAGCCCTCCAGCAGCACGTCGGCCGTGCGCACCAGCCGCAGCAGCGCATCGACCCCGGCGGCTTGCTTCAGGTCGATGCGGATCGCGCGCTTGTTGTGGTTGACCAGCGCCCGCACGGCGGGGTTGGCGTAGTCGCCGGCACCAAGGTCTTCGACCTTGATGACGTCGGCGCCCAGGTCGGCCAGGTGCTGGGCGGCCAGCGGGCCGGGCAGCAGGCGGGTGAGATCGAGCACGCGCACGCCGCTGAGCGGCGCCGCGGTGGGCAGGGAGGCTTGCATCGGCCGGCACTGTAGGCAGCGACCGCCGGCCCGGCAATGGCGCGAGCGCGCACGGGCATTGGCAGAAAGCGCCAGCGGCAGAACGTGGAGCTAACCGGGCGCCAACGGCAGGGCACCAGGATTGGGTTGTGAGATTCAATCCAACCTAAAAATGAGAAGTCCCATGAGCGATATTACATGTGCCAGGCCTTTGAACCTGAAAACTGTAAAAAGCTCAGCAAGTAGCGGTATAGCACTCGCTGAGCTGAAAAACGCGGCCGAGGCACCATCAGTTTCCATCGGAACTGACAACACGCCAGCAGAACCGATTAAGTCAAACATCCCAGACGTTGAAATTGCTCGCCGTCAGGGTCAGACCGGTCGCAACGTGCGCGAATAGCACCGCCGCCGCCGAACCATTTCCGTCGACATCGTAATAGATATTGCCCGTCGAAGAATTGTAGAAGATGCGATCGCTGGAGTCGTGCGCCGCCGAGCCTTGGTAGAACTTGGAACTTGCGAGGGTGCCAGTCGAACGCAGCGCTGTGAAGATATCGAAGCTCAAGCCGATATAATCTTCGGCCGCGGAGAAATCGGTGATGTTGTCAACGTTCCCGCTCCCTAATGTCGTGCTGAAGTCGAACGTGTCTCGACCAGTGCCGCCCGTCAAAAAATCCACCCCCAGACCGCCGTCCAGGTGATCGTTTCCTCCTCTGCCGCTCAGGGAATTGATGACGTCATTGCCATAGATGTAGTTTGCGGAACTGTTGCCGGTTCCGTTGATAGCCGACGCTCCCCTGAGGAACAAATCTTCGACGTTTGAACCAAGCGTAAAGGTCACCGTCGATTCAACCTGGTCAAACCCGGCATTGGAAGCCTCGGTAACTGTGTCACCGGTATTGGCGACGATATAGTAGTCATCTCCCGCTCCGCCAATAAGGCGGTCGGCGCCGTTACCACCATTGAGGAAATCATTGCCGCCGTTTCCGGTCAGCGTGTTGGCGGCCGAGTTGCCGATCAGGATGTCATCGTTGCTTCCGCCGATTGCCTTTTCGATGACGACGCCATTGGCGATCAGGAAGCCGCCGGTAAACGTTTCGGATGTTGACAGGAGGCCGCCCCCGCCGATGTCACGCTGAAGCGTGGCCGCGTCAAGGTCAATACGGGCGCGACTAGTGCCGGTGTAGGCGATCGTGTCGGTGCCGCCCGTATCCCAGATTGTGGTGTAGCCCTTACTTGCGACTTTGTCGTCACCGAAGGAATAGGTCGTGTTGCCCGTGTTGTACGCATGAGCGCCGTACATATATTGCAGGGCAGCGATGTCGAGTGGCATGTAGGAGCCGGCGTTGGCATTCAGGACCGTGCCTGGATCATAGCCGTCGGTCCAGGGGTTGTCCTCTCCCCAGACTGTCGGGCTGTAGGACATGACCGTATACAAGGTCGAATTCAGGTAGTGCGTGCCGAGATCTGCTTCGCTGTTGACGTTGTCGTCGATCTGATTGGGCGTTTCGAAACTGTGCCGCAGGCCGAGACTGTGGCCGATCTCATGCATCCATGTATCGGAATACTGGCCCAGGAAAACCACTGCGGACGCGTCGGCAACGGAACCATCGATGTCCACTTCGGTGAAGGTCTGGACGACGTCAGGCGCAGGATCCGAGGACTGCCCACCGCCGCCCGGGTTCATCAGTTGGTTGAGGCGGGCATTCTCGTAAGTTGTCTGAGTAAATTTGAGGTTCGCGAATGTCGAAATATTGCTGAAGATCGATTGATAGAAGCTTGCCCAGTGACCTTCTGAGAAGTCGCTTATGCCATTGTGGTCGATATCCTGGACCCGGAATCCGTAGGTAAGCGCGCTGGACTCCCATGCATACAGGTGGATAATACTATCTATGGTATTGTTTCCGCTCGGCGAAATAGTTTTTGTGTAGTCGACCACTGCGCGTCCTTTCATCCTGTTGGGGGCCTATCAGTTAATCCGCCGGGCGCACTGAAGATAACATAGTCGGTCCTGCAAAATTCGATTTCGCCCGCAGGCAGTCAATGCGCTGGTCCTCGAGTCGCTGGCGGGCGAAGCGCGAGGCCGCGTCAGCGGGCGTCCCGCAGAGCGTTGGCGTGAAAGCAGCGCTGGGATAGCCTATGCGTTGTCCAGCCCATGGCCCGGAGCAGGCCAAGAAAAAGCGCCTCGATGCGCCGACGAACAATGGCGCGCATCAACCAGCGCAGGTTGTAGCCGGCCGCGCAGCTCTTTTGCTACGGGGCCAGGCTCTTGAGCTTGCCTCGGTGGACGATCTCCTTGCCAGGATTCTCAGCATCCACGCCCCGAAAGCCGAGGCCGGCTACGACGACGTTTATGTTGGATGTTATGTCCTGCATCAGATTGCTCGCCTGCTCCAGCACAGCGCTGGGGATGTGACCATCGAAGGGGAGTTGCCGGGAAAGCCGCGCGCCCATCGGTATTTCCCCCAGAAATCGAACCCCATTGGAATAGATTCCAAGGGAAGCGGCCAACGGGATTCACTCTTTGTTCGACTGTTTGGACATGCTGCGGGCGTGAGACTTAGCTGGCGGCATGCGCCAGAAACTGGTGCACAAACGCGATGGCCATGCTGCCTTCGCCGACCGCGGCCGCGACGCGCTTGACCTGGCTGGACCGCACATCGCCGCAGGCAAAGATGCCCGGCACGCTGGTCTCCAGCAGGTAGGGGTCGCGGTCCAGCGGCCACTGCCCGGACTTGGCCGCGGCCTCGCCGGTGAGCACGTAGCCGCGCCCGTCGCGCATGATCGCGTCGGGCAGCCAGGCGGTCTCGGCATCGGCGCCGATGAAGACGAAGACGCCGCCGCTGTCGACGCGCCGGATGTCGCCGGTGGCGCGGTTGGCCAGGTCGATCGCCGTGAGCAGCTTGTCGCCGTGCACCGCGCGCACCTCGCTGTGCAGTTCGACCTGGATGTTGGGCTTGTGGCGGATCTGCTCGATCAGGTAGCGCGACATGCTGGCCTCGAGGCTGCCGCCGCGCACGACGAGCGAGACCGTGCGCGCGTGGTTGGCGAAGAACATCGCGGCCTGGCCCGCCGAATTGCCGGCGCCGATGAGGTGGATGTCCTGCCCCTGCGTGGCGCCGGCCTCGCTGCGCGAGGCGCCGTAGTACACGCCCTTGCCCAGCAGCCGATCGAAGCCCTCGGTGGCCAGCCGACGCCAGCTGACACCGGTGGCCACGATGATGGAGCGGGCCTGCACGGGCTCACCGCCGTCGAGCTGCACCACCTTGGCCCGCGGATCGATGCCCACCGCCTGACGCGTGACCATGATCTCGGCGCCCAGGCGGCTGGCCTGCTGCAGCGCACGCCGCGCCAGTTCCTCGCCCGAGACGCCGGTCGGGAAGCCGAGGTAGTTCTCGATGCGCGACGAGGTTTCCGCCTGGCCGCCGGGTGCCTCGCGCTCGATCACCAGCGTGCGCAGGCCTTCCGAGGCGCCGTAGACCGCCGCGGCCAGGCCCGCTGGCCCGCCGCCGATGATGACGGTGTCGTACGCGATGCCGCGAGGCTGCGTCTGCAGGCCGAGCTTGCCGGCGACGTCGCGGATGCACGCGCGCAGCAGGATGCTGCCGTCGTCGCAGGCCAGGGCCGGCAGGTCGGTGTCGGCCAGGCCGGGTCCGGGCCAGCGCTGCGCCAGGTCGCTGGCATCCGGCGTGATCCAGTCATAGGAGATCTGGTTGCGCGTGAGGAAGGTCCTCAAGCCGCGGGCCGTGTCGTCCCAGCGCTGCCCGACCATCACCGCACGCGGCTTCGTCGGCGCGGTGGCAATGCCGCGCAGGCCGCCGATGCGCTCGCTGGCCAGCGCCGCCACGTGGGTCAGCACCGGGGGTGATGCAGCGGCCAGTGCATGGAACTGGCGCGCCGGGATCTCCATCACGCGCGAGGGCTCGGTCGCCCGGTAGCTGCCCTGGAACGGCGTGCCGAAGGTGATGGGCACCTCACCGAAGATCTGGCCGGGCGCACGCACACCGATGGTCCGCTCGATGCCGTCGATCAACTTGGTGACTTCGATGCGGCCCGACAGCACCACGAACAGCGCCCGTTCGGCGCCCTCGTGCACGGCGTACTCGCCGGCGGCCAGCCGCAGGTCGCCGGCCACCTGGGTCAGGCGCGCCAGGTCGTCGCGGGCCACGGCGGCCAGGAAGGGGATTGTTTCGAGCTCGTCAAGAGAGATCATTCGCGCTTACCGCCCGAACCAGCGCGCGATCCGACTCGACTCGAAGCGCAGCTTGTCCTCGCGCAGGGCCACGTCCGGTTCGTGATAGGTCCCGGTGGGTTTGGGGCCGGAGAAGAAGTCGACGTCGACGCGCCCGATCCGACCGCCGCCGAACTCGATGTAGCAGGTGCCCTTGCCGTCGTAGAGGCGGCCTTCGCCCTGACCTTCCCCACCAGCGCGGATGCGCGAGATGATCGCCGCGGCCGCCGCCTTGGCCTCGCCCTCGGCAAAAACGCCGGCCTTGGGCGTGCCGGTGTTGGCAATGTCGCCGACGGCAAAGACGTTCGGGAACGGGGTTTCCAGCGTCCGGGGGTTCACCGTCACCCAGCCGCCCTCGGTCATGCCGCTGGCCTCGACCACTGCCGGCGCGCGGTGCTTGGGCACCCCCAGGAACAGCTCGTAGGGCAATTCGCTGCCATCGTCGAGCGACGCGATGCGCCGAGCCGCGTCGACAGCGGCCACGCGGCGGTTCGGCATGAACGTGATGCCGCGTTCGGCGAAGGCCGCCAGCAAGGCCTTGGAGGTCTCGGGGGAAGGCGGCACCGGGCTCGGCAAGGGCAGCACGAAGGTGATGTCGCACTGCTCGCGCACACCACGCGTGCTCAGCAGGTCGTGCAGCATCAATGCACATTCGCTGGGTGCCGGCGGGCACTTGTACGGCGCCCCGCACACGCCGATGAGGGCGCGGCCCTTGGAGAAGCTGGGCAGGATCTCGCGCAGGCGATTCGCACCGGCCACCGAGTAGAACTCGTTGACGTCTGCCAGGCCCGGCGTGGCTGCGATGTCGTAGTCGGCACCCAGCGCGACCACCAGGTAGTCGCAGTCATGGCTGCCGGCATCGGTGGTCACGCGCCGGCTGGCAGGATCGATGGCTTGCACCGTCTCGCGCAACAGCCGCACGCCCGGTTTGGCGAAGTGGCGGTAGGGCAGACGCACGGCATCCAGCGTCGTGCGGCCGAACATCACATCGAGCTTCGAGTAGCCGAAGACGAAGGCATCGCTCTGGTCGATCAGGGTCACCTGGACTTCGTCCGCCAAGGTCTCCGACAAGATCGTGCTCAGCTCCATGCCGGCGAAGCCGGCGCCCAAGACGGTGACCCTTGCTGTCATGGCTTCCCTCCAGATCTGCGTTACCTATCGTAACGCGCGGAGTGCCCATCGGCGGATCGATCGGAGCAAGCCGCGCCCGTGCGGCCCGCGGCAGAGGCCGGCGGCGGATGGGGGTCAGTAGGGCACGTAGTCCTGCTGCGCGGGTGTCGGCGCGACAGGCTCATGGCATGAGCCTGCGGCCACCAGGCGCTGCAGCACGCTCAGCAGCAGTTCATGTTCGTCCGCGCAACCCAGGCATTGCAGGGCCGCACGCCGGGCTTCGCTGTGGCCGCCGGGGCCGGCCGCGCGCAGCGCGTCGAGCAACTGGGCCAAGCCGGCGGGAGCTTCGTCGTGCGCTGCGCACAGCGCGTGTCCACCGGCATGGGGGCCGGCGCGCCGGGCCTGCGAGGGGAATTGAAGAATCATGAGCCGATGCTACGCAGGCGGCGGCGCGGGCGCGGGTGACTTTTTTCCCTTTCCGCCCCCCCGGGATCAGGGGGCGGTCAAAGCGCCTGCCGGGCGAAGGCTTCGAGCTGATCGATGCAGGTGTTCCAGCCGTCGAAGAAGCCCAGCGCCTCATGGCGATCGCAGGTCGGCTGGTCCGGATGCATCACGGTCGCGATGTAGCGCGTGCCCTCGCCCTCGTCGGCCATCGAGATGAGGGCGGTGAACGCCATCCAGGGCGTGGCCGGCCGCCAGCCGCCGATGAGCATCGACGTGAAGACAATCCTGGCCTGCGGCACGATGTCCAGGAAGCAGCCCGGGTTGTCGCTGGTGCCGCCGTCAGGGCCTTGCATGAAGGTGTGGAAGGCGCCGCCGGGGCGGAGATCGAAAGCCCGCACCTCGGTGGTCCACGGCTTGGGACACCACCATTCCTTCAGCAGCGCGGGCTCGGTCCAGGCCCGCCACAGCGTGGCCCGCGGCGCGCGCACCAGGCGCGAGATGACCAGATCGTGCGGCTCAGGGTTGACGCTGCTTTCGTTTGTCATGGGACAGGTCCTCGTGGTGAAGTTTCTCGGCCAAAGCGGCCATGCGGTCCGTGCGGGCCTCCCACAGCGCACGCTGGTCGGCCATCCAGCGTTCGGCACTCGCCAAGGTCCTGGGTTTGAGTTCGCAGGTGCGCACACGCCCGGCCTTGTTCGAGTGGATCACGCCGCTGCGTTCCAGCACCGACAGGTGCTTCATGAACGACGGCAGCGCCATCGCAAACGGCGCGGCCAGCGTCGACACCGAGGCCGGGCCCCGGCCCAGCACGCCCACGATCGCACGGCGCGTGGGGTCGGCCAGGGCATAGAAGACGTCGGACAGCTCGATCTGTTGCTTAGCCATTTGGCTTAGTATAGGCAAGCGGCACGGCCGGTGGCAAGGTGCCGGAGAGGGCGGCCTCGCATAAGCAAAGAAGAATTGCTGCGTTCGCGGCCGGCGTCATGACGCCTATGGTGCAGGGCTGCCATCCGCCCGTTTGCCGTCACGCCATGCCAGATTCCTTCGATGCGCCTCGTGCGCGGCTGCTCACACTGCCCGAATCCCCCGCCGGCGCGCTGTCGATCCGCGCCAAGGCGCTGCTGTTTCATGACCCGCGCTCGGCCGCGCTGCTGGAACAGGCCGAGCGCATCGCACGCAGCGAAGCCACCGTCCTGATCAACGGCGAAACCGGCACCGGCAAGGAGCTGATCGCCCGCCACCTGCACACGCAGAGCGGCCGCAAGGGGCCATTCCTGGCCGTCAACTGCGGTGCCTTCAGCGAGACGATGATCGATGCCGAACTGTTCGGCCACGAGACCGGCGCCTACACCGGCGCGGTGCAGTCGCGCGCCGGCTGGTTCGAAGCCGCCAATGGCGGCACGCTGTTCCTCGACGAGATCGGCGATCTGCCGCTCGCTTTGCAGGTCAAGCTGCTGCGTGTGCTGCAGGAGCGCCAGGTGGTGCGCCTGGGCTCGCGCCGCAGCATCCCGCTGGACGTGCGGCTGGTGGCCGCGACCAACATCGACCTGCGCGAAGCTGTGGCGGCCCAGCACTTCCGCGCCGACCTGTACTACCGGCTCAGCGTGGCCACGCTGGCCCTGCCCGCGCTGCGTGAGCGCCCGGGCGACATCCTGCCACTGGCCCGGCATTTCGTCGGCGTCTACGGCCCCCGGCTCAGCTGCAGCGGTGCGCTGCTGGCCCCCGAGGCGCAGCAGGCGCTGCTGGACTACGCCTGGCCCGGCAACATCCGCGAACTGGAGAACGTGATCCACTTTGCGCTGATCGTCTGCCGCGACGGCATCGTGCAGGCCGGCGACCTGAAACTGGTGCCCAGCCTGGCCCGCGCGGCCCCCACGCCCGCTACGCCGGCTGCCACCACCGAACCCGCGGCAAGCACCGAGCACGCCGACCCGGCCAGCGCCGACCCAGCCGCACCCGGCGCCGCGCAGCAGCTGGCCACGCTGGCCTCCAGCCTGCTGGCGGCGCGTCCAGCGCAGCTGTTGCACAAGCTCGAAGCGGCGCTGGTGCACGCGGCCTTCGCGCAGACCGGCGAAAACCAGGTGCAATCGGCCCGGCTGCTCGGCGTGACGCGCAACACCATGCGCACGCTGCTCAAGCGCCACGGCCTGCTGGACGATGCGCCCGAGCCCGAGCCCGCGCCGCGTGCGGGCGACGAACTGCGCCTGCACCCGCCATTCGCCCATTGAAGCCACCCATGACATACAAGCCGCTCGCCGGCCTGCGGCTGCAAGCCGTGCAGCGCTTGTCGGCTGCGCCGCGCTGAGCGCGGCCCACTCGCGGCCCAGGCGCATCACCATCGGCAGCACGCTGCCGTCGATGACCAGCAATGTGAGCGACCCACCCGTGCCGCAGGCGAATGCGGCCGCGCCTCAAGGGCGCGCGGCCGAAGCGCCCGCGCGGGGTGGCGGTGGCGTGAGGTGGACCACCGCCTTGCCGCCTTCCTGCTCGTAGTCCTCCGAGCCAGTGGCGCCGGCGATCGTGAAGCCCTTGGCCGCCAGCAGGTCGCCCGCCGCGCCAGCGCGCTGCGCATGGTTGGACACGGTGAGGATCGCGCGCTCGCGCGGCAGGTAGGCCAGCTGCTTGTCCAGCTCACGCGCCTGGATGCTGAGGAACACCGGAAAGCTGCCGTACTTGATCTGCTCATCGGGCCGACGCACGTCCAGCACCAGCAGCTTGTCGGGCTGGGCCAGCAGCGCGTCGACGTCGGCCCGCGACAGGCGCTTGGTCTGGTACTTCCAGGCCTGCGGCGCCTGCGCCCCGGCCGGCGCAGCGGCCGTCGCTGCGCCGGCCGGCTGGGCCGTCGCGGCGAAGCTGGTGACGGCCAATGTGAGCGGGAGCAGCAGCATGAACTTCCTCATATCGATATCGCCTTCTCGTGAGATGGATGGAGGGCCGCGCGCCGTGGCGGCCTGCGCGGCGCTGTGTGCAGCAAGCGTGCCAGCGTTCGGCGCGGCGGCGCGCACGAGCGCTGCTCTGTTTCCTCCAGGCGCATCGGCACGGTCGCTGGCTTTGCAGCACGCGCTGCTGCCGCACTGTTGGCGGCACAACAGCCCCGCAGCCTGAGCGCGGTGGCTCAGGCCGCGCCGCGGCGCCTCGAACGCGGCGTTTCCCTGGGGAAGGGTTCACCGCGTTCCATGGCCGCGTCATTTGCTTATTGGGTTTTCTGCTTGGCATGGGCTCTGCTTATGAGCGCCTCACTCATCGCCACACAACAGCATCCACCCGAGGGCCTCTCGTGATCCGCCAGCCGTACAAGCAAGCACCCGCACACCCCCCATCCCCCGCACCGAAGCCCCATCGCCTGTCACCGATCGGCGCCGTCGTCGCAAGCCTGACGCTGCTGGCCACCGGCACGGCGTGGGCCGCCGATGCGGCCACCGAAGCAGCCGAGGCCACCGCGCTGGACGCCGTCACCGTGCGCAGCCGCAACCGCATCGAGAAGCTGCAGGACGTGCCGCTGTCGATCTCGGTCGTGCAGGGCAATGAACTGGAGCGGCTGAGCGCCCATGGCGTCGACGCCATCACCAAGCGCGCCGCCAACGTGTCGTGGAACCTGGGCAACCAGCGCACCAGCAGCCTGTCGATCCGCGGCATCGGCAAGATCGGCCAGACCGAGGCGCAGGACCCGAGCGTGGGCATCATCGTCGACGGCGTGAACTTCGCCTACAACGCGCTGACCTCGAGCTTCGACTTCGTCGACATCGAGACGATCGAGGTCACGCGCGGCCCGCAAGGCACGCTGCTGGGCAAGAACACCAGTGTCGGCAACATCAGCTTCACCACGCGCCGGCCTTCGTTCACGCCGACCTCCGATTTCTCGCTGGAATTCCGCCAGCGCGGCAGCCTCTTCGCCAGCGCTGCCGTCGGCGGCCCGGTGATCGACGGCCTGCTGGCCTGGCGCGGCACCTTCTCGGTCAACCGCGGCGAAGGCGACATCGTCAACCCGTACAACAAGGACATCAGCTACACCAACACCGATCGGGTGTCGGGCCGCGTGCAGTTCCTGCTGACGCCTTCACCCGACCTGAAGGCGCGCCTGTCCTTCGACCTGCAGCCGCGCGCCGGCGAAACCACCAACGGCCGTTCGCTGCCGGTGCTGAACCCGCCCACCACCTATGCCGACGGCAGCAGCATCATCACGCTGACGAATCAGCAGCGGCTGGCGCGCCGCTGGTTCGCGCAGAACGACGGCTACAGCGTCGACGAGTACAAGCACGCGCTGACCAACGACGGCGCGCGCGGGCTGGTCACCGGCAGCCGTGGTGCATCGGCCGAAGTGAACTGGCAGCTGGGCACGCACACCCTGACCTCGATCACTGCCTACAAGGACTACCACTTCAACGCCGTCAACGACGAAGGCTCGCCCTTCGACGTGTACCGCAATGCCGGCGGCTTCTGGAACGACTACAAGCAGGTCAGCGAAGAACTGCGCTTCACGTCGCCCAGCGGCGGCTTCGTCGACTACCAGGGCGGCCTGTACCTGATCCAGGTGCACAACGAGGCCGACTACCGGCGCTGGTGGGGCAACGATGCCGGCGCTTGGTTCGCCAGCAACGCGCAATACGCGCGGCTGGACGCCGACGGCAGTGGTCGATCGCTGCTGCAGAACACCTTGGCGAACACCAAGACCTCGTACAACAGCCCGACCGGCGTGCAGGACATCCGCAACAAGAGCGCCGCGCTGTTTGCCCAGGCCAACTGGCACTTCACCGAAGCCCTGACGCTGACCACCGGCCTGCGCGTCACCCGCGAAGACCGGCGCAACACCGGCCGCTCGGAGATCACCGCCAACGGCAGCGCGGCCGAGCTGAACCCCTCCACCGTCAACGGCGTGCTGCTGGGCGGTTTTGATGCCTACCTCAACACCGGTGCGGCCAAGTGGGTGCTCAACGGCATCGTCGTGCCGGCCAACACCGCTGGCGCCACGCTGGTGGCCGCAGGCACGTCGGCCGCACCCACCGTGGCGCTGACCACCGACACGAGCAATGCCACGCTGCTGGCCCAGGCCAACGCCCAGGCCGATGCGGCGGCGAAGAAGTATTTCAACGCCGCCAGCTGGGCGGCCTTGAGCGATGCGCAGAAGCGCCAGCTGGCCGACGCGCAGGCGATCCGCAAGTCGCAGATCGGCGTCCTGTTCAACAGCACGGTGGCCGAGCCCTTCAAGGCCACGCAGCCGGCCTTCGTGCTGAGCCCGAGCTACAAGCTCGGTGCGAACCACACCGCCTACCTGTCCTACCAGCATGGCGAGAAGGCCGGCATCTCGCAGCTGGTCAACGGTGTGTCCTTTCTGGTCAAGCCGGAGAAGACCAACTCCTTCGAACTCGGGCTGAAGTCGGCGCTGTTCGACAAGACGCTGATCCTCAATGCCGACGTGTTCCTGACGCGCATCAAGGACTATCAGCAATCGGTGCGCGTGGTCGACGCCTACACCACGGCGCTGAACAACGATGGCAGCTTCACCTACACCTCGGCCACCGGCAACGTGCCCCAGGTGGAAGTGAAGGGGCTGGAAGTCGACGGTGTGTACGGCGGCCTGAAGAACACCAGCTTGCGCTTCTCGGGCGCCTACAACCGGGCGATCTACAAGCGCTTCCCCAACTCCGCCCAGCCGGTGGAGAACGGCTACACCGGCGCCGCGCCCTACCGCGATGTCAGCGGCCAGCCGCTGGCCGGCGCGCCGAAGTTCAGCTTCAACGTCGGCGGCGATTACCGGCTGCCGGTCGGCGGCGACAAGGAGTTGCACACCAGCGCGAATGTCTCGTACAGCGGCAGCTACCACTCGGACAACGCGCTGTCGGCGTACTCGATCGTGCCCAAGAGCTATCTGGTCGATCTGGCCGTCGGCATCGGCCACCGCAGCAAGAGCTACGACCTGAGCCTGGTGGTGAAGAACCTGCTCAACGACGACACCGTGCGCGCCATCACCTCGACCAGCTACACGCCGGCGGTGCCACGGTCCATCGGCATCCTCTTCACCAGCAAGTTGTGAGCGCCGCCTCGCGCAAGGAGATGAACTCATGAACCCGAAGACTCTCACCCTGGCCATCCTGTTGGCCCTGCCGCTGATCACCGTGCACTCGGCGGACGAATACCCCTCGCCGGCTTCTGCCAAGCCCGGCGTCAAGGCCTGGGCCTACACGCCGCTGCAGCGGCCCGCCGTGCCGGTGGTGCAGCAACAGGCCTGGGTGCGATCACCGCTCGATGCCTTCGTGCTGGCCAAGCTGGAGGACAAGAAGATCAAACCGTCGGCCGAGGCCGAGCGCGCGACCTACATCCGCCGCGCCACGCTGGACGCCTGGGGCCTGGTGCCCACGCCGGAGGAGGTGAAGGCCTTCGTCAACGACAAGTCGCCGCAGGCCCACGACAAGCTGGTCGACCGCCTGCTGGCCTCTTCGCGCTACGGCGAGCGCCAGGCCCGGCGCTGGCTGGACCTGGCGCGCTATGCGGACAGCGATGGCTATAACACCGATGGCACGCGGCCCAACCTGTGGCGCTACCGCGACTACGTGATCAACGCCTTCAACCAAGACAAGCCCTTCGACCGCTTCGTCAAGGAGCAGCTCGCCGGCGACGAACTCTGGCCCGGCAGCCACGAGGCGCTGGTGGCCACCGGCTTTCTGCGCAGCTTTCCGGACGAGATCAACGCCCGCGACCTGAACCTGAAGAAGCAGGAAGTGGCCAACGACCTGACCGACACCGTCGGCTCGGTGTTCCTGGGCACCACCTTCAACTGCGCGCAGTGCCACGACCACAAGTTCGACAAGATCACGCAGAAGGAGTACTACCAGTTCCAGGCCTTCTTCGCCAACGCCAGCTGGCGCGACGACGTGAAGGCGCTGGCCGGCAAGGAAGCCGCCGAGTACCAGGTCAAGCTCGCCAAGTGGGAAGCCGCCACCCAGGACATCCGCGACAAGCAGGACGCGCTGCTCAAGCCCATCATCGAGAAGTCCGAGGCCGAGCGGCTCTCCGGCTTCGTGCCTGAAACGCGCGTCTCGATCACCAAGCCCGAGGCCGAGCGCAACGCCTACGACCGCTGGATCTACCACCGCAACCTGTGGACCATGTCGGGCCGCACGCGCAATGCCGCGAACACGCTGAAGACCCGCGACAAGGACAACTACGCCCTCTACCAGGCGCTGGAAGGGGAGCTGAAGAAGTTCGATCACCTCAAACCCAAGGACCCCGGCACCCTCTCGACGATGACCGAGCTGGGCCACGCGGATTCGCCGCCGACCTACGTGCTGTTCAAGGGCATCTACGACCGCAAGCTCGACGAAGTGCAACCCGGCTTCCCGGCGCTGCTGACGAGTGACAAGCCGCAGATCGTGCCCACCGCCAGCTCGTCGGGCCGGCGCACGGCGGTGGCCAACTGGCTGGCCAGCCCGGGCAACCCGCTGACCGCGCGGGTCTTCGTCAACCGGCAGTGGACGCAGTTCTTCGGCAACGGCATCGTCGACACCGTCAGCGATTTCGGCAAGGCCGGTGCCAAGCCCACCCACCCGGAGTTGCTGGACTACCTGGCCGACGACTTCATCAAGAACGGCTGGAGCGTGAAGAAGCTGCACAAGCAGATCCTGCTGTCGGCCACCTATCGCCAGGCCTCGGCACCGCGCCCGGACCTGCAGACCATCGACCCGACGAACAAGCTGCTCGCGGTGTTCCCGCGCCAGCGCCTGGAAGCCGAGCAGATCCGCGATTCGCTGCTCTACACCGCCGGCCTGCTGGAAGAAAAAGTCGGCGGCCCGGCGGTGTTTCCGCCGGTGCCGGCGAACATGAACATCGGCGGCCAGCGCAACCTGTGGGTGACCTCCGACAACCCGCATGACCACCACCGCCGCAGCATCTATGTCTTCGTGCGCCGCAACACGCCCTACCCCTTGCTCGACACCTTCGACTGGGCCAACCCGCAGCTGGTGCACAACAAGCGCGAGGTGACCACCACGCCGCTGCAGGCGCTGACGCTGGTCAACAGCGACCTGGTGTTCGACTGGTCCAAGGCGCTGGCCGGGCGGGTGCTGCGCGAAGCGCCTGCCGGCGAATCGGCGCAGATCGACCGCGTCTACCAGCTGCTGTATGGCCGCGCGCCGCAAGCCGCCGAGAAAGCCCAGCTGCTGAGCTTCCTGGGCCACCAGGAACGCATCACGCGCAAGCAATTGGCCGAGGGTAAAAAGGTCAACCTGCCCGAGGCCTATGGGGTCAGCCGTGAAGCCAATGTGCAGATCGACCGGCTCTACAAGCTGATGCTCGGCCGCGGCGCCGACCGCTTCGAGAAGGCCGCCTTCGTCAAGCACCTGGAAACCCAGCAGGACAAGCTGGCCAAGGCCGCCGGCGATGGCGAGAGCGATGACAGCACCAGCGGCACGCCAGGCTCCGGCAAGGCCGGCAAGGCCAAGCTCAACCCCGCACGCGCGGCCGCCTTCGTCGACCTGGTGCATGCACTGGCCAACGCCAACGAGTTCACCTACCGGTTCTGAACCATAGATCACAAAGGACGCAGCATCATGAGCCACACTTCCCGTCGCAACTTCCTGGCCCAGGCCGGGCTCGGGGGCGCTGCCCTCGCCGGGCTGCCGCTCTCGGGCCTTCCCGTCAACGCCGCCTGGGCCGCCGAGCTGGCGGATCCCACGGCAGCACGCCAGCCGCACTTCCCGGCCAAGGCCAAGGCCGTCATCTGGCTGCACATGGCCGGCGCGCCCAGCACGCTGGACCTGTTCGACCACAAGCCCGAGCTGATCCGCCTGAACGGCACGCCGCTGCCGGACTCTTTCGGCAAGAACCTGAAGACCGCCACCGACGGCGGCGTGGGCAACCTGCTGGCCACCAAGCGCAGCTGGAAGCAATACGGTGAGACGGGCGCCTGGGTCTCCGACTGGTTGCCCAACATCGCCAAGCAGGTTGACGACATCGCCTTCCTGAAGGGTTGCAAGACCGAGGGCAGCACGCACGTCATCGCCTCGCTGAAGCTGCACACCGCCGGCCTGGTGCCGGGACGGCCGGCGCTGGGCGCGTGGATCCAGTACGCGCTGGGCGCCAACAACCCGGACCTGCCGGCCTTCGTGGTGCTGCCCACCGGTACCGGCTCGGCCGGCGGCGGACGCGGCCAGGTGATCTGGAGCTCGGGCTTCCTGCCCGCCGCCTACCAGGGCACGCCGTTCCGCCAAGGCGATTCGCCTATCCTGTATCTGCAGCGGCCCGATGGGGTTGGCGATGAACAGCAGCGCAACACGCTGGCGCTGCTGAAAGCCCTGAACGAGCGTCAGGCCGCCCGGTACGCCGGCGACACCGAGCTCGATGCGCGCGCCAAGTCCTACGACCTGGCCTACCGCATGCAGAGTTCGGCGCCCGAAGCGGTGGACTTCAGCAAGGAGACCGCGGCCACCAAGGCGCTGTACGGCATCGGCACCCAGGAGACCGACGAATACGGCACCGCGCTGCTGCGCGCTCGCCGCCTGGTCGAACGCGGCGTGCGCTTCGTGCACACCATCTCCGGCGCGCCGGACAACAGCATCGACAGCTGGGACGCGCACAACGGCATCGAAAAGAACCACAGCGTGATGACCCGGCAGGTGGACAAGCCCATCGCCGGCCTGCTGGCCGACCTGAAGTCCCGCGGGCTGCTGGAGACCACGCTGGTGGTCTGGACCTCGGAATTCGGCCGCACGCCCTATGGCCAGAGCGGCAACGGCCGCGACCACAACCCCTGGGGCTACACGCAGTGGATCGCCGGCGGCGGCATCAAGCCGGGCAGCTACGGCGGCACCGACGAGATCGGCCTGCGCGCCGTCGAAGGCGTGGTCGACACCTACGACCTGCAGGCCACCCTCCTTCACCAGCTGGGGCTGGACCACAAGAAGATCACCTACACCTACCAGGGCCGCTCCGAGCGCCCGGCCAGCGTGTTCGGCGACGTGGTGAAGGCCATCATTGCCTGAGGTCCTTGTCTTCATGCGCCGGCCCTTTGTCGTCGTCACGATGCTCGTCGCGCTGCTCGGCAGCGCGCTGTCGGCCTCTTTCGAGATCGACGGCGACCTGATGCGCGGCATCGAGGACACCGCCAAGAGCCTGGACTCCCATGTCTCGCTGAAGGATGCCCAGGCGGTGGCCGAGGCCAAGGAACTGGCCGAGCTGTTCACTCAGATCGAGGCCTTCTACGCCCGCAAGGGCGATGCGGCGGATGGCGTGGGCTTCGCTCGCAACAGCCATGCGCTGGCGCTGCAGGCGCAGCAGGCGGCGCAGGCCAGGGACTTCGACGCCGCCGCCGATGCGGTGGGCAAGCTCATCCGCTCCTGCAAGACCTGTCACCAGGTCTACAAAAGGGAATGAGCTTGAACGCCATCAGAACCGGGCTCGCGCTGCTGGCCTGCTGCGCAGCGCTGGGCGCACCGGCCGCGAGCTTCTTCGAGTTCGGCGTCTGGATGCGCGCGCTCGACCAGCACAGCGTCGAGGTGCAAAGAAGCCTGGGCCGCCGCGATGCCGAAGCCGCCCGAGGCCACGCCCGCCGGATCGAACAGCTGTATGCGCAGCTGGAGGTCTTCTACGCACAGGACGGCCGCACACCTGATGCGCTAGAGATCTCACGCGACGGCAAGGCGCTGGCCGCGGGCATCGGCCCGCTGCTCGACCGGCAGGACTTCCAGGCCGCCACCGACGCCGCGGTGCGCCTCGCGCGTGCCTGCAACGACTGCCACGACAACCACAAACCCTTGAGATGAACCGCATGACTCCCACGCTTTCCCCACGTGTCCGCCCGCTGCTGGTCATGGCCGCGGCCGGCGCCATCGTTGCCACGTCCATCGGCGTCTGGGCCCAGCAGGCCCCCAAGCCCGAGAACCTGATCCGCTGGCGCCAGTCGGCCTACCAGGTCGTCGCCTGGAACACCGGCCGCATCAAGGCCTCGGTGGACGGCAGCTACAACAAGGACGAGGTCATCAAGGCCGCCAACACCATTGCCGCACTGGCCAACACCGGCCTGGGCACGCTGTTCGTGCCCGGCACCGAAACCGGCAAAGGCTGGCACGACACCAGCGTCAAGCCGGCACTGTTCACCGACGCCAAGCGCGTGGCCGAACTGCAGGCCAGCTTCACCAAGGAGGCCAACGAACTGGCCAAGCTGGCCTTGACCGGCGACGCCGCCGCGGTGAAGGAGCAGCACGGCAAGCTCACGCGCACCTGCAAGGCCTGCCACGACGATTTCCGCAACAGCAACTGAGCCTTCGCATCACAACGCCGTGCCACCGTGTTCACCGAAAAGAACGAAGCGATCAAGGGCGCCGGGGGAACAGTACCGGCGGCGGCAACACCTCGTGGAACTCGGCGCACCGCAGCCGCGGGGCGGTTTCAATCCGGCTTGATCTTGGCCCGGGCAATCACCGGCTTCCAGCGCTGCTGCTCGAGCGCGATGAACTTCGCGAACTCGGCCGCGCTGCTGCCGACCGGAATGGCCGCATCGGTTTCCAGCAGCTTGGCGGCGGCGGGCTCCTTCACCGCCTTCGCGGCTGCCGCGGCCAGCCGCTCGGCGTTGGCCTGCTGCAGGTTCGCCGGTGCCAGCAGGCCGTACCACTGCGTCATCTCGAAGCCGGGAAAGCCTTGCTCGGCCACCGTCGGCACATCGGGCAGTTGCGCAATGCGCTGCGGCGTGCCGGTGGCAATGCAGCGCAGCTTGCCGCTGCGGATGAACTGCAGCACGGCCGGCGCGCCGACCGCCGCGGCGTCGAGCCGCCCGCCCATCAGGTCGGTCAGCTGCGGGCCGG
Organism: Aquabacterium sp.; assembly: GCF_035476535.1. Classification (GTDB taxonomy): domain Bacteria; phylum Pseudomonadota; class Gammaproteobacteria; order Burkholderiales; family Burkholderiaceae_C; genus Pseudaquabacterium. The sequence goes on from NZ_DATILJ010000335.1 coordinate 19,990, forward strand.
TGCCGCGGTACGGCACGTGCAGGATGAAGGTGTTGCTGGCCATCTTCAGGTATTCGAAGGCCAGGTGACCCGCGCTGCCATTGCCGGCCGAGCCATAACTCAGGCTGCCCGGCTTGGCCTTGGCCAGCGCGACGAACTCCTTCAGGTTCTTGACCTCGAGATCAGCGCGCACGACATAAAGGCTGGGCACCTTGGCCAGCAGCGAGATCGGCTTGAAGTCCCGCGTCGCGTCGTAGGGCAGCTTGTCGAAGATGTAGGGGTTCACCGCCAGCGTGCCGATGTGGCCGAGGATCAGCGTGTGTTGGTCATCCGCGCGCGCCACTTCGGCCATCGCGATGTTGCCGGCCGCGCCGGGCTTGTTGTCGACGAAGACGCTCTGGCCCAGCAGCTTGGCCAACTCGGCCGCCGTGGCCCGCGCCACGATTTCCGAACTGCCGCCCGGCGCGAAGGGCACGACGAAGCGGATCGGCTTGCCCGGCCAGGCCTGGGCCCAAACGCGGCCGGGCAGTGCAGCGGCAGCGACCAGGCCGGCGGCCAGGCCCAGGGCATCGCGGCGGGTGAAGTGGGAAGAGTTCGTCATGGTGGCTCTCGGTCGGTTGATCGTCGGATGGCGGTCGGGTGGGGGGTCGGGTGGGGTCACGGGGGCACACGCAGTCCGAACTCGGTGACGAGTCGGCGGTAGTCCTGTACCTGACGCAGAACATGAGCGTCCAGCGCGGCGCCGGTCAGTGCCAGCGGCAGCAGGCCATGCGCGCTGCGCAGCGCATCGTAGGCCGGGCTGGCCAGCAGTTGCCGGAAAGTGTCGCGCCAGACGCCGAAGTCCGCGTCGCTCACTTTCGGGCCCATGTAGAAGCCGCGCATGATGGGCCACTGCAGGTCGAAGCCCTGCTCCCGGGCCGTCGGCACGCCGGCCAGCACGCCGGGCAGGCGCTGGTCCGACATCACCGCCAGCATGCGCAGCGTCGCGCCGCCGGCCGTGTGCGCCATCGATTCCGCCACATCGCCCATCAGCACGTGGATGTGGCCACCCTGCAGCGCGGCGATCGCTTCGCCACCGCCCTCGAACGCGACGAAGCGCATCGCCTTGTGGTTGACCCCCGCGGCCCGGACAGTCAGCGCGGCTTTCAGCCAGTCCTGGCTGCCCACCGTGCCACCGGCGCCGAAGACCACCTTGTTCGGGTCGGCCCGGAGCGCGGCCATCAGGTCCTTCAGCGATTTGAAGCGCGAGCTGTCGGCCACCATCACGGCACCGAAATCGGCGCCGACCGCCGCCAGCCAGCGCACATCGGTCTCGCGGTAGCGGCCGAACTTGCCCTGAGCCAGGTTCAGCAGCGAGCCGCTGGAAAAAGCCACGATGGTGTTCGCTTCCGCCGGGCGCTGGGCCACCACCGTGTTGAAGGCCACCGCGCCGATGCCGCCGGGCATGTAGCTCACGCGCATCGGCTCGGCGGCGTGCTTGCCGGCCATCACTGTGGCCTGGGTCAGCGCGGCCTGCGCCAGCTTGCAGCTGAGGTCGAAACCGCCGCCCGGCTTGGCGCCGACGATGCACTCGGCCTTGTCCAGCGGGCCGGCCGCAGCGGCCATGACACACAGGCCCAGCGCCAGGCTCAGGCTCACCCAGCGGGCACCGGGTTTCATGGCACCGGGTTTCATGGCAATGGGCGCGCTGACATGGGCCCGACTCTATCGATCCGCGGCTTTCAGGCGGCTTTCAGTGCCTGGCCGAAAACCTGCGGACAAACCCCGATCAAGGCGCCAGCGGCAGTTCCAGCGTCGCGACCAGGCCGGTGCCCTCGGCCCCATTCACCACCTGCAGTTCGCCGCCATGCCGCCGCGCAATCGAGCGGGCGATCGCCAGGCCCAGCCCCGAGCCCGGCAGTGCTACGCCAGCGCCGCGAAAGAAGCGCTCGCCGGCGCGCTGCAGCGCCTCGGCGGCCAGGCCGGGGCCGTTGTCGAGCACCTCGATGACGGCCTGGCCGGCAGCGCGGCCGACGCGCACCGTGACCTTGCTGCCGCCGGGTGTGTAGCGGATGGCGTTGTGGATCAGGTTCGACAAAGCCTCCTGCAGCAACGCGGCGTGCACGGACAGCGTCAGCGCGGGCTCGCCGGGCTCGAAACCCAGGTCGATGTCGCGGCCGCGGGCGGCCGGCCAGCAGGCGCGCGTGACGGCCTCGGCCAGCGCCACGACATCCACCGGCTCCCGGCTCAAGGCCGCTGTGTCGGCGCGCGCCAGCGTCAACATCTGGTTGGTCTGGCGCACGGTCTCGTCGAGCTGCGCCTTGATGGCCAGCAGCGCATCGTGCATGCGCTGCGGGTCCGGCTCACGCAAGGCGAAGCCGACCTGCGTGGCCAAGGTGGTCAGCGGCGTGCGCAGCTGATGCGAGGCATCGTCGACGAAACGGCGCTGCGCCTCGGTCAGATCGCGGTTGCGGGCAATGTGGTGGTTGATCGCGTCGACCAGCGGGCGCACATCGGCCGGCACGCGCGTGGTGGCGACCGGCGACAGGTCCTCGGGTGCCCGTTGGCTGACTTCGTCGCGCAGGCCGGCGAGCGGGCGCAGGGCCCAGCCGACGGCCCCGGCCAGCAGCGCCGCGGCGAAGGCGATGAGGGCCCCATCGCGCTGCACGGCCTGCACGATCAGCCGGCGGGTGAAGGCTTCGCGCGAGCCCAGGTCTTCGGCCACCTGGATCACCACGCGCTGCCCTGCCGCGGCGCCGCCGATCGGGCGGCCCAGCACGCGCGCATACGAGCCCACGCGCACCGGCACGCCGAAGTAGACCGCATCGCTGAACTGCGGCTGGGCGCTGATCAGCGCACGCTGCGGTGCCGGCAGGTCGGCGCTGCCGATTTCCACCAGGCCGTCTTCGGTGGCGACGCGGTAGTAGACCTGCCCGTTGGCCGTCAGCTCGAAGAACTCCAGCAGCCGGTAGGGCAGCTCCACCGCCAGGCCGCCGCTGTCGGTGGAGATGTTGGCGTCGATCGACTTGATCGCGCCCAGCAGCGAACGATCGTAGGCCGCATTGGCGGCATCCGCCGCAGTGCGCCAGGTCAGCCAGATCTCCGCGGCCGCCACCAGCAGCATGCCCGGCAGCAGCGTGGCCAGCAGCGTTCGGCGCAGGCTCAGGCGATGCAGCGCATCGAGCTTCATGGCGGGCTTTCGAGCACATAGCCCAGGCCACGCAGCGTGACGATGCGCACCGGGCTGGCTTCCAGGCGCTTGCGCAGGCGATGCACCAGCACTTCGATGGCTTCGGGCTGCACATCGGACTCGTCGGAAAACACCTGCTCGACGATCTGGCGCTTGGACAAGGGCTCGCCGCAACGCTGGATCAGCGTGCGCAACACCGCATGCTCGCGCGGCGTGAGCGCCAGCGGCTCGTGCCCGAGCAGGAAGCGCTTGCTCGCCGTGTCGTAGCTCAGCGGACCACAGGCGAAGCGCGCCGGGTCGCCGCCGCGCGAGCGACGGATCAGCGCCAGCAGCCTGGCCTCCAACTCGGCCAGCTCGAAGGGTTTGGCCAGGAAGTCGTCGGCGCCTTCGCGCAGCGTCGAGACCCGCTCGATCAGCGAATCGCGCGCGGTGAGCACCAGCACCGGCAGGCGCTCGCCGGCCTCGCGCAGATCGGCCAGCACCTCGTGGCCGCCCAGCCCGGGCAGCCCCAGGTCGAGAATCAGCGCGTCGTAGCGCGTCTCCTTCAGGCAGCGGCGCACCAGCCGGCCGTCGGCCACCCAGTCGACGAGAAACTCGCTCTGTTCCAGCGCGCGGGTCAGCCAGTTTCCCAGTTCGGCGTCGTCTTCCGCGAGCAGCAGGCGCATGGTTTTGTCTCGAGCCGCGATTGTCGCTCTTGCGGCGCGGGCAAGGCCGGTCGCCGGTTGCACGCGGCAGGCGCCGTGACATGATCGGCCATGCCCTCGATACCCGATGACCTGTCGCAGATGACCGCCCGCACGCTGGCCCACTACGACGAGCGCGCCCAGGCCTTCTGGGAGGGCACGCGCGATCACGACGTGAGCCAGAACATCGACGCGCTGCTGCAGGCCATCGAAGCGCCGGCGCCGTTCGAGCTGCTGGACCTGGGCTGCGGGCCGGGGCGCGATTTGATGACCTTCAAAGCGCTCGGCCATCACCCCTGCGGGCTCGAAGGCTCGCCGCAGCTGGCGGCGATGGCGCGCGCCCACAGCGGCTGCGTGGTGCTGGAGCAGAACCTGCTGGCGCTGGACCTGCCGGACGCGCGCTTCGACGGCGTGTTCGCCAACGCCGTGCTGTTCCACGTGCCGAGTGTGGCGCTGCCGCGCGTGCTGCAGCAGCTGCACGCCACGTTGAAGCCTGGCGGCGTGCTGTTCAGCTCCAACCCGCGCGGCAACGGCCAGGAGGGCTGGAGCGGCGAGCGCTACGGCGCCTACCACGATTGGGAGACCTGGCAGGCCTATCTCGTTGCGGCCGGCTTCCAGGCCTTGTCGCACTACTACCGGCCGGCGGGCCTGCCCTTCGAGCAGCAGCCCTGGCTGGCCAGCGTGTGGCGCAAGAAGGCCGCGCCGCGGCCCTGAACGCAAAAGGGCCGCGCCGCGGCCCTAACGAACCGGCAGCACGTCGATCACATAGCCGACGCCGCGCACGGTGCGGATGTAGCCCTCGCCGATCTTGCGGCGCAAGTTGGAGATGTGCACATCCAGCACGTTGCTCTCGTTGGCCAGCCCGCCGGGCAGCACCTGTTCTTCCAGGCTGCGGCGCGTGAGCACCCGGTCGGCGCGTTTGAGTAGGGTCGTCAGCAGCTGGTACTCGCTGGGCGACAGGCTGACGATCCTGCCGTCGACGCTGACGCACTGCGTGGGCTCGTGCAGCCGCAGCCCGCGCAGCTCGATGGTCCCGGCGTTGAAGCCGGCGCTGCGCCGGGCCAGCGCTCGCATGCGCGACACCAGTTCGGCCAGCGCGAAGGGCTTGACCAGGTAGTCGTCGGCGCCGCCATCCAGACCGCGCAGGCGGTCCTGCAGCCCATCGCGCGCGGTCAGGATCAGCACCGGCAGGCGCTGTCCGTCGAGCCGCAACTGGCTCAGCAGCGTCAAGCCGTCGCCATCGGGCAAGCCCAGGTCCAGCAGCAGCAGGTCGAAGCCGCCTGTCGCGATGGCCCGCGCGGCATCTGCCAGCCGCCGCACCCACACCACACTGAAGCCCTGGTCGCCGAGCGCCATGCGCACGCCGTTGCCCAGGTCCAGGTCGTCTTCGACGAGCAGCACGTTCATGACGACATGCGATGGCGGTTGGGATCGGCGGAATCAGCTTGCGGCCAGAAAGCCGAGCACCGCGCGGTTCACTTCAGCGGCCTTGACCAGCGTCAGATCATGCCCTGCACCGGCGATCAGCCGGGTCGTGATGCGCGGTGCGACGGTCTTCAGCCGTTCGATGGCCTGCAAAGGCGGGCAGATCTTTTCGTTCTCACCGACCAGATACAGCGCGGGCACGGCCAGGCGTTTCAGCTCTTCGTCGCTCAGGACCGTCGGCGGCAGCATCGCAGGCGGCGTGACGCAGCGCAGCGTGGTCCAGGCCTCGGTGACGATGTCGTCGAAGTTCGGGCGCTCCGTGGCCGGCCGTTGCGCCAGGTCGTGCAGTAGCCAGCGCAAGAAGCTCCGCGTGACATAGCGCAGCGGAATCGCGCAGGCCACTGCCCGTGCCATCCATTCAAAAGCCAGCGGCAGCACCGTGCCGGCCGGCGCCACCAGCACCAGCTTGCGCAGCCGCTGCGGATGCGCCAGCGCGTACTGCGCGGCCAGCCAGCCGCCATAGGACAGGCCGAGCAGGTTCACGCCCTGGGCCAGGCCCAGCCCGTCGAACAGGCCGTCGAGCCACGCCAGGTGATCGCCCAGGCTCGCCAGCGGCCGCGTGGCGATGCTGCGGCCGCCGTCTTGAATGTGGTCCACGGCGTACACACGGTGGTGGCGGGCAAGCGCCGCGACATTGGGCATCCAGGCCAGCGAATTGCTGCTGATGCCGTGCAGCAGCACCAGCGGCGGCGCGTCGGCCGGGCCGCTGATGCGCACGAAGGTCTCGCCGTAGGCGCCGTGCACGCGGATCGTCTCGCTGGGCACCGGCCAGCCGCGTGCGCGCGTGTCGTACAGCGCCAGATAGCGTGCCTTCGCTTCATCGGAACGGAAGGGGTGACAGGCCGGCAAGCCGGCCCGGGCCAGCGCGTCGGCGGTGTCGGTCGACGATGCGGCTGCGGCAGGCGCTTCGGTTTCGTTGCCGGCCGCGAATGCGTTGAAGCCGAATCGGGGCGGGTCGGCCGGTTTGACCCTCTGGTACGTGACCGGCAGGTTCGGCTTGGGCCGCAGATCCGGGGCCGGCGAGATCATCGAGAAGACCGTCAGAAACACGGCAGCCAGGGTCTGGCGCCGAGCGGCCTGGCGCAGCTTCTTCGCCCTGTCGTCGGACTTGCTGATGTGGCGCTGCTTCATGACAAGGGCCGCGTGGGATGCGGCAGACCGGCGCTGGTGCTGCCGTCGACCGCCAGCGGCAGCGCCACCACCACCCGCAGACCCTGACCCGCCGCGCCGCTGGCGAGCGACACCGTGCCGTGGTGCCGCTGAACGGCTGCCTTCACGATCGCCAGCCCCAGCCCGCTGCCGGTTTGCGTCTGCCCCGCGCCGCGGTAGAAGCGGTCGAAGACGCGTGAGCGCACGTCGGGCGGGATGCCCGGCCCTTGGTCCGTCACGCTCAGCACGGCCTGCCCGTCCTGGGACGCGATGCCGACGAGCACGCTGCCGTCGGGTGGCGAGTACTTGATCGCGTTCTCGACCAGGCTGTCGATCATCGAGGCCAGGCTCTCCGGGTCACCCCACACGGTGACCGGCCCCGCCGCGTCGAGCTGCAACGCGATGCCGCGCGGCCGGGCCAGCGCGGAAAGCGTGGCCAGGCACTCTTCGACCAGCGGATTCAGCGCCACCGGCTGCGACACCGCGGCGCCATCGACCGCCTCGGCGCGCGTGAGTTGCAGCAACTGGCCCACCAGCCGCGCGGCGCGCTCGCAGCTCTGCACCATGGCGTCCAGTTGTTCGCCGGAGCGTGCGTCGGTCAGCCGATCCTGCAACGCATCGACATGGATGCGCAGGGCCGCCAGCGGCGTGCGCAGTTCGTGCGCCGCATCGGCAATGAAGCTGCGCTCGCGCTGCACGCTGTCGCGCACGCGCGCCAGCAAGGCGTTGACCGACTGCACCATCGGCCGCAACTCCTGCTGCCG
>NZ_DATILJ010000336.1:0-19621 GCF_035476535.1 Aquabacterium sp.
CATTCGATGCCGGCGTACTTGGACGTGGCCGGGATTCCGCCCCGCCGGGGCGGAATCCCGGCCACTCCGCAGGACTCAACAATTGACTGTCGGCTCTCAGCACACCTACCGAACGTCAGCAATGGGCCGCCTGCAGCCGCCAGCGAACGGCAACATCGCTGAACACGCATCGCAGAACGCAACGATTGAAGTGTCATCTCAGGCACCATCCAAGGCCGCGCTGACAGTTGGCAGCAAGTGCGCAAGCTTCGCGTCGCCATAGCTTCGAAGGACCTGCGAGATGGTCACCTGATAGCCCGCCAGCCAATGGGCTTGCGCGGCTTTCGCTTCCAGATGCCGCGGATGCCGCATCAAGGCCTGCAGCGCTTCCAGTGTTTCCCAGTAGTAGACATTGCTGACGAGACCGGTCGCCGCGTTCTCCCAGGTCTCTTCGCCAATGTAGCCCGGAAGGGTCTTGGCCATCGCGGCGATCTCTTCGTCCAGGCGATGGAAGGCCTCATCGAAGTGCTTCTTGGCGAAGATGAAGGTGGACGAGTACATGGCGGCGCGGGGATCCGATGGCAGCAAGGCCGAGCATTGTGCGGCGCCCGGCACGAGGGGTGCGCAGATCGATCGATGGAGGGCTATGACACGAGCTTCGAAGCGAAGCGATCGATCGTGGACGCGCCGGGCAAGCCGGATACCGTGGTCATGCCTCCGCTGCCGCGCGACAGCAGAAGCGGGTCCTTCGACCTGAGCACGGACCTGAACACCGACCCTTCCCACCAGTGCCCGCGGCGGACGCGCGCCACCCGCGCGCCGATGTTTGACCGACTACTCCAGGACAAGCCGTGACTCACCCACAAAGACATGGGGCGGCACCGGAAGATTGTCCAAGGCCGGCTTGTCCTTGAAGACCCGGCCCGCCAGGTCCCAGGTCGAGAAGTGGCAGGGACAGACGAATCCACCGCGCCAGTTGTCGGGCCGTTGCGGATTCGGCCCGGCCTGAAGGCGCGCGGTGGGCAGGCATCCGCCATGGGAACAAATCGCGATGGCCACGAAGATGTCCGGCTTGATCGAGCGCAGTGGATTGCGCGCGTACTCGGGCGTCAGTTCGGCTGCGTTGCGATCGGACATCGGGTCGGCGAGCAAGCCGCTGCCCGTCAGGGTCTCGATGGTGCTGATCATGTCCAGCGTGCGCCGCAGAACCCAGACTTTCTGACCGCGCAACTCAAGGGTCCGCAACTGGCCGGGCGCAAGATCGCTCAGGTCGACCTCGACGGCGTCACTACGCAGTCTGGCGTGCTCTTCCGTTTCGTGCTCGAGTCCCGTGCTGCGGGCATGAGCTTGCTCCATCGCAGCGCCAACAGCGCATGCGGACAGCAACAGCTCACGGCGAAGCGGGCAGACGCCAGTGGCCACGATCAAGCCAGATGCTCGGGTCCGAAGCTCGCCGGCAGCAACTGCCCTAACGTGTAATGTGCACGCACGATCTGCAGATCGGCAATCCAGATCGGCACGTCGTCCGTGGCGAATTCACGCAGGCGCTGGCGGCAACCGCCGCAGGGCGTGACCGGATCGACGGCAACCCCCACCACCGCGGCGGCCAGGATGCGCCGGCCACCGGTGAGCACCAGGTGGGCGATCGCCGAGGCCTCGGCGCACTGGCTTTGTGGAAAGGCCGCGTTCTCGATGTTGCAGCCGGCGTGCAGCCGGCCATGGTCGTCGAGCAGGGCCGCGCCGACGGCGAACTTCGAGTACGGCGCATAAGCCCGTTCACGCGCGGCGCGTGCGGCTTGCACCAGGGCATGCATCAATTGATCGTCGACCATCGCCTCACCTTTCCTTGACGTAAGGAGTGCCCAGCGCTGCCGGCGCACGTGAGCGGCCAATGAAGCCGGCCAGCAGCACCACCGTCAGCACATAGGGCAGGGCCTGGATGGCCTGCACCGGCACGGCGCCCAGGCCTGGCAGTTCGACGCCTTGCAGCCGGATCGCCGCGGCATCGAGAAAGCCGAACAGCAGGCAGGCCCACAGCGCACCCACCGGATGCCATTTGCCGAAGATCATCGCGGCCAGCGCCATGTAGCCGCGGCCCGCCGTCATGTTGGGCACGAACTGCGGGTTCTGCGCCAGCACCAGGTAAGCCCCGGCAAGCGAACACAGCACGCCGTTGAAGCCCAGCGCCAGGTAGCGCAGGCCGCTGACCGACAGGCCAGCGGCATCCACCATCGCCGGGTTCTCGCCGGTGGCGCGCAGCCGCAGGCCGAGCCGGGTGCGGTACAGCAGCCACCAGACACCGGGCACCAGCGCCAGTGCCAGGTAGACCATGCCGTTGTGACCCAGCAGCGTCAAGCCGACGATGGGCCCGATCACCGGCACCATGGCCAGCGCCGCACTGGCGCCGCCGAACCAGTTCGACAAGCGCACCGCATCGCTCAGCGGCGGCGTCTGCCCGCCTTGCTGGAACCAGGCGATGCCGAGCACGATGGTCAGGCCCGCCGCCGTCATCGTGATGGCCATGCCGGCCACCACCTGGTCGCCGGTGTGGCTGACGCAGGCATAACCATGCAACATCGACAAGGCGATGCCCACCGCCATCGCGGCCACCAGCGCCAGCACCAACGAGCCGCTGACCGCGCCGGCCGAGGCCGCGGCAAATGCCGCCATCAACATCTTGCCTTCCAGCCCGAGGTCGATGACGCCCGCGCGTTCGGAGATCGTCGCGGCCAGCGCGCACAGGATCAGCGGCACCGAGACACGCAGCGTCGACGCCAGCAGCGTGCCGATGAAGACCTCATCCATGCGCCACCCCGGGCGCGGCCACCGGCCTGCGCGAGAACGCATACAGCTTCGCGAGCCACGGCGCGGCGACCATCGCCATCGCGCCGGAGAACAGCACGATCAGGCCTTGCAGCGTGGCCACCATGTCGCGGCTGAAGCCGGGAATCTCAAAGGCCAGCTCGGCGCCGCCCTGGTACAGCGCGCCGAACAGCAGCGAGGCCAGCACGATGCCCAGCGGGTGGTTGCGGCCGATCAGCGACACCGCGATGCCGGTGAAGCCGGCGCCGACCACGTAGTCCAGCAGCAGCCGGCCCTGCACGCCGGCCAGCTCGTTGATGCCGACCTGGCCGGCCAGCGCGCCGGACAGCATCATCGCCACCATGATCTGGCGGCGCGGCCAGATGCCGGCGTAGTGCGCGGCATCGGGCGCATGGCCCACCGCGCGCAGCTCATAACCGGCACGCGATTTCCACAGCAGCAGATAGACGCCCACGGCGCTGAGCACCGCCAGCAGCACCGACAGGTTCAGCGGCGTCTTCGGCCAGTCGATGCCCAGCCAGCCGAGCGCCTCGTGCAGGCCCGGCATGTGCGCCGATTCGCCGAACGCCCGGCTCTCCACCGCCATGTTGCCCGGCTCCTTCAGCACGTTCACCAGCAGGTAGGACAGCAGCGCCGAGGCGATGAAGTTGAACATGATCGTGGTGATCACGACATGGCTGCCGCGCCAGGCTTGCAGCGCCGCCGGCACCGCGGCCCAGGCGCCGCCGGCCAGCGCGCCGGCCAGGATCATCAGCGGCAGCATCACGATGGCCGGCACCTGGTTGGACCAGGCCAGCGCCACCAGCGCACTGCCCAGCCCGCCCATCATCGCCTGGCCTTCGCCGCCGATGTTGAACAGCCCGCCATGGAAGGCCACGGCCACTGCCAGCCCGGTGAAAACGAAGGTGGTCGCGTAATACAGCGTGTAGCTGAACCCGGCGCGGCTGCCGAAGGCGCCCTTGATCAGCTGCGTGATGACCTGGATCGGGTCCAGCCCGATGCCCGCGACGACAATGCCACTGACGGCCAGCGCCATCGCCAGGTTGATCAGCGGCAGCACGCCGATGTCGATCCAGCGCGGCAACTCGATGGGTTGATGACTGCTCATGCTATTTCAGGAGGGGCCACGCCGGCCATCAGACAACCCAGCGCCTGCTCGGTGCAGTCTTCGATCGGCAGTTCACCGGCGATGCGGCCGCGATCCATCACCAGCACCCGGTCGGCCAGCGCCAGGATCTCGTCGAGTTCCGACGACACCACCAGCACCGCACCGCCGGCGTCGCGCATCGCGCGCAGGCGGCCGTGGATGAACTCGATGGCGCCGATGTCGACGCCGCGCGTCGGCTGGCCGACCAGCAGCACCTTCGGCGCGACGATGGCTTCGCGCGCCAGCACCAGCTTTTGCTGGTTGCCGCCGGAGAATTTGGACGAGCGCAGCTGCGGGTTGCGCGGCCGCACGTCGTACTGCTCCATCATCTTCGCGGTGTCGTTGCGCATCAGCGCCTGCTTCATCCAGCCCCAGGCGCTGCTGAAGCGGCCCAGCGTCTGGTGGCCCAGCACGGCGGACTCCCAGGCCTCGAAAGGCAGCACCAGGCCGCAGCGGTGGCGGTCTTCCGGCACATGGGCCAGGCCCAGGCTCCGGGCTCGCGCCGGGTCCAGCCAGCGCCCGGGGGCGAAGGTTTCGCTGCCCAGCTTCAAGCGCCCTTGATCGGGCACATGCATGCCGGCCAAGGCCTCCAGCAACTCGCTCTGGCCATTGCCCGAGACCCCGGCGATGCCAACGATCTCGCCAGCACGCAAAGTGAGCGACACATCGGCCAGGCGCACGACACCCATCACGTCCTGCCAGCGCAGGCCCTCGGCTGTCAGCAAGGGCTCGCCAGCACGGGCCCGCGAGGCCGAGGCATCGCGGCCCAGGTTGACGCGGCGGCCGACCATCGCTTCGGCCAGCTTGTCGATGCTGGTGTCGGCGATGTTGCAGTCCAGCACCACGGCGCCGGCGCGCATCACCGTCACCACGTCGCACAAGGCCAGGATCTCCTTGAGCTTGTGGGTGATCAACAGGATCGTCGTGCCCTGGCTGCGCAGGTGGCGCAGCGTGACGAAGAGCGCTTCAGTCTCCTGCGGCGTCAGCACGGCCGTCGGCTCGTCGAGGATCAGGATGCGCGCGCCGCGGTACAGCGCCTTCAGGATCTCCAGCCGCTGGCGTTCACCCACCGGCAGTTCTTCGACCGGCGTGTCCAGCCGCACCTGCAGGCCGGTGTCCTGCATCAGCGCTTCGAGCTTGCTGCGCACCTGCGCACGCGCCGGCTGCAGGCGCCAATCAGGCTCGGCGCCGAGCATGATGTTGTCCAGCGCCGAGAGCGGCTCGACCAGCATGAAGTGCTGGTGAACCATGCCGATGCCCAATGCAATGGCCTCGCGTGAGCCGGTGATCTGCGCTGTCTTGCCTTCGACCGAAATCGAGCCCGAGTCGGCGTGATAGAAGCCGTACAGGATCGACATCAGCGTCGACTTGCCGGCGCCGTTTTCGCCGACGATGCCGTGCACCGTGGCCGGGGCCACGGTGAGCGTCACATCCTTGTTGGCCTGGACCGCGCCGAAGCGCTTGTTGATGCGGTCCATGTGGACCGCCGGCGTCGACATCACCGCTTCAATACTTGCAGCTGTTATCGGCCATGTAGTCGGCGACCTTGATCTTGCCGGCAATGATGTCGGCCTTGGCCGCATCGACCTTCGTCTTCATGTCGGCCGAAACCAGCTTCTCGTTGTGCTTGTCGATGGCGTAGTCGACACCGCCCTCCTTCAGGCCCAGCACCGTGACACCCGGCGTGGTCTTCTTCGCCGCGGTGTAGACCGCCACGTCGACGCGCTTGACCATCGAGGTCAGCATCGTGCCGGGCTGCAGGTGGTTCTGGTTGCTGTCGACGCCGATGGCGTATTTGCCGCCATCCTTGGCCGCCTGGTAGACGCCAATGCCGGTGCCGCCGGCAGCAGCGAAGACAACATCCACACCTTTCGCGAACTGCGCCTTGGCCAGCTCGGCGCCGCGCGTCGGGTCGTTCCAGGCCGAGGCGGTGGTGCCGGTCATGTTGGCCGTTACTTCGGCCTTCGGGTTGGCGTATTTCGCGCCCTGTTCGTAGCCGCACTGAAAGCGGCGGATCAACGGGATGTCCATGCCGCCGATGAAGCCGACCTTGCCGGTCTTGCTGGCAATGGCGGCCATCATGCCGACCAGGAAGCTGCCTTCCTGTTCCTTGAAGACGATGGACTCGACGTTCGGCTGCTTGACCACCGAATCGATGATCGCGAACTGCAGCTTGGGGAAGTCCTTGGACACTTTTTCCAGCGACGAGCCTTGCGAGAAGCCCACGCCGATGATCGGGTTCGCGCCTTTTTCGGCCATGCGGCGCATCGCCTGCTCTCGCTGCGCTTCGTTGCTGATCTCGAAGTCCAGGTACTGTTTGCCGCTCTCCTTCTTCCAGCGCTCGGCCCCGTTGTACGCGGCCTCGTTGAACGACTTGTCGAACTTGCCGCCCATGTCGTAGATCACGGCGGGCTCGGCCATCGCGGCAGTGGCCGCGACCATCAGGCCGGTCAAGGCAAGGAGCTGGTGCTTCATATGCGGGTCACCCCTAGGTGTTGTGGATGTGATCGGGCAGGATAGCAAGACTCGCGCCGATCGCGGCCCCGTAGTTGCTAGCATCACGCGATGCCTGACACCGCCCCCGCCCCCACCGACAGCCTGGTGCAGCGCGCCCGGCGCCTGCCCAAAGTGCTGCTGCACGACCACCTGGACGGTGGCCTGCGCGTGCACACGCTGCTGGACCTGGCGCGCCAGCGCGGCATCGCCGTGCCGGCCGACGATGCCGACACGCTGGCCGCCTGGTTCGACGCGCGGGCCCATGCCGGCTCCTTGGTGGAATACCTGCGCGGCTTCGCCTTGACGGTGGCCGCGATGGCCAGCCCGCAAGCACTGGAACGGGTGGCCTTCGAAGCCGCCGAGGACGCCCGGCAGGACGGCTGCGTGCTGGCCGAGTTCCGCATCGCGCCGCTGCTGTTCGAAGCGCATGGCGTGTCCGGCGAAGCCGCGGTGGAAGCGCTGCTGGCCGGGCTGGCGCGTTCGTCGCTGGCCAGCGGGCTGATCGTCTGCGCGATGCGCCATCTGGACGATGCCGAGATCGCGCGCAGCGCTGCATTGGCGCTGCGCTATCGCGGCCGCGGCGTGGTGGCCTTCGACCTGGCCGGCCCCGAGGCCGGCTACCCGGCCACGCGCCATGCCACGCTGCTGGCGCAGCTGCGCGACGAAGGCCTGCCGCTGACCTTGCATGCCGGCGAAGCCGATGAAGCGCTGCGTGTGCTGGAGGCCGCGCGCCTGGGTGCCCGGCGCGTCGGCCACGGCGTGCGCCTGGCCGACCTGATCGACCAGCCCGGCGGCCAGGCCCTGATCGACGAGCTGCGTGCCAGCGGCGTGCACCTCGAGGTCTGCCCGACCAGCAATGTGCACACCGGCGCGGCCACGTCGATCGCCACGCATCCGATCCGCGCGCTGTGGGACGCCGGCGTGTCGCTGTCCTTCCACACCGACAACCAGCTGATCTCCTGCCTGAACCAGTCCACCGAGGCCGTGAACCTGCTGCAGCACGCCGGTTTCGACTGGGCCGATCTCGTGCGCATGGGCCTGCTGGCCACCGAGGCCTCGTTCCTGCCCGCGGCGCAGCGCGCCCTGGCCCGCCAGGCCTTGCTCGACTGGGCAGCGGCGGAAAACCTGGGCGTTGTCTGAACCTCTTCATCTCTTTCCCACCCAACGCCGTGATCACTCCGCATCGCCTGCCCGCCCTGGGTCTCTTCGCGCTCGTCCCTGTCGCACTGGGCATGCTGGCCGGCTGCGCAGCACCACCTTCCGCGCCGCCCGCCGAACCGGTGCGCCTGCGCGTCATCGGCTTCAACGACTTCCACGGCAACCTGGAAACCACCAGCCAGACGCTGACACTGCCCGACCCGGCCAAGCCCGGCGCCACGCAGCGCGTGGCAGTGGGCGGTGCGGCGCCGATGGCCGGGCTGATCGCCGCGCTGCGCGCCGGCTCGCCGCACAGCCTGGTGATCTCGGCCGGCGACATGGTCGGCGCCGCGCCAATGGTCTCTACGCTGTTCCGCCATGAATCGACCATCGAGGTGATGAACCGCATCGGCGTCGATGTCGGCACGCCGGGCAACCATGAGTTCGATGCCGGCACCGCCGAGTTGAAGCGCCTGGTGGGCGGCGGCTGCGCCGCCAATGACCTGGGCCAGCCCAGCACGTCCTGTGCGCTGCAGCCCCGCTATGCCGGTGCCCGCTTTCCGCTGGTGGTGGCCAATGTCGAAGGGCCGGACGGCCAGCCGCTGTTCGCGCCCAGTTGGGTCACCCAGGTCGGCCCGGTCAAGGTCGGCGTGATCGGCGCGGTGACGCGCGGGACGCCCAACATCGTCGTGCCCTCGGGTGTCGCCGGCCTGCGTTTCACCGACGAGGCCGAGGCCATCAACCGCGCCGCGCGCGCCCTCAAGGGCCAGGGCGTGAACACGCTGATCGTCACGATGCACGAGGGCGGCGAGATCGGCAGCGCACAACAACCCGGCGACTGGAACGACGACAGCTGCCCGAACCTGCGCGGCCCGATCGTCGCGCTGGCGCAGCGCATCACGCCCGACGTGGACCTGATCATCAGCGGCCACAGCCATCAAGGCTACCGCTGCAAGATAGACGGGCGTTATGTCGTGCAGTCGACTTCCTACGGCCGCGGCCTGTCGGCCACCGACCTGGTGATCGACCCGCGCAGCGGTGCGGTGGACCGCAGCGCCACGCGCAGCCGCAACCTGCCCATCCTGCATGCCGGCACCGACGCCGCGCAGCGGGCCGCGCTGCTGGCCGCCGAGCCGCCGCCCTGGGGCGACGCTTTGCGCAAGGCCCAGGCGGCGCCCGAAGTCGCGCAGCAAGTGGGCCTGTTCACCACCGCCGCGGCGCCGCGCACGCAGCGTGTGGTGGGCCAGATCGGCGGCAGCTTCGAGCGCGGCCGCGGCGGCAACAGTGCTGGCAGCAGCGCCGGCCAGATGATTGCCGATGCCCAACTGGCCGCCACCCGCGACGCGGCGCGCGGCGGCGCCCAGTTCGCCTTGATGAACATCGGCGGCGTGCGCGCCGACCTGCTGTGCGCGCAGACACCGCCGTGCCCGGTCACCTTCGGCCAGGCGTTCACGATGCAGCCCTTCGGCAACAGCCTGGTGGTGATGAGCTTCACCGGCACCGAGCTGAAGGCATTGCTCGAATCGCAGCACCCGCCGGGGCGCAGCACGGCCTACCTGCTGCAAGCCTCGGCCAGCCTGTCGTACCGCTGGCTGGCCAAGGCCGAGTTCGGCCAGCGCGTGCAGGACCTGCGGGTGAACGGCCAAGCGGTGCAGCCGGATGCCGAGTACCGCGTCACCGTCAACAGCTTCCTGGCCGAAGGCGGCGACGGCCTGACGCTGCTGAAGACTGGCCGCCAGCGCATCGGCGGCATGCTGGACGTGGACGCGCTGGTCGAGCACCTGCGCAGCACACCCGTGCCGCAGTCCGGCGGACGCATCACCGTGGTGGACTGACTGTCATCACCGCGGCACATCGCGGCGGCAGACTGCGCGCGCAGAACGCACAGCGATCTCCGGCGCACCGCATCGGCGCTATCACGCACCAAGCGAGTGTGGCGAAAAGCCACAACCGGGGGCAAACCCGTGGTTACCCACGGCGCGGTTTAAGAGAGATTGACTGTTTGGTCAAGTTTCGTGTGCCGATGTGCTGGCAGGCAACTTGCAATGGCAGCGCCAGCCATCCAGCAAGCCAATTCAATTGAGGAGTGATCGGGAATGAACGACAGGCTCGGGTTCGGATTCACCAGAACCGTGATCAGCATCGCCGTGGCCATGGCCGCGGCACCGGTACTGGCGCAGAACACCACCGCCGCGCTCAGCGGCCGTGTCGCCGGGGCCGATGGCAAGGGCGTGGCCGGCGTCGCGGTCTCGATCCGCCACACCGAATCGGGCTCGGTGAACAACGCGGTCACCGATGCAGAAGGCCGTTATGCCGTGCGCGGCCTGCGCGTCGGCGGGCCCTATGTCGTCACCTTCAGCAAGGACGGCCAGGTCGACAAGCGCGAAGACGTCTACCTGGCCCTGGCCGAAACCACCTCGCTCGACAGCGGCCTGGGCAGTGCGGTGACGCAGGTCGTCATCACCGGCCAGGGCGGTGGCGCCAGCCGATTCAACAGCTCGAACATGGGGTCGGGCACCAATATCGGCAGCCGCGAGCTGAACGGCTTGGCTTCGATCAGCCGCAGCCTGCAGGACTATGCACGCACCGACCCGCGCCTGTCGCAAACCGACAAGGAACGCGGTGAAATCTCGGCAGCCGGCCAGAACTCTCGCTTCAACCGCATCACGATCGACGGCGTCAACATCAGCGACAGCTTTGGCCTCGAGAGCAACAACCTGCCGACCATCAAGCAGCCGATCTCGATTGATGCGATCCAGTCGGTTCAGGTCAACATCTCGAACTACGACGTCACGCAGAAGGGCTACACCGGCGCGAACATCAATGCCGTGACGAAGAGCGGTACGAACGATTTCCACGGCAGCGTGTACTACGTCTATCGCAGCGACGACTTGTCCGGCCAGCGCCTGAACGCCACCTCGCAGACCTACTTCGATCCGCCGAAGTTCAAGGAAGACACCAAGGGCATCACGCTGGGCGGCCCGATCATCAAGGACAAGCTGTTCTTCTTTGTCAGCTACGAAGACTTCGCCAGCTCCAAGACATCGCCCGACTTCGGGCCGATCGGCAGCACGCTCACCAATGTCGGCATCACGCCGTCGGCAATCGCCGGCATCAGCGCGATCGCTCGCAACACCTGGGGCTTCGACGTCGGCAGCAGCGATGTGCCGAGCGGCACCGAGACCACCGTCAAGGACGTGCTGCTGAAGCTGGACTGGAACATCAGCGACAACCACCGCGCCAACCTGCGGTACACCAAGACCGAGCAGTCGGAGCCGTTCTTCAACAACTTCGGAGCGCGCTCGCTCTCGCTCAGCTCGCACTTCTTCAGCGAAGCCAAGGTCATCGAAAGCCTGGTGGGCCAGTGGTTCGCCGACTGGACGCCGACGCTGTCCACCGAACTCAAGCTCTCGCGCCGCGACCAGGCCAAGGCCACGCCCACCAACGCGCGCCTCCCGGCGATTGCGTTCGACTTTCTCGGCAGCGTACCGACCGGCGTGGCCACCGGCGAACGCACGTTGTGGGTCGGCACCGAGCGCAGCCGGCATCTGAACGACCTGGACACCAAGGCCAACGAAGGCTACTTGGGCGCCACCTGGACGCTGGGCCAGCATGAACTGAAGTTCGGCGGCGATTTCAGCTCCAGCGACATCTTCAATGCCTTCCTGCAGGACAGCCTGGGCCAGTACAAGTTCCAGTGCGAGTCGGCCCTGACCTACAGCTTCGGCACGATCAACTGCAACACGGCGACGACCGCGGAAGTTGAAGCCGCCGTGCTGGAGAACTTCCGGCTCGGCCGGCCTTCGTCATACCAGGCACAGCTGCCGCTGCCAGGCAAGACGATCAACGATGCCGTGGCACGCTGGACGCTCAACAACTACGGCGTCTTCCTGCAGGACACCTGGAAGGTATCCAAGAAGTTGGCGCTAACCTTGGGCGCTCGGGTGGACATGACCGACACGCCCGA
Source organism: Aquabacterium sp. (assembly GCF_035476535.1). Taxonomy (GTDB): domain Bacteria; phylum Pseudomonadota; class Gammaproteobacteria; order Burkholderiales; family Burkholderiaceae_C; genus Pseudaquabacterium. The sequence continues at coordinate 11,550 of NZ_DATILJ010000336.1, forward strand.
TCGCCCGCTGTACAACGCCGCGGCATCTGCGCCGATGGTCGCCGGCAATGCGGCCACCAACACGGCCCAGTCCGGCGGCTTCGGCTACGACAACTCGGTGTCCATCGACGGCAAGACATTGTTCCAGCCGCGCGTGGGCTTCAACCTCGACTTGGGCACCAAGGAACGCCGCGCCCAGCTGCGTGGTGGCCTTGGCCTGTTCGAAGGCGCAGCGGCCTCGGTGTGGCTTTCGAATCCGTATTCGAATACCGGCATCGCCGCGGCCTTCTACGGCTGCGGCACCTCAGGTGAGTTGGTCAGCGGCACCGGCAACCGCGCGGCCTGTGCCGAAGGCGTGTTCTCGCCCGATCCGACGAAGCAACAGGCCCTGGGCACCAACCCGGCACCCAGCGTCGACTTCCTGGATACCAATGTGCAGCAGCCGTCGGTGTGGAAGGCCAACCTTGCATTCGATGCCGAGCTGCCCTTCGGTGGCTTGGTCGCAGGCGTCGAGTGGCTGCACACCAAGACCCGCAACGGCATCTACTACAAGCACCTGAACCTCGGTCCGGTGACCCGCACCGGACCGGACGGCCGCGAGCTGTACTACAACGCCAATGGCTACGACACCGACTGCTGGACCACCGGCGGCACCGTGGCCGCCACGGCAGCGGGCTGCGGCGGCTCGGTAGCCTCGCGCGCGCTGAGCAATCGCTCCTTCGGCAATGCGGTGCTGGCCACCGGCACCAAGAAGGGCGGCGGCGATACGCTGACGCTGAGTTTGTCGCAGCAGGCCTCGCGCGCGCTGTCCTGGTCCACCGCCTACACACATTCGCGCGCCAAGGAAGTCAGCCCGTTGACCTCGTCGGTGGCCTTGTCCAACTTCAACGGCCGTTCGATCTTCAACCCCAACGAAGAGATTGCGGCCAACTCGGCCTATCTGGTGCGCAGCCGCGTGAATGCATCAGTCATCTGGTCGCAGGCCTTCTTCAGCAGCTACAAAACCACCTTCGGCATGTTCTATGAAGGCCGCGCGGGCAAGCCCTACAGCTGGACCTTCAACAACGACCTGAACGGTGACGGCTTGGCCGGCAACGACCTGATGTACATCCCCAGCGCGCCGGGATCCGGCGAAGTCGTGTTCGCCGGCGGCACGGCCGATGAAGCGCGCTTCTGGGACGTGGTATGGAACGACCCCGAAATGAGCCGCTCGCGCGGCGGCGTGGTCAAGCGCAATGGCAGCCGCTCACCTTTCGTGAACAGCTTCGACGTGCGCATGAGTCAGGAAGTGCCGGGCTTCACGGCCGGCCACAAGGGCGTGTTCACCGTTGACATCCTGAACATCGGCAACCTGATCGACAAGCGCTGGGGCCGCACCGATGAAGTCGGCTTCCAGAGCGCCGGCGCTGCTGCACGCAGCTTCGTCAACTACAAGGGCATGACGGCGGATGGCAAGTACATCTACAGCACCTTCACGACACCGGAAAGCCTGATCACCCGCCAGGCCCGCGGCGAAAGCCAATGGGCCATCCAGGTGACGCTCAAGTACGAGTTCTGATGATCGAGCCAGCGGGCCGCACAAGGGCCCGCTGATCTTTCACGGCAGCGCGGGCCTCGAGCCCGCGTTTTTCATGGGCCGCGCGTGCGGCCCGATGAAAGTCTAGAAAGGAATGTCATCGTCCATGTCGTCGAAGCCGGTGCTGGACTTCGTTGCCGGGCGTTGCGCCGCCGGAGCGGGCGCCCGTGCCGCCGGGGCGCTGCGGCGCGGCGGCGGGCTTGAATCACCACCGCTGTCGCCTTCGTAGCCGCGGTCTTCACCGCCGCCGCCACCACCTCCGCCAGCGCCGTCACGGCCGCCGAGCAGCTGCATCGACTCGGCATAGACCTCGGTGGTGAACTTCTCGACACCGTCCTTGTCGGTCCACTTGCGGGTGCGCAGCCGGCCTTCGATGTAGACCGAGCGGCCTTTCTTCAGGTATTCGCCGGCGATTTCGGCCAGGCGGTCGAACAGCACCACCCGGTGCCACTCGGTTTCTTCCTGGCGTTCGCCGGAATCCTTGGCCTTCCAGTTGCGCGTGGTGGCCAGGCCCAGGTTGCAAACGGCGCTGCCGTTGGGCGTGTAGCGTACTTCGGGGTCGCGACCGAGGTTGCCGACGAGAATGACTTTGTTGACCGAGGCCATGGCGCGCTCCTGCTGCGAAAAATGCCGTGTGGGGATGGCGGCATGATACCCAGCCACCGCCGCGCCGGGGCTCGCCCTTGCGGGTGGGTGGATCCCCCTCCAAAGGGGGGACCGCCTTCAAGTCAGGCCGCCTGCAGGGTGAGATTGCCTGCTCGCAGATCCCACTGCATCTTGCGGTAAATCGCCCGCACCTTGGCCGACAGCACCCGCGGGCCGACTTTTTCGTACCTCGCCACCTCGGACAGCGGGCGGCCGATGGCCAGCTGGCGCAGCAGCAGGCGTTCGTCGGGCGTCAGCGCCAGCGGGTTGATCAGCTCGTCGATCGGGTTCTTGACCAGGCTGGTCGCGCCGAGCCGGCTGTCGAAGTGGTCCAGCAGGTGGCGGGCGATCCACGGCGCGATGTCGGCGCTGCCGGCCAGCGTGTCGCGGGCATGTGCGGCCAGCGGCTCGGCGCTGGCGTCGCTGGGGTCGTAGAAGCTGTCGGCGCCTTCCTGCAGCGCGTCCAGCAGCAGCGGGTCGCCTTCGCCACGCGCCACCACCAGGATCTGCGTGCGCAGGTAGCCCAAGCCCAGGCGCAGCACGCGGATCATGTCCAGCACCGTGCCGTCGAGCAGGCGCAACTCGGCGATCAGCAGGTCCGGATTGTGGCGGTGCAGCAGCACGCGGGCCTGCGCAAAGCTCTGCACCGGCTCCATCACATCCCAGCGACCATCGCCGAGCAGTTCTTCGCACCACGCACGGTTCTGAGCCGGTGCGTGGCCGGCCATCAGCACAGTTTTCATGACCCCAACGACGATCAGTTTCTGTATGTAACTGATTCTGGGGATGAACCGGAAAACCAGCATCCCCGGGCTTCGGGGGCGCAAGGGGGTTCAACCGCAGCCGGCGGGAATTTGTGTGACGGGGTTCACGCCGGCGGCGCTCAAGCCGCCGACCCTCCTGCCGATGGCTGCCAGCTGTCGGCACGCGAATGCGGCCAGTGCATCTTGAACACGGTGTGCGGCCAATCCACCTCGCCGCGCTCTGCCGCCAGCAGTCCTCCCGGCTTCACGGTGGGCAGCAGGTTGGACAACAGCCGCGTCGCGTGGTCGCTGGTACGGCGCACGATGTGCGCAGTGGTGACCTGCTCCGGGTGCTGCAGCCCGGCGGCCTGCACCAGCTCTTTCAGCGCTTCCAGCGTCATCTGGTGGAAGCGGTAGACACGCTCGGCCTTGTCCGGGACCACCAGCGCGCGCTGGCGCAGCGGATCCTGCGTGGTCACGCCCGTCGGGCAGGCGCCCGTATGGCAGTGCTGGGCCTGGATGCAGCCCAGCGCGAACATGAAGCCGCGCGCCGCATTGCACCAGTCGGCGCCGATGGCCACCATGCGCAGGATGTCGAAGGCGCTGACCACCTTGCCGGCGCAGCCGATGCGAATGCGCTCGCGCAGGTTCAGGCCGACCAGCGTGTTGTGCACCAGGCGCAGGCCTTCCTGCAGCGGCGCGCCGACATGGTCGGTGAACTCCAGCGGCGCGGCGCCGGTGCCGCCCTCGGCACCGTCGACGACGATGAAGTCGGGCAGCAGATCGGTCTCGACCATGGCCTTGGCCAGCGCAAACCATTCCCACGGATGGCCGACGCAGAACTTGAAGCCCACCGGCTTGCCGCCTGACAGCTCGCGCAGCCGGTCCATGAAACGCAGCATCTGCACCGGGCTGGAGAACGCGCTGTGCGAAGACGGCGAGACGCAGTCGATGCCTTCGGGCACGCCGCGCGCCGCGGCGATCTCCGGTGTCACCTTGGCGCCGGGCAGCACGCCGCCATGGCCGGGCTTGGCGCCCTGGCTCAGCTTCAGCTCGATCATCTTGACCTGCGGCTGGGTGGCGTTCTCGACGAACTTCGTCTCGCTGAAACTGCCGTCGTCGTTGCGGCAGCCGAAGTAGCCGGAGCCGATCTCCCAGATCAGGTCGCCGCCATGCACGCGGTGGTGCTGGCTGATCGAGCCTTCACCGGTGTCATGCGCGAAGTTGCCGCGCAGCGCGCCGGCGTTCAGCGCCAGGATCGCGTTGGCGCTCAGCGCGCCGAAGCTCATTGCCGAGATATTGAACAGGCTCGCCGAATACGGCTGGCGGCAGCGGCTGCCCGGGCTGTCGCCGATCATCACGCGGAAGTCGTGCGAGGCAATCGTCGTCGGCTGCATCGAGTGGTTCATCCACTCATAGCCGGTTTCGTGCACATCGAGCTGGGTGCCGAAGGGCCGCTTGTCCGATTCGCCCTTGCTGCGCTGGTAGACCAGCGAGCGCTGCTGGCGCGAGAACGGGATCGCCTCGCGGTCGGTCTCGATGAAGTACTGGCGCATCTCCGGCCGTATCCATTCGAGCAGGAAGCGCAGATGGCCGATCACGGGGTAGTTGCGCAGCACCGCGTGGCGGGACTGCATCAAGTCGCGCACGCCGATGACCACGGCGGCCGCGCCCAGCAGCGCCAGCCAGCCGAAGCGGCTGAAGCCGACCCAGACGAAGGCGCCAAGCAGCGCGCACACCGCGGCCAGCGTCAGCGTCAGGTAGCGGATCGGGAAATGGCGGTCCAGCGCCAACAGCCAGGCGGGCATCGGGAAATCTCCTCGGGTCATGGGCCAGCGAGGCCGATGCGACTGTAGCCGCCCGGCAGAATGACGGGCCTCCGCATCTGCCCCGCATCCGCCACCTGCCGTGCCCCCTCGTAGCGACGACCCTCCGCTGCCCGGCCCCTTGCGCTTCGGGCCGTTCACGCTGGAGATGCGCCTGGGCATGCTCAGCCGCGACGGCGCACCGGTGAAGGTGCCGCCGCGGCCGTTTGCGCTGCTGTGCTACCTGGCACGGCACGCCGGCCGCGTGGTGCCCAAGCATGAGTTGCTGGACGCGGTGTGGGGCCACCAGCACCTGTCGGAATCCTCGCTGAAGGCCACGGTCAACAACCTGCGGCGGGCGCTGGGCGAGCCGGGCTCGTCGTCGCGCTGGATCACCAGCGTGGCCCGCCGTGGCTACCGCTTCACGCTCGACGATGCAGCGCCGGCGCCGGCCGTGCCGCCCGCGGCGCTGGCCGCCGTACCGGCCGTCGGTGACGGCACGCTGATCGGCCGCGCGCGCGAGTTCGCGCAGCTGCAGACACTGCTGGCCACGCACCGCCTGGTCACGCTGACCGGCAGCGCCGGCATCGGCAAGACCCACCTCGCACTGGCCGCATTGCCGCAGCTGGCGCAGGCCTGCCGCGACGGCGCCTGGCTGCTGCGGCTGGACAGCATCGTCGACGCCGACACGCTGGTGGCCACGCTGGCGCACACGCTGCGCCTGTCGCCCGAAGCGGCACGCGACCTCGACGCGCTGTGCACCGCGCTGCGCACGCTGGCGATGGGCATCGTGCTCGACAACTGCGAGCACCTGCTGCTGCAGCTGCCTGCGCTGGTGGCGCAGTTGCTGGCGCAGGCGCCGGGGCTGCGGCTGCTGTGCACCTCGCAGCAGGCGCTGGGCCTGGCCGGCGAGCAGCTGCTGCCGCTGGGGCCGCTGGCGGTACCGGCAGCGGCAGGCGACGACCTGGCGCACAGCGGCGCCGCCCAGCTGCTGCTGGCCCGGATACGCCGGCACGACCGGCAGTTCCAGCTGCAGACCGGCCAGCAGCGCAGCGTGGCCGCCATCTGCCGCGCGCTCGACGGCGTGCCGCTCGAGCTGGAACTGGCGGCGGCCCGTGTGCCCTTGCTGGGCCTGGCCGGTGTTCAGACCCGCCTGCCCGAGCGGCTGGACATGCTGCGCCAGCACGGCCAACACGGCCAGGGCGCCCAGCCAGCGCCCGATGGCGCGGCACGCCACCGCTCGCTGCGCAACGCCCTGGCCTGGAGCCATGCGCTGCTGCCGCCGCAGCAGCAGTGCGTGCTGCGGCGGCTGGCGGTGTTCGAAGGCTCGTTCTCGATCGCCGCCGCCGAGGCTGTGGTCGCCGACGAGGGCCTGGACCGCTGGGACGTGCTGGATGCCGTCGCCGCGCTGGCCGAGCGCTCGCTGCTGGCCGGCGCCGGCAGCGCCCCGGCGGCCGCCGTGCGGCGGCGGCAGCATGACGAAGCCGGCCCGGACGACGCGTCGCCCGCGGCACCGCACACCGTGCCCCGCTGGCGCATGCTGCACGGCATCCACGCCTTTGCGCTGGAACAGCTCGATCAGGCCGGTGAGACCGCCGTGCTGCGCGAGCGCCATGCGCGCTGGATGCAGGACCTGCTGGCGCAGGCCGGGCCCCGCGTGCACGACATGGCGCCGCAGGACTGGCTGGCGCAGCTGGAACCGGAGCTGGACAACCTGCGCGCCGCGCTGCGCCACGCCCAGCGCAGCGACGCGGCGCTGGCCTGGGCCCTGTGGGCGCTCAGCGTGATGTTCTGGGTGCGCAGCGGCCTCAAGCACGAAGCCTTGCGCTGGCAGCGCGCGCTGGGCGAGCTGCAGGCCGCGGCCGGGCCATCGACCCTGAAAGCCGACGTGGCCCAGGCCCGCGGCGTGCTGTGCGTGCTGGGCCTGGCGCTGCCGCCGCAGGAAGGGCTGCAGGCGATGGAAACCGCGCATCGCCTGCACCGGGCCGCCGGCGACGCCGTGGCCGCGTACTATGACCTCTATCTGCTGGCGATGATCCAGATACGGCTGCAGCTGCCGCACCCGGCCGGCACGCTGGCGGCGATGCAGGCGCTGGAACAGCCCGGCTGGAGCACGGCGCTGCGCCGCTACGGCCGCTGGACCGCCGCGATGCTGCGGCGCCAGGCCGGTGACCTCGACGGCTACCACCAGGCCATGCGCGAAGAGCAGGCCTTTGCCCGCCACCTGGGCGACCGCAACACCCTCTGGTTGACCGGCTATGCGCTGGCGCTGGCCGAGCACGAACGCGGCGACGTGGCGCAGGCACTGGCCCAGCTGGGCCAGATCTGCGAGCAGATCGCCGCCGCCGGCCAGCAGCGCAGCCAGCCGTCGCAGATCTGCGTGCATGCGGCGATGCTGCTCTGGCACGGCGCCGAGACCGCCGCATCGCCGCGGGTGCACGAGGCCGTGGCGCTGCTGCGCGCCGATGGCAGCCTGTGGACCCTGGCCGGGGCGCTGCCCTGGCTACCCTGGTGGAACAGCCGGCCGGCCGATGCGGCCCGGCTGTTGGGCTGGGCCGATGCGCTGATCGCCGCCGCCGGCGAGCGCCGCGGCCCGTTCTTCGCCCGCCTGCAGGCCGCACTCGAAGCGCGGCTCGGCGCAGCGCTAGCGGCCGACGCCGCGGTGTCGCTGCGCCGCGAAGGCGCCCAGCTGAGCGAGCCCGCCGCGCTGGCGCTGGCCTTCGGGCCTGTACCGCCGGGTCCGCCCGCTGTGCCTTGACCCCGGCCCCGCTTTGACCGTTTCTTGACCGCCAGCGAACCACTTGCATGGCCGGCCTGCCTAGAGTGGGCGCCATCCGTCGTTCGTTGTGCCAAGGAACCCACCATGCCCATCACCCACCGCCTCCATGCCGCGCTGCGCGCCGGTGCCCATCACGGCCGCCGCCTGCTGTCGGCCACGCGGGCCATCGCTTCATCGGCCACCGCCAAGGCCGGCCTGCTGGCCGCGATGTGCGCCGCCTCCAGCGCCCACGGCGCGGTGGTCAACATCAGCTTCGGCGGCTTCGTCACCTCGGTCAGCGACGACCTGAACCTGCTCAACGGCCTGACGCCCAACGGCACCAGCACCCGCTTCACCGGCGGCCTGAGCTACGACAGCAGCGTCGCCGATACCGACGCGCAGCCCGGCCTCGGCTTCTTCAACAACGCCGTCAGCGGCTTCTGGCTGGACTTCGGCAACGGCCTGCTGTTCACCCAGGGCGGCCCGCAGAGCTACAACAACGTGCAGACGCGCAACGACGGCACCGACTACGGCGGCCTGCCCTTCGACGGCTTCTATGCCTACGC
>NZ_DATILJ010000337.1:0-9483 GCF_035476535.1 Aquabacterium sp.
CCGTGCCCTTCGAGGAACGGGATGATTGACAAGCTGTCCACCGACGTCGCGATCATCGGCGGCGGCATCGTCGGCAGCGCGGCCGCGCTGTTCCTGCGGCGCTTCGGCCTGTCGGTGGTGCTGCTCGAACGTGGGCTGTGCGGTGCGGCGGCCAGCGGCGTCAACTACGGCGGCGTGCGCACGCAGGGCCGCGCGGTGTCGCAGTTGCCGCTGGCGCTGCGTGCGCGCCAGATCTGGTCGCGGCTGTCGCACTACATCGGCATCGATGGCGAATACCTGCAGTCCGGCCACCTGAAGATCGCCCGCTCCGAGGCCGACATGGCCAGCCTCGAAGCCTATGCCGACGTGGTGCGCGAGCATGGCCTGGACCTGGCGCTGAGCAGCGGCGCCGCGTTCCGGCGCGCCTACCCCTGGGCCGGCGCGCAGGCGATCGGCGGATCCTTCTGCGCCGAGGACGGCCATGCCAACCCGCGCCTGGTGTCGCCGGCTTTCGCGCGCGCCGCACGTGCGGCTGGCGCGCGCGTGCTCGAGCAATGCAACATCACCGAAGTCGCCCACACCGGCAGCGGCTTCGTGCTCGGCGATGGCCGCTCAGTCGAGGTGTCATCCCGCTGGCTGCTGAACTGCGCCGGCGCCTGGTCGTTGGACATCGCACGGCGCTTCGGCGACAGCGCACCGCTCACCACCATCAACCCCGGCATGGCGGTGACCGAAGCGGTGCCGCACTTCATGGACGTCAACGTCGGCGTCGAAGGCGGCGGCATCTACGGCCGGCAGACCGCCCGCGGCAACTGCGTGATGGGCGGCAGTCGCGGCGCGCCGAACGGCACGCTCTATGCCACGCCCACTGCCAAGGCCATCGGAGAGTTATGCCAGCGCATGGCCGAGCTGTTCCCCGCCCTGGCCCACGCGCATGTGATCCGCTTCTGGAGCGGCGTCGAAGGCTCGCTGCCGGACCACCAGCCGGTCATCGGGCCCAGCCCGGGCACGCCGAACCTGATCCATGCCTTCGGCTTCTGCGGCGCCGGCTTCCAAACCGGGCCGGCGGTCGGCGAGTTGCTGGCCGAGCTGGTGCATCACGGCCGCTGCGGCATCGATCTGGAACCGTTCGCCCTTTCCCGTTTCACCGAAGTTCCCTCTCTCATCACCCCCTGAAAGGACTGATCATGTCCACGATGATTTCACGTGCTATCACCACTGCCGCGCTGCTGGCCGCCGCCGGTGCGCAGGCCCAGGACAACAAGACGCTCTACATCGGCATGAACGGCGGCGACATGGAGCGCTCGTACACCAAGTACGTGTTCCCGGCCTTCGAGAAGATCCATGGCGTCAAGGTGGTGGTGGTGCCGGGCACCTCGTCGGACATCCTGGCCAAGGTGCAGGCCAGCAAGGAGAAGCCGCCGGTCAACGTGATGTTCCTCGACGATGGCGTGATGGTGCGCGCGATCAAGATGGGTCTGTGCAGCAAGCTCACTGACTCGCCAGTGCTGAAGGACCTGTACCCCACCGCGCGCATGGCCGGCGACATGGCGGCCGGCGTCAATGTCGGCATGACCGGCATTGCCTACAACAAGAAGATGTTCGACGAGAAGAAGTGGGCGCCGCCGACTTCGTGGATGGACCTGGCCGACCCGAAGTACAAGGGCAAGGTGGTGTTCCAGTCGCTGCCGGCCAGCACCTTCGGCCTGCATGGCTTCCTGATGTTCAACCGCATCCAGGGCGGCAAGGACAACAACGTCGAGCCCGGTTTCAGCAAGTGGGCCAGCACCATCGGCCCGAATGTGCTGGAGTACATCCCGAGCTCGGCCAAGCTCTCGGAGATGGTGCAGAACGGCGAAGCGGCGATCTTTCCGCTGACCCCCACCGGCGTGGCCACGCAGAAGGCGCGCGGCGTGCCGATGGAGTACGCGCAGCCCAAGGAAGGCTCGGTGCTGCTGATGGTGGCCGAATGCGTGGTGGCCAATAACAGCAACCCGGCGATGGCGCAGAAGCTCGCCGAATTCCTGCTGACGCCGCAGGCCCAGGCCGCGGCGCTGGAGTTCGGCAACCAGATCCCGTCCAACCTGAAGACCACTACGTCGAATGCCAATGCGCAGGCCACGGTCGATCGCTTCAAGGGCTACATGAAGACCGTGGTGACGCTGGACTGGGATGCGATCAATGCGCTGCGGCCGGAATGGAATGCGCGCTGGAACAAGACGGTGGAGCGCTGAGGCGCCCTCATTGCGCCCTCAGCGCGCCGCCTTGGCCCCCTTGGTCGCCTTGGCCTCCAGCACGAAGTACATCACCGTGGCCACCAGCAGCGGCAGCAGGTAGTAGATCGCCCGGTAGGCCAGCAAGGCGGCCAGCACGGTGTACTGGGCCATGGGCGGCGACAGCAGCGCGACGAACACCGCCTCCAGCACGCCCAGGCCGCCGGGAATGCGCACGATCAGGCCGGCCACCACCGCCACCAGGAACACCGGCAACACCTGTGCATACGGCAGCGTGCGCTGCAGCAGCAGGTACAGCACCCCGGCGATGACCAGCCAGTTGATGCAGGACAGCACCAGCTGCAGCAGCGCAATGCGCAGCGAGGGCAGCACGAACACGTGGCCCCGCACGGTGAAGCGGCGTCCTGCCGATAACCCGCAAAACGCCAGGTAGCCAGCCACCAGCAACCACAGCACGCCGCCGAAGACCTGCAAGGCCGCGGCGCTGACGGTCCACTCCGGCGGCGGTGCCAGCAGGCGCAGCAGGAACACGCCGCCGGCCAGCGCGGCGTAGCCCAGCCAGTTGGTGATCAGGCTCAGGGCCAGCACGCGGGCGATCTGGTCGTGGGCCAGCCCCAGCCGCGAATACAGGCGGAAGCGCATCGCGATGGCGCCGACCATCGAACCCAGGTTCAGGTTGAAGGCATAGCTGACGAAGGTGATCTTCATCACCTGGTGCAGCGGCAGGTTGTGGCCGGTCCAGGCGCGGCCGATCAGGTCGTAGCTGCTGTACATCAGGTGGCTGAGCATCGCCACGCCCAGCGCGGCGGCCAGGGTGCCGGCCGGCAGGGCCTGCAGCGCGCTCAGCACCTGGGTCCATTCCACCTTGCGCGCCACCCAGGCGATCAGCCCCAGCACGGCCACGCCGAAGACGACGCTGAAGGCGGTGGCCAGCCGGTGCGAGCGCTGCGCCGGCCGCCGCGCGAGGACGGGCTTGCGCGTGGGTTTTCGAAGTGCCGACGCCACGCTCATGGGCCAAGCCCTCCGGCCGCCGCCGGTGCGGCATCGGCCTGCCATTGCCAGGCTTGCACCGCTTCACCGGCCGGCGCGGCAACGACCAGTGTGCTGTCGGCCGCCGGCACCACGCGCGGCCGGTGCGGCGGCAGGTTGGCGGCCCAGCGCGGGAAATGCCGCATCGCGTGGAACACCAGGTAGCCCACGCCCAGCCGCCACCACCAGCGCCGCGCGGCCGTCTGCTCGATGCGCACGCGCTGGCATTGCTGCTGCATCAGCGGCGTCAGCTTCTGGCGCAGCTGCGCATTGAGATCGCGATCGCGGATCACCAGGTTCGCCTCGAGGTTCAGCGACAGGCTCAGCGGATCGAGGTTGCTGGAGCCGATGGTCGACCACTCGTCGTCGACCAGCGCCACCTTGCCGTGCATCGGCCGTTCGCAATATTCGTAGATGCGCACGCCGGCCTCGATCAGGCGGTCGTAGACCATGCGCGCGGCGAACGTGGCCCAGGCCGTGTCCGCGGCCTGGCCTTGCAGGATCAGCCGGACCTGCACGCCCCGCCGCGCGGCGCGCTGCAGGCTCTTCAGCAGCCGGTAGCCCGGGAAGAAGTAGGCATTGGCAATGATCACTTCGCGCTGCGCCGCGTGCAGCGCGCGGCGGTAGATGCGCTCGATGTCGTCACGGTGCTTCTGGTTGTCGCGGATCACCACCTGGGCCTGCGCGCTACCCGTCGCCGCCGGGTGGGGCATGGGCGAGGGGGGCGCATGGCGGTCGATCAGCTGGTAGGCCGCTCGGCGCAGGGGCTCGACGACCGGGCCGCGGGCCATCACCGCATAGTCCTGCTTGGCCTGCGGTCCGTAGTCGGCCAGGTGATCGGCCGAATAATTCAGCCCGCCGACGAAGCCGACCTCGCCATCGACGACGACGATCTTGCGGTGCAGGCGGCGAAACGGCTGCAGGCGCCGCGACAGCCGCGGCGGCGGGTCGAAGACATGCAGCCGCACGCCGGCGGCGGTGAGCTCGTCGACGAAGGCCGACGACAGCGCGGGTGAGCCGAAGCCATCGACCGTCAGGTCCACCCGCACACCGCGCCGGGCGGCAGCCACCAGCACGGCATGCAGGGCCAGGCCGACCTTGTCTTCGAACAGGATGAAGGTCTCGATCAGCACCTCGTGCCGCGCACTGCTGATCGCCCCGAACACGGCGGGGAAATATTCTTCGCCGTTCTCCAGCAGCTGCAGCTGGTTGCCGCCGATCCAGGGTTCGGGCTTCACAGCCGGATCTCCGCGACCAGCGGTGCGTGGTCGGACAGGTGCGACCACGGCCGCCGCGGCAGCACCACCGGCCGCTGCACGCTGGCGCCGCGCACGTAGATGCGGTCCAGCCGCAGCAGCGGCCAGCGCGCGGGAAAGGTCTTCGCGGCAGAGCCGTGGGCTTGCACGAACACTTCCTGCAGGCCTGCACAACGGCGCAGCGGCTCGTGCGCGTGCTGTTGCCAGTCGTTGAAATCGCCGGCAACGACCACCAGGGCATCGTCCGGCAAGCCGTTGATCAGCCGGCACAGGCCCTGCACCTGCAAGCTGCGGTGCGATTCACGCAGCCCCAGGTGCACGCAGATCGCGTGCAGTTCACGCCCGCCGCCGGGCAGCTGCAGCACACCGTGCAGCAGGCCACGACGTTCCGCGACATCATGCAGCCCGGCCACCGACACATCGTGGTTCTGGTGCCGCACGATGACGAACTTCGACAGCAGCGCATTACCGTGATGGCCGGCCGGGTACACCGCATTGCGGCCGTAGGCGAAATCGGTCCACAGCGTGTCGGCCAGGAATTCGTAGTGCGGTGCAGTGGGCCAGCCGGGCACCTTGGCGGCATGCAGTTCGTGCTCGCCCATCACTTCCTGCAGGAACACGACATCGGCCGAGACGCTGCGCACGGCGTCGCGCAGTTCATGCAGCACGAAGCGCCGATTGAAAGCGCCGAAGCCCTTGTGCAGGTTGACGGTGAGGATGGTGAGTGTCATTCCCAGGCTTCCGGCAACCGACATGCCCGCTGCGGATGGGCGGCCCCTCCCCGATGAGCGACTGCAGGACGGGTCGCGTCATCGGCTGACACTTCGCGTCGGAATCGGCCGACAGACGGCGCAAACGCCGCCGCTGACACTGACATCGGATTGACTCAGGAGAGTGCGATGTCAGCCACCCCGTTGAATCAAGTCGATCGGGCCGCGCCCGATACCGACGACACGCCGGTCGACTGGATGCGCATCTTCGCGGCCCGCCTGGCGCCACGGCGGATGGACCTCACGGCCGAGCAGGTGGTTCAGGTGGCCATCGAAGAGTTCATTGCCTCGCACGCCCTGCCGCCCGAACAAGCCGCGGCGCAATGCGCGAAGCGCCAGACCCAGGAGGGTTGAGCCGCTCAGCGCAGGAAGGACAGAGCCAGCACCACCAGCGTGCCGGCCATCAGCCAGTTGAAGGCGCGCTGCTTGCGCGGGTCGGCCAGCAGGCGGCGGATGGCCACGCCGAACAGCGCCCACATCGAGATGCACGGAAAGCCGATCGCCAGGCCGATGACCGACACCACAAGCGCCCCCTGCACCGCACCCATGCCGGCCGGCATGAACACCGAAGCCAGCGTGATGGCCTTGACCCAGCTCTTGGGGTTGATGGCCTGGAACAGTGCGCCCTGCCAGAACGTGACGGGCAGCGGCGCACGCGCCGGGCCCACCGAAGCCCCCGCCAGCCGCGTGGCCAGGTAGATCAGGTACAGCGCGCCCGCCACCCGCAGCAGCATCTGCGCCGTGGGGTGGCCGGCCAACAGCACGCCCAGGCCCAGGCAGGTGATGAAGGTCTGGATGAAGCCGCCGACGTTGATGCCCATGATCTGCGGCAAGGCGCCGCGGTAGCCGAAGTTCGCGCCGGAGGCGGTGAGCATCACGTTGTTCGGCCCCGGGGTGCTGGACATCACGAAGCAGTAGGTCATCAAGGGCAGCAGTTCAGTCACGGCGATCGCATCGGGAAGCTGGAATGTGCTGCAGCGTACGCAGCGCCGCCGCGGCCGCCAAGGTACAGACGCGGCGTCTCGGCGCCGCATCTGTATCGGTCGTGCCAGCAGCCTAGCGCGTGGGATGACCGGCATCCGGCCGGGGCGATCTGGCTGGCTCGGCTTGTATGATGGCCCGCCCCAAGGCAGGCGGGCTGGCAAGTCTGGAGGAACGCGACATCGACGCGAATCTGTTGAACGAGCTGCGCATCGACCACCATGAGCGCGATCACGATGGCAGCGGCACGCGCCGGCGGTGGCCGGTGGTCGTGGGTGGCGTGTTCGTCCTGGCGCTGCTGGCGGGCGCAGGCGCCTGGTGGTTCATCGCCGGCCGGCCGGCGGCCGTGCAAACGGCTCTCGCCGTGGCGCCGGGCGCCGGCAGCAACGCCGCCGCGGTACTGCAGGCCACCGGCTACATCACCGCGCGCCGGCAGGCCACCGTGTCGACGCAGATCACCGGCACGCTGACCCAGGTGCTGATCGAAGAAGGCGACAAGGTGCAGAAGGGCCAGGTCATCGCACGGCTCGAAGACAGCGCCTTGCGCGCCGGCCTCAACGTCGCGCAGGCCAATATCCTGGCGGTGCAGGCCCAGGCCACGCAGGCCCAGGCGCAGCTGGCGCAGGCCGAGGCCGACGCACGGCGGCAGACTGAACTGGCCGCCAGCGGCATGAGCACCCGGCAGGCGGCCGAGCAGGCGCGCACCGCCGTCGCCGCGGCGGCGGCGATGCTCGAAGCGCGCCGCCGCGAGGCCGATGCCGCACGCGCGCAGCTGGCGCAGGCCCAGGTGAATTTCGACTACACCATCGTGCGCGCGCCGTTTACCGGCGTGGTCACCGTGAAGGCAGCGCAGGTCGGCGAGATCGTCTCGCCGCTGTCGGCCGGCGGCGGCTTCACGCGCACCGGCGTCGGCACCATCGTCGACATGGACTCGCTGGAAGTGAACGTCGATGTCAACGAGGCCTACATCGGCCAGGTGAAAGCCGACATGCCGGCCGAAGCGGTATTGGATGCCTACCCCGACTGGAAAGTGCCCGCGCATGTGCTGGCCATCGTGCCCACCGCCGACCGCGGCAAGGCGACCGTGAAGGTGCGCGTGGCGCTGGAGCAGAAAGATGCACGCATGGTGCCGGACATGGGCGTGCGGGTGTCCTTCCTCGGCTCCAAGCCCGATCCCGCGGCTGCGAAGCAGGCGCCCAAGGGCGTGCTGGTGCCGGCGCAGGCCCTGGCCCAGCGCGACGGCCGCAGCGTGGTCTTCGTCGTGATCGACGGCAAGGCGCAGCAACGCCCCGTCAAGCCCGCGGCGCAGGATGTGGGCACGATGAAGCTGCTGCCGGACGGCGTGAAGCTCGGCGAGCGCGTGGTGCTGTCGCCGCCGGCCACGCTGCACGAAGGCACCGAGCTCCGCATCGACAACGAGGCACGCTGACCACGCGCCGACAACGAAGGAACACCATGGCCAGACTGATCGAGATCCGCGACCTGTCGAAGGTGTATGAGCGCGGCAAGCAGAAGGTGGAAGTGCTGCACCACATCGAGCTCGATGTCGAACAGGGCGACTTCCTGGCGCTGATGGGCCCGTCGGGCTCGGGCAAGACCACGCTGCTGAACCTGATCGGCGGGCTGGACCTGCCCTCGGGCGGCAGCATCAGCGTCGGCGGCCAGCGCATCGACCAGCTCGGCGCCGGCGCGCTGGCCAAGTGGCGCGCAGCCACCGTCGGCTTCGTGTTCCAGTTCTACAACCTGATGCCGATGCTGTCAGCGCAGCGCAATGTCGAGCTGCCGCTGCTGCTGACCAAGCTCTCGGCGAGCGAACGCCGCAAGCGCGCCGGCATTGCATTGCAGCTGGTCGGCCTGGCCGACCGTGCGGCGCACAAGCCCACCGAGCTGTCGGGCGGCCAGCAACAGCGCGTATCGATCGCGCGGGCCATCGTCTCCGATCCGGCGCTGCTGGTCTGCGACGAACCCACCGGCGACCTGGATCGCCAATCGGCCGAAGACGTGCTGGGCCTGCTGCGCGCGCTGAACCGCGACCACGGCAAGACCGTGGTGATGGTGACCCACGACCCCAAGGCCGCCGACTACGCCAAGCACACGCTGCACCTGGACAAGGGCAGCCTGGTCGAGCAGGCCGCGGTGAGCTAGCGAACAAAAGGGGCGGCCATGAAATACCTGCACCTGATCTGGGCGGCGCTGTTCCGGCGCAAGACCCGCACGATCCTGACCCTGGTGTCCATCATCGCGGCCTTCCTGCTGTTCGGCCTGCTGGATGCCGTGCGCACCTCCTTCACCCAGGCCGGGCAAAGCGCCAACGGCGCGGCGCGGCTGCAGACCGGCTCCAAGCTGTCGTTCATCCAGCTGCTGCCGATGTCGCTGCAAGCGCAGATGCTGCGGGTCGACGGCGTCAAGGCAGTGAGTTTTGCCAACTGGTTCGGCGGTGCCTACCAGGACCCGCACAACCAGGTCTTCACCTTCGCGGTGGCGCCGAACTACCTGGACCTGTTTCCCGAGGTCAGCGTGAGCGAGGCCGAACGCAAGGCCTTCGCCGACACCCGCACCGGCGCCCTGATCGGCGAGCAGCTGGCCAAGCGCTTCAACTGGAAGGTCGGTGACCAGATCCCGCTGCAATCGCAGATCTTCCCGGACCGCAGCGGCAGCAAGAACTGGTCGTTCCAGATCGTCGGCATCCTGCATGCCACCGACAAGAAGACCGGCGGCTTCTTCGACCAGATGTTCCTGCTGAACTGGAAATACTTCGACGAGACCACGCCCTACAACCAGGGCCAGGTCGGCTGGTACGTCACCCGCGTGACCGATGTGAACCAGGCCGACCGCGTGGCCAAGGCGATCGACGCGCTGTCGGCCAATTCCGACCACGAGACCCGCACGCAGACCGAGCAGGCCGCCACCGCGTCGTGGATGAAGCAGCTGGCCGACATCGGCCTGATCGTCGGCTCGATCATGGGCGCGGTGTTCTTCACGCTGCTGCTGCTGTCGGGCAACACGATGATGC
Organism: Aquabacterium sp.; assembly: GCF_035476535.1. GTDB lineage: Bacteria > Pseudomonadota > Gammaproteobacteria > Burkholderiales > Burkholderiaceae_C > Pseudaquabacterium. Next base: position 9,263 of record NZ_DATILJ010000337.1, read on the forward strand.
AGGCGGTGCGTGAACGCACCAGCGAACTCGCGGTGCTGAAGACCATCGGCTTCTCCGGCACCAGCGTGCTGATGATGGTGCTGGCCGAATCAGTGCTGCTGTTGCTGCTGGGCGGCGTGGTCGGCCTGCTGCTGGCCAGCGCCATCATCCCGGTGGTCAGCGCCGGCAGCGGCGGCATGCTGAACCTGCCCTCGGTCGGCGCCGGCAGCTGGACGCTGGGC